>JBCDIK010000040.1:0-19840 GCA_038749065.1 Pseudomonadota bacterium | reverse complement strand
GTGGTTGACGCGTTGGCTGAATGCACTGCCCCGTCCGACAGGCTGCAGCAGCCGCGCGCTCATCATGGGCGTCAGTGAAAGTGCTAGGACACTGGAAAACACCACCGCCGCGCAGATGGCCACCGCCAGCTCCCGGAAGATCACGCCCACGTTGTCTGAGAGGAACATGATCGGCGTGAACACGGCGATCAGCACAGCGGTCGTCGCGATCACCGCGAACGACACCTGCCGCGCACCTCGATACGCCGCAAGCAGCGGGGCTTCGCCTTTCTCAATCCGGCGGTAGATGTTCTCGAGAACCACAATCGCATCGTCGACCACCAGCCCGATCGACAGCACCAGCGCCAGCAGTGTGATCAGATTGACAGAAAAGTCGAACGCCGCGAGGGCGATGAAAGCCGACACCAGGCACACAGGAATCGTGATCGCCGGAATGATCATCGTGCGCACGCTGCCGAGAAAAATGAGGATGACGAGGCTGACAAGCACCACCGTCATAGTGATCGTCTGATAGACCGAGTCGATTGCTTCGCGAATGAAGACGGAGTCATCGGAGCTGGCGATGAGCGACATGTGAGCCGGCAGCGAGCGATTGATGGCCGCAATCTCAGCCTTGACCGCCTCGAGCGTCTCCAGTGTGTTCGCATTCGACTGCTTCGAGATGGCGATGCCGGCGGTCGTGCGCTGGTTGACGCTGAAGCTTTCCCGGGTGTTTGCCGCGGCGACAGCGACATCAGCGAGCTCGCCGAGTCGAACGGGAAAGCCATCAGGATCGGTAGCAACAACCAGCGCCTGGAAATCCTCCGGCGTCTGATAGCTGCGTGCCAGCCGCACCCGGAACTCCACTGCATCGGTCTCGATTCGCCCTGCGGGCAGATCTACGTTCTCGCGGCGCAGCGCTTCCTCAACATCGGTGACCGTGACCTCCCGCGCGGCCATCGCAAGTCGATCAAGCCAAATACGCATGGCAGCGCGGCTGCCGCTATTCACGTTCGCGCTGGAGACACCCGGTATGACCGAAAACCGGTCTACCACGAACCGACGTGCGTAGTCATCGAGTTCCATGAGCGTCAGCTCGCTGCTCGACAGGCTCATGTACATCACCGGCCGAGCGTCCGAGTCTTCCTTTGCGACGATCGGCAGCTCAACGTCGTCCGGCAACAGGCGCACAACCCGGGAAACCCGATCTCGGACATCATTCGCAGCCTGATCGATCTCGCGATCGAGCGCGAACTCCACATTGATCCGGGAGACCTCATCCTGGCTGGTGGAGCGGATCGCCTTGATGCCATCGATGCCACTGATACGGTCTTCGATGACCTGGGTGACACGCGACTCGATGATGTCCGCGGAAGCGCCAACATAGTTCGTCGTCACGGAAACCGTGGGGGCGCTGATGTCCGGGTACTCTCGCAGCGGCAGAGCGTTGAATGACAGTAGCCCGAACGCAACCAGCAACATGCTCACAACCGTCGCAAAGACCGGCCGCTGAACGGAGGTATCCGACAACCACATGGTTCAGGCGCTCCGGCGCGGCCGGCGCGGTCCGCCCGCCGCTTCCTGCGCCGTCTCGCGGCCCTCGAGCAGACGGATGGGCGACTGGTCGCGAACCTTGAGCGTGCCCTCGGTGATCACCCGCTCGCCCTCCGTAAGGCCCCGCAACACCTCCACCCAACCATCGTAGCGGGCGCCGGTTTCAATCATGCGTAAGGCCGCCGCCAGGGCGGGGCCATCCTCCTGCTGGACGACCACATAGACTGATGTACGCCCCGAGCGCTGCACCAGCGCCGATTCGGGAATCGCCAATGCGATGCGCTCATTCGTCTGCAGCGCCACGGTCAACAACATACCGGGGCGCAGGACACGATCTTTATTCTCGACCACGGCGCGGACGCGTGCAGTACGGGTGACTGGGTCGATTCGTGTCGCAACAGTCTGTACCGAGGCGGGAAAGCCCCGGTCCGGGTATGCAGTACTGCGTGCGATCAGGGACAGTCCTGGCTGCAGCACCGCCAGATGCACTTCCGGCACCGCGAAATCGAGCTTGATCTGCGAGACATCGTCCAGCGTTGTGATCGCGGTGCCTGGGGTGATGAGCGTGCCCGCACTCACGTCGCGGAACCCGAGCAGGCCGCTGAAGGGTGCCCGTATCAGCAGATCGTCGAGCCGCGCAACCAGCGATTCATAGCGCGCTTTCGCCGCGTTATAGGCCGCGCTGGCTTCGTCACGCTGTGATACCGGAATCGCGCGCTTGCGATAGAGGTCTTCCAGGCGCCGCAGTTGCCGGGCGCTTTCATCGACGTTGGCCTCCGCCTCCGCGAGCAGCGCCGACTCCTCCGCGTTCGCCAGCTCCACGAGCACGGCGCCCTGTTCGACAAACTGACCGTCCTCGAAGCGCACACGGCTCACGGTATCCGTGACCTTCGCGCTTAAGGTGACGGACTCGTTTGCCTGGGTCGTGCCGATGGCCTCCAGGACATCGCTCACCGGTCGCTGCACCACCGCGCTGGCGATCACCGCCGTCGGGGGCCGTTGATACCCGCCAGCCGCCGACCGGCTGCGGTCGCCCTGCTCGCAGCCGCCGAGGACCAGCAGCCAAAGCAATGCGATTGTCAGATGAGGAAAGCGGGACCTGTGAGACGGGCACGGACTCATAAGGCACTGCAACGTGGGATTGGTTTGCCACTATACGCCCGCCAACCGCTGCGGCCTTGTGAAAACTGGATGCGGTGCCTAGCATTCGCGCCCTTGCATCGATGGCCTGCCTCATGACTCGCACGCTCCCGACCCGCGCTGGCGCTCTGCTCGCCTGTTTTCTGACACTCGCGCCGGCGCCCGTGGCCGCGGCCGCGGCCACGCAGGATGAGGACTCAGCCACCGGCACCGACTGGCAGGTCGACACCCCCGCGATGGGCACGGAGCCGAGCAGTGCACGGATCGATACCCGCACCGGGACCTGGATGAGTCTTGCGGTCAGCCCGGATGGCGCCCACGTTGTCTTCGATCTACTCGGCGACCTTTACGAGCTGCCGATCACCGGCGGTGATGCCCGGAGCCTAACCTCGGGCCTGGCCTGGGACATGCAGCCGGTGTTCAGCCCGGATGGCCAGCACATCGCTTTCACCTCCGACCGGGCGGGCGGCGACAACCTGTGGCTGTTGCCCCGTAGCGGAGGCGACCCTCGACCGCTGACCAAAGAATCGTTCCGGCTGCTGAACAGCCCCGCATTCAGCCCGGACGGCCGGGCGCTGGTGGCGCGCAAGCACTTCACCACAACCCGCTCTCTCGGCACTGGCGAGCTGTGGCTTTACGATCTGCGCGGCGGGGACGGCATCGCGCTGGTCGAGCGCCCAGGGCCGCGTTACCAGAAGGAACTCGGCGAGCCGGTATTCAGTCCCGACGGCCGCGGAATCTACTACAGCCAGAACGCCACGCCGGGAGATCGGTTCATCTACGCGCAGGACTCCAACAAGGAAGTCTTCCACGTCAAGTTCCTGGACCTCGAGACCGGGGAGACCCGAGTGATCGCCGGAGGGCCCGGAGGCGCTGTCCGGCCGACGCCCTCTCCCGATGGTAAGCATCTGGCTTTCGTTCGCCGCGTTCGCGCCAAATCAAGGCTGTTCCTGAAAAACCTGGAGACCGGGGCGGAGCACATGCTGGTCGATGCGCTGGATCAGGACATGCAGGAAACCTGGGCGGTCCACGGCACCTACCCCACGATGGCCTGGACGCCGGACAGTCGCGCGATCCTGTTCTGGCGTGGCGGCGGGATCTGGCGGGCCGATCTGGAAGATGCCGGCCGCGGCGCCGCGCCCACGGTGAGCCTCAGCGAGATTCCGTTCCGCGTGAAAGACACGCGCGAGCACTTCGAAGCACCTCGGCCGCAGGTGACCGTGAGTCCCGATACGTTTACCGCGATGATGGTTCGCTGGCCCGTGCAGAACGCCGACGGTAGCGCCGTCATCTTCGAAAGCATGGGCAAACTCTATCGTCGCAGTACCGACGCCAGCGGTCAGCCAACACGATTGACCCGGGATCCGGGCGCACACTTCGAGCTGTTCCCGACCTTGAGTCCCGATGGCCGTTGGGTGTACTTCGTCACCTGGGATGACCGCGAGTTCGGCAGCATCCGCCGCGTGGCGAGCCGCGGTGGGCGCAGCACCGTGCTCAGCCAGACACCGGGGCACTACCGCGAGCTTTCGGTCAGCCCCAATGGAGAGACGCTGCTGGTGCGACGCGCGCGGGGCGGCTACCTGCTGGCCCCCGAATACAGCGATTCCCCCGGGGTCTATCGCATGGCAACTGGCGGTGGCCCGCTCACCCGAGTGACCGCAGAGGGCCATGGCGCTCACTTCGCCAATCGCAATGATCGTGTATATCTGCAGCGCGCCGAGCAGGGCAAGGACGGCGCGAAGCAGCAGCTCGTCTCCGTGGACCTGAACGGGCGCGATCCGAAGGTGCTGGCCAGCACCGGCTTCGCAGCAGACTTTCGAGTGGCACCGGACGGCGAACACTTACTCTTCCGCGAGAACTACCATATCTATGCCGCGGCTCTGCCGCCGTTGGTGAAGCCCCTTGAGCTCGGCCCGAAAGCGAGCAGCGTGCCCCTGGTCCAGCTCAGCAGCATCGGTGGTGAGTACCCGAGCTTTTCCCAGTCGGGACGCGTGCACTGGGCGATTGGCGCCACCTTCAAGAGCGTCGCTTTAGCAGATGCATTCGACGACGCGTTCGAACCACCGGCGCACGGGCTCAGCCTGGCCCGCAGCGTGCCGACGGCGCGGCCGTCTGGTGCATTCGCACTGACCAACGCGCGCATCATCACCATGGCCCTCGATCAGGCGGAGCAAGGCGTGATCGAACAGGGCACGGTGCTGATCGACGGCGACCGCATCCGGGCCGTGGGTGCGGGGCTGACCGTTCCCGAAGGTACCCCAACCGTCGATCTGGACGGCAAGACCGTCATGCCGGGGTTGATTGACATTCACGCCCACGGTCCCTACGCCCAGGACTACGTCATCCCGCAGCAGAACTGGTCGACGCTCGCGCATCTTGGTCTCGGCGTCACCACGATCCACGACCCGTCGAGCGTCGCCTCGGCAGTGTTTCCCGCAGCGGAGATGAACCGGGCCGGGATTACGCTCGGGCCGCGCATCTTCTCCACCGGCGAGATCGTCTACGGTGCCCGCTCCCAGCGCTACGCGCTGATCAACAGCTACGACGATGCGCTCGCCCACGTCAGACGTCTGAAAGCCCAGGGCGCCATCAGCGTCAAAAACTACAATCAGCCGCGCCGCGACCAGCGCCAGCAGGTCGTCGCCGCGGCACGCGCCGAAGACATGCATGTGGTGGCCGAGGGCGGCGCGCTCTATCACATGGATATGGGCCTGGTCGCCGATGGCAACACCGGCATCGAGCACACGCTGCCGCAGCAGGCGATCTACGACGACGTGGTGCAGTTTTGGCGCCAGACCAATGTCGGGTTCACCCCCACCCTGGTGGTCGCCTATGGCGGTATCGGCGGTGAAGACTACTGGTACGACCGAACCGATGTCTGGACGCACCCGCTGCTCTCGCAGCTCGTGCCGCCGAGGCTCCTGCAGGCCCGCTCGGTGCGGCGGCAGAAAGCGCCCGATGCCGACTATGGTCACTTTGCCAATGCCGAGCTCGCCAAACAGCTCGCCGACGAAGGCGTGCTCGTGCACATCGGTGCGCATGGACAGCGCGAAGGCCTGGCGGCGCACTGGGAGATCTGGATGATGGCCCAGGGCGGCATGACCCCGCTGCAGGCGCTGCGGACCGCCACTATTGACCCGGCCCGCTACCTGGGGATGGACGGCGACATTGGTAGCCTCGAAGCCGGTAAGCTTGCAGACCTGATCGTCATCGACGGCGACCCGCTGGCAGACATCCGCAGCACGGATCAACTGACACATGTCATGCTCGGGGGCCGGCTCTACGAAGCGGGCACGCTCGCAGAGCAACATACCGGGGATCGGCAGCGGCCGCCGCTGTACTGGCAAGGCCGTCCGGAATCCAATCTTCGCTAGGGTGAGGAGCGCAACGATGAGTGAAGCAAGCGAGACCGAAACCACCGCCGCGCCACGGCGGGAAATCGACGTCCTGATCTGGGGCGCCACCGGATTCACCGGCAAGATCGTCAGCGACTACATGGCCGCGCAGTACGGCGGTTCGAACCTGACCTTCGGTCTGGGCGGCCGCAACCGCAGCAAGCTCGAGGCCGTCGCCGCCGGGCTGGGCAGCGCTGGAGAGAACCTGGCGATTCATGTGGCCGATGGCCATGATCCCGCCGCGCTGCGGGAAGTCGTCGGCAAAGCCCGCGTGGTGCTGACCACCGTGGGCCCCTACGCGAAGTACGGCAGCGAGCTGGTCGCCGCCTGCGCGGAGCTGGGGACCCACTACTGCGATCTGACCGGCGAGGTGCAGTGGATGCGCCAGATGATCGATGCGCACCAGGCCACGGCGGAAGCCAGCGGCGCGCGGATCGTGCACACCTGCGGTTTCGACTCGATCCCATCCGATCTGGGCACCTACTTCCTGCAGCGGGAGATGCGCGAGCGCTACGGCGTGCCGAGTCCCTGGGTGAAGTACCGGACCCGCGCGTTCAGTGGCGGCTTCAGCGGCGGGACTATCGACAGTCTCATGTACATGATGGAGCAGGTCGACGCCGACCCGAACCTCAAACAGGTGATCGAAGACCCCTACGCGCTCAACCCGCCGGGGGAACGCGAGGGCCTCGACAGCCGCGATCGGCTGACCCCCGACTTCGATGCGGACTTCAACGCCTGGATCGGCCCGTTTGTGATGGCGCAGATCAACACGCGCGTCGTGCGCCGCAGCAACGCTTTGATGAGCTATGCCTATGGCCGCGACTTCCGCTATGACGAAGGCTCGATCATGCCCGGTGGCCCCTTCGGCGGATTCGCCGCGGCCGGCCTCAGCCTCTCGACGGCCGCGATCAACACCATGGCGGGCTTCAAGGCATCCCGTGATTTCTTAAAGTCCCTATTGCCCAAGCCGGGCGAGGGACCCTCGCCGGAAGCCCAGCGCAGCGGCTACTTCCACATCGAGCTGCTCGCGCGTCACCCGCAGGACCGCAAGCTGGACCTGCGCGCCGACGTGCGCGGTGATCGCGATCCCGGCTACGGCTCCACGGCCAAGATGCTCGCCGAATGTGCCGTGTGCCTGGCGCAGGATGATCTGGCGGTCGGCGGTGGCTTCTGGACGCCGGCATCCGCCATGGGCGATGCCCTCCTCGAGCGGTTGCCCGCCAATGCTGGCGTGACCTTCGAGCTCAAGTCCTGATCGCATCGGGCCGGGCGCTGATCACCGGCGCCTCCGCCGGTCTCGGCGCAGAGTTCGCCCGGCAGTTGGCCGCCCGCGGCCTCGACCTTGTGCTCGTTGCACGCCGCGGGGACCGGCTGGCTAGCCTGGCCGAGGAGCTCCGCCATGCACACGGTGTTCAGGTGCAGACCATTACCGCTGATCTGAGCGATCCGGCGGCACCGGCGCAGATCGAGCAGACGCTCGCGGGGACAGCCGCCTCTGCAGCGCCTCTACACTGGCTGATCAACAACGCCGGCAGCGGCGGCGCTGACCTCCTGCGCCATCGTAACTGGGTGGATCATCGCGACTTTCTGCAACTCATGATGCTGTCCGTCGCAGAGCTCTGTCATCGCCTGCTGCCCGGCATGGCCGAGCGCGGCTACGGCCGGGTGATCAATGTGGCCAGCGTCGCCGGCCGAATCGCCCTGCCGTCCGGCGCGAACTACGGGCCCAGCAAGGCCTACCTCATCGCACTGTCCGAGGAACTGGCGCAGAGCTTTGGCGGCACGGACGTGAACGTCACCGCGCTGTGCCCGGGCTTCGTCCATACGGAGTTTCACGAGACGCCGGAGCTCGCAGCGGCCAAGGCGGGCACGCCGCGCTGGATCTGGTATCGCGCCGAGCGCGTGGTGCGCGATGGTCTGCGCGGTTGTGAGCGCGGCGCGCCGATCGTGGTGTCCGGCCCGCTCTATCGCTGGCTGGATCTGCTGTTGCTGCACGGCTGGACGCGGCCGTTGGTGCGGCGGCTGACCCGCAGTGACGGCTTGAACTGGCGCGCAGGGGACGGCGAGCGGTAAGGCACGCCCCGGGCCATCTGTGGCCACGATTATATCCATAATCAATATTCTGTTCTCTCTCCACGACCATTTATATCGCACATGGACATAGCCACACTGGCCGCGGACAGAACTGATCGGTCAAGGCGAAGGTCTGGAGTAGCGATATGCAAGTCACGGCGAAGGTGAACTACCACGTCCCCAAGGACCATCCTCAAGCATTCGAGTTCGACGTCGACGGCATCCTCGGAAATCTGGTGTCGCCGGAACTCGTGACCACAGAAGTCCAGGTGAAGGACCTGCGTGATCAACCGCAGCCAACGCAGTTTGACCAGGACGGGATTGTTTTTGTGCGTCAGCCAACGGGCGAGGAAGGCTTCAATTCGAGCAAGGATTGGCAGGCAGCCTACGACACAGAGCTTCAAGCGCTTCTGAAATCAAAGATCGGCGCAGCGGAGGTGATCGTCTTCGATCACACGGTCCGGATCGATGATCCGAGTGCGGAACGCCGACCGGCTCGAAACGTACACAACGACTACAACCGGGCTGGCGCGGAGCAGCGCTTGATCGACATTGTCGGTGCCAATCGCGCTGTCATGTTCGAAGAGGCTGGCTACGGCTTCGTCAGTGTTTGGCGGCCCGTTGAGCGAAGGATTCAGTCATCCCCGCTTGGCTTCATTCGACCCGCATCCATGAGACCAGATGACTGGATGGATATCGGCCTGATCTACCCGGACCGGTTCGGCCAGATCCTGGGGGTGGCGGCCAACCCCGCGCACGAGTGGTTCTTCATGTCGCAGATGACGCCAGACGAGGTCGTGATCTTCAACATCTACGACAGTCGCGGGAGACCGCAACTGGCGCATAGCGCCCTGGATCTTCCCAGCGATGCGGAAGCCATCACGCCTCGAAAGAGTATCGAAAGCCGAACCCTCGTTCGGTACGCCTGAGACCTTCAGGCAGATCTGAACGCCTCATTCAGTCCCGTTGGACCCCAAACAAAGGTACACAAGGTGATGTCAATGAATGCACTTGAACAGGCAAGAACGGTCGCCCGCCCTACGCGCGCGGACATGCTCGCAAGAGACCCTTCGGTACACGCGTTCTGGAACCGGAACGACACTCTGTTCGAAGCGGCCTGGAGAGAGTGGGAAGCAGACGATGGCCAGCAGAACCCGCCTCTGGATCGGTCTCTGTATGCGCCGGACCTGCGCGCCGCGATCGAGCAGAGCTGGGAAACACCAGATGCAGAGGGCAGGGTCAGAGACCTCTGGACAGAGGTGTTTCCGGGCGTCTTCGAAGCACAGTTCTTCGATCCGGAACGATTGAAAGATCTACGCGCCTATCTCGATCGCGTCGCAGACGCGGGCATCCCGATGCGGCCACCCTACGGCATCGTTCTCAATCGCGGCGGCGCGATGCTCGATCCACGCTCTGAAGGATACCTTGCGGCGCCCGCTTTTCAGACATTCTATCGCGATCTTATGGATCGCTACATGCGCCCGATATCCCGACTTCTGTTTCCCGATAGCTTCGGCTATGACACGCAGACCTTTGGTTTCTCTATCCAGTGGCAGGCTGGGAAGGACACAACGCTGCGCCCGCATACCGATGCGTCCGCGGTCACTCTCAACATCAATCTGAATTCACCGGGGGAAAGCTATGCGGGCTCCGCGGTTCGCTTCTTCGATCAAACAACGGGCGAAGTTGAAAGCCTGACCTTTGAACCCGGCAGGGCACTCATCCACCATGGCAGCGTGCCGCACGCATCAGAGCCCATTATCGAAGGCGAGAGACGAAACTTCGTGTTCTGGCTCTACGGCGACCGAGGTCAAGTGCCGCAACCTGGAGCACCGGTAGAGCCCAAAAGTCCTCAAGATCGCTGGACCGTTCCACCGATGACATCCGACGGAATCGCACCGTTCTAAAGACTCGGGCGAGGCACGCTCACAGCGAATCCTACCGACCTGGTCTAACATCAGCCCCACGATGAGGAACGAAGACCGAGCGCTAAGGGACACCATGAGCATTGAAGCGCGACTGGCGCAACTCGATATCAAGTTACCGGAACCGCCAACGGCGATCGGGAACTTCGCAGCGGGCGTTGTGCATGGCGATGTCCTCTACCTTTCGGGCACCTACGGGACCGTCAAAGCGAGCGGTGGTGAGGACGTGATTCCGAAACCTGGAAAGCTGGGGGCGGAGCTATCGATTGAGGACGGCTACGAATCCGCCCGATTAATGTTGCTCAACCATCTCGCCCTCGCCCGCAGCGTTGTCGGGAACCTCGAAGCGCTGGTTCGACCCATTCGGTTGGTGGGTTACGTGAACAGCGCGCCCGGCTTCCAGGATGCCCCGGCGGTGCTCAACGGCGCATCCGACCTGCTCATCGCGATCTTCGGTGAACAACTGGGCGCGCATGCGCGCATGGCGCTCTACCAGCACGAACTCGCGCGGAACGCGCCCGTGGCCGGTGAGATCATGTTCGCCGTCCGTGCCTCAGGCGAGGAGCCTGGCGCTACACGTTGAACCGGAAATGCACGACGTCGCCGTCCTGCATGACGTAGTCTTTGCCTTCCAGCCGCCATTTGCCGGCATCCTTCGCGCCCTGCTCGCCCTTGCCCGCCAGATAGTCATCAAAGGCAACCACTTCCGCGCGAATGAAGCCCTTCTCGAAATCCGTGTGGATGACCCCGGCCGCCTGGGGCGCGGTGGCGCCGATGGGCACGGTCCATGCGCGCACTTCTTTGGGGCCCGCCGTAAAGTACGACTGCAGGCCCAGCAGGCGATAACCGGCGCGGATCACGCGGTTCAGGCCCGGCTCTTCGATCCCGAGCGCCTCTAAGAACTCTGCACGCTCCTCATCCTCGAGCTCTGCAACCTCTGCTTCGATCTTGTTGCAGATGGCGACGACCTGAGCCCCCTCCTTCTGCGCCAGGGCTTCGACGGCGGCGAGCTGCTCGTTGTCCTCAAAACCATCCTCGGCCACGTTCGCGACGTACAGCACCGGCTTGGCGGTAATGAACTGGAGCGGCTTGAGCAACGCCGCCTGCTCCGCCGTGAACGTCTGCGCGCGGAGCGGCTGATCGTTGCTCAGGGCATCGCGCACCTGCTCCAGCAGCGCGACCAGCGCTTTGGCGTCCTTGTCACCGGAGTTGGCGACGCGGCGATGGCGGTCGTGGGCACGCTCCAGCGTGTCCAGATCTGCGAGGGCCAGCTCCGTATTGATGATCTCGATGTCATCCAGGGGCGAAACGCGTCCGGCCACGTGCACGATGTTCTCGTCTTCGAAACAGCGCACGACGTGGGCGATCGCCTGCGTTTCACGGATATGGGCCAGAAACTGGTTGCCCAGCCCCTCGCCCTGGGAGGCCCCGGCGACGAGCCCGGCAATATCTACGAACTCCATGGTCGACGGGATGACTTTCTGCGGCTGCGCGATCGCGGCCAGCTGGTCCAGGCGCGGGTCCGGCACCGGTACCACACCGGTGTTGGGCTCGATGGTGCAGAAGGGAAAGTTCTCGGCGTCGATGTTGGCTTTGGTCAGCGCGTTGAACAGCGTCGACTTGCCGACATTGGGCAACCCGACGATGCCACAGTTGAATCCCACGTTCAGTCCCTTCCTTCGTTCCGGGGCGCATGTAGCGCGTTCATGGCGGCCTGATGCTCACCGGCCAGGAGGTCGCGCAGCACGGACTCTGGCAGGTCGATGGCGTCCTCGATCGCTGCCCGCTGCTCAGCGGGCGGACGCTGGCTGGTCAGGTAAGCCGTGACCTTCGACTTGTGTCCCGGGTGGCCGACGCCGATCCGCAGCCGGTGGAAACCTTTCTGGTTGCCGAGGCAAGACACGATGCTGCGAATGCCGTTGTGGCCATTGTCACTGCCACCGGTGCGCAGACGAACTTGCCCGGGCTCGAAGGCCATCTCATCGTAAGCAACCAGCAGTTGCGCCGGCTCGATCTTATAGAAGCGGCACAGGGCGGCGACCGCCTCGCCGCTGTCGTTCATGAATGTCGTCGGCACCAGCAGCCGCACCTGGGTCCCGGCAATCCAGCCGCGTCCGATCTGCGCCTTAAAGCGTGTTTCGAGCTTGAGTGGAATCCGATAGCGCTCGGCCAGCGACTCCACCCACCAGGTACCAACGTTGTGGCGCGTATGTGCGTAGGCGGAGCCTGGATTCCCCAGGCCCGCAATCACCGCGATACTCGCCATGCGGTGAGCCGTCAGCCCTCTTCGCTGGCGCCTTCGGCGGCGTCGCCGTCACCTTCGGCCGCGTCGGCATCGCCTTCGCTATCGTCGGCGCTGCCGCCACCTTTCGGTGCCTGTACGCCAGCGACGGTCAGGTCATGATCTTCGCCGTAGCTGAGCGCAACGAGCGTCACGCCTTCCGGCAGCGTCAGATCGGACAGGTGCACATTGTCGCCAACGTCGACCTCGGTCATGTCCACCTCGATGTATTCGGGCAGGTGCCGGGGCAGCGCGCTGATTTCGACTTCGGTCAGGGTGTGCGTAATGATGCCGCCCCCTTGCCGCACGCCGACGCACTTGTCCTCGCCTGCGAAGTGGAGGGGCACACTCATCTGCAGGGCCTGGCCCGCAGTGACGCGCAGAAAGTCGATGTGGGTCACCACGCTGGTCGCGGGGTTGCGCTGCACGTCGCGGACGATGGTGCGGATGGACTCTTTCTCACCGATGCTCAGGTGCACGATCTGAGAGGCGAACGCCTCGTTTTCCATAGCCTTCACGAGCTCGTTCATGCGCACGGTGACCGGCTCCGGGGTCTCTTCCCCACCGTAGACGATCCCCGGCACCACTTTGCCGTCCCGACGCAGGCGGCGGCTCGCACCTTTCCCTACGTCTGAACGTGGCTGGGCAGCCAGTTCGATTTGCTGTGACATTGCTGTCTCCTTGCAGTTGCGATTAGCGATCCCTCAAGGGCATCGCAGGTTTACGCCGGCGGTCGCGACCTACCGCCGGCATCACGAACAGCGCCTGCGCTCCTACCGGAACATGGCGCTGATGGATTCTTCGTTGCTGACCCGGCGGATGGCCTCTGCCAGGAGCCGGTCCAGGCTGAGCTGGCCAATGCGTGAGCAGGCCTGTGCCTGCTCGCTGAGCGGCACCGTATCCGTCACCCAGAGGCGATCGATCGCGGAGTTGTTGATGCGATCAAGCGCAGCACCGGACAGTATCGGGTGAGTCGTATAGGACACGACGCCGATGGCACCGGAGGACTTCAGGTGCTCGGCGGCCGCACACAGGGTGCCGGCGGTGTCGACCATATCGTCGACCAGGATGCAGGTCTTGCCCTGCACATCACCAATAACGCTCATCACCTCCGACACGTTCGCCTGCGGGCGCCGCTTGTCGATGATCGCCAGGTCCAGATCATTGAGCTGTTTGGCAATGGCGCGCGCCCGCACCACGCCGCCCACATCCGGGCTGACCACGATGGGGTTTTCGTAGTTCTGCGTGAGCGCGTGATCGACCAGCACCGGCGAGCCGTAGACATTGTCGACCGGCATGTTAAAGAACCCCTGGATCTGATCGGCATGCAGATCCACGGTCAGGATGCGATCAATGCCGACGCTGCCCATCATATCCGCAACGACCTTGGCGCTGATGGGGACCCGGGCTGAGCGGGGTCGCCGATCCTGCCGTGCGTAGCCGAAGTACGGCACCACCGCGGTAATGCGCTGAGCGGAGGCGCGACGCACGGCATCGGCCATGATCATGAGTTCCATGACATTGTCGTTGGTCGGCGCACAGGTGGACTGAACGATAAAGACGTCCTGTCCGCGAACGTTTTCATGCACCTCACAGCTGATCTCGCCATCGCTGAACCGGCCGACGTCGGCACGACCCAAGTCCATGCGCAGCTCGTGCACGATGCGTCGCGCCAGCGCTTCGTTCGAGCTGCCGCTGAAGATCATGAGGTTGGGCACTGTTGGGGCTCCCCCGCGCCGCGCGGCTCACCAACGGCAAAGCAACGCGCCTGGTGCACCCGGCGTCGAAGCGCTGCGCGTACACTCAAGTGAACTGGAAATGAGGCTACTGGTGCCGGAAATGGCTGGGGTGGCAGGATTCGAACCTGCGAATGCCGGGATCAAAACCCGGTGCCTTACCACTTGGCGACACCCCAACGTGCGCGACCGGCATCGGCAGAAGCGCCGGCCCCAAGCTGCCGCAGGTGCTCTTCAGGTGCACACAGACGGGCTCGAAACCTGCAAAACTGCTGCGATTTCAGCGACTTCAGTTACCCGCCCGGTCCAGAGCGGGGCGCTATTGTGCGTTCGGGTCTGGGGGCTGTCAAACGTCCCAGCGCGACAGTGCGATGCGCAGTTGAAAGCGCGAATCGCTGGCGTCGATAAGGCTCGGAAGCGGCTCCCGCAGGAGACGCTCCGCGGCTTCGTAACGCGGGTAGGACAGGGTCCAGCCAGACTGATCAAAGGCCAGAAACTGGCCGTTCGCGCGCTTCTCAACGGCGGTCACCGGGCTGCCCGGAGCCGGTCGCCCGCGCACCCAGAAGCGTAGCTGACCAATCGGGAAGGACCACCCGAGCTGCGATTGCATGACCTGCTCCGTTGGCCCGCTGGCCAGCACCCGGCCGCTGCCGTCGAGCAGTGTCAGGGAGCCTGGGCTGCCGGTCAGGCGCCGCCGCCCCTGGCCGAAGGGCCCCCAGAGCTCCAGGTCGAAGCGCTCGCCCCGCTGCTGCCAGCGAAAGCGGGCGCTGACCGGGCGCCCGGCGCCGCGGATCGACAGCTTGCCGTTCACGTCGAAGCGTTCCGCAGCGGATCCGGCCGGGCCCGATGGGCCCCGCTCCGGGCTGGTCCCGGTACACCCCGCCAAAAGGAGCGCCAGCAGCCCCAAAAGCGTCCGGAGCGGCTGCTTCCACCGCCAAAAAAACAATGGAAAAGAAGTGCTTAGAGTTGTGATGGGAGACTCACGGGCGGGGCGCGATTTGCTATTATGGCATGTGCTTCGGACTCGACTGCGACTCGACTGAACGGAGCAAAAGTGTCAACATTGCGTGACATATCTCCCGACCACTGGATGCGCTGAACCCTTGTCATGGCTGTTGTCGCCTACGGGCTAAATCACCAGACCGCGCCGATCGATCTGCGCGAGCGGGTCGCGTTTCCGGAAGAACAGCTGCCGGACGCGCTGCACAAGCTGCGGCAGACGCTGCCGGCTGTCTCCGAGGTCGCGATCCTCTCCACCTGCAACCGGACCGAGCTCTACTGCGCCACCGAAGCAGGCGATGACGACCTCACGCGTTGGCTGGCCAGCGAGCGCCGGATTGCCGAGGTCGAGCTGCGCGGGATCACCTACCGGCACTGGGATGGCGACGCCGCCCGGCACCTCATCCGGGTCGCCAGCGGCCTGGATTCCCAGGTGCTCGGCGAGCCACAGATTCTGGGGCAGATGAAGAGCGCCGTGGCCACCGCCCGCGAGGCCGGCACCCTTGGACCGGAGCTCACCCTGCTGACCGACGTCGGCTTCAACACCGCCAAACAGGTTCGCAGCGATACGGACATCGGCCGCAATCCGGTGTCGGTCGCATTCACCGCGGTGCGCCTGGCGCAGCAGATCTTCACGGACCTGCGGCAGCAGAAGGCGCTGCTGCTCGGCGCCGGCGATACCATCGCGCGGGTTGCCGAACATCTGGTCGAGGCCGGCATCGGGGGCCTGGCGATCGCCAACCGTACTCTCGAGAACGCGGAGGCGCTCGCCGGGCGCTTCGCCGCGGAAGCCCTGCAGCTCACCGATATCGCGACCCGGCTCGCTGAATTCGATGTGGTCATCGCGTCCACCGGGAGCACCCTGCCGATCCTCGGCAAGGGCACCGTCGAAGCGGCAATCCGGACGCGGCGCCGCAAGCCCATGTTCATGGTCGACATCGCCGTGCCGCGGGACATCGAGCCGGAAGTTGGCGACCTGCCCGATGTCTATCTGTACGGCATCGATGATCTGACCGCGGTGATCGATGCCTCGACCCGCAGTCGCCAGGAAGCCGCCGCAGCGGCGGAGGAACTGGTCGCTGCCGGTGCCAACCGCTACGTGAGCGAACGCCGCGTACAGCTTGACCGGGCACTGCTGGCCACGCTGCGCGGCAAAGCAGAAGAAACCCGGCAGCAGGAACTCGAGAAGGCCCTGCGCGCCATCGCCGCCGGCACCGCCCCGGAGGTGGCCATGGAGCAACTCTCCCGGGCCCTGTCCAACAAGCTGATGCACGCGCCCACGAGCGGGCTGCGCACCGCCAGCGCCGAGGGTAGAACGGACCTGATAGACTGGCTGAAACAGCTCTACCGGCTCGACTGAAGCAACCAGCGTCTGCCCCATGTCCCTGTCCGCCTCCATGATGACCAAGCTGTCATCCCTGTCCGATCGCTTTGAAGAGGTCGGCCATCTGCTGTCCGATCCTGATGTGATGGGCAACCGTGATCAGTTCACCGCCCTGTCCCGGGAGTTCGCCGAGCTGGAGCCGGTCATCAAGTGCTTCGAGGAAAACCGCGCCCTGACCACGCAGATCGAAGAGGGCCGCGTGCTGCTGGAGGACGACGATCCGGAGCTGCGCGAGCTCGCCGCAGAAGACGTCAAGGCGCTCGAGGCGGAACTGGAAACCGCGAGCGCGCTCCTGCAGCGATTGCTGTTGCCCAAGGACCCGAATGACGGCGCCAACGTGTTCCTGGAGATCCGCGCCGGCACCGGCGGAGACGAGGCTGCGATCTTCTGCGGCGATCTGTTCCGCATGTACAGCAAATTCGCTGAAGGTCGGCAGTGGCGCATCGAGGTCTTGAGCGAGCGCCCCGGCGAGCACGGTGGCTATAAAGAAATCATCAGCCGGATCGAAGGCCGGGATGTATTCAGCCAGCTCAAGTTCGAATCCGGTGCGCACCGGGTGCAGCGCGTACCGGAAACCGAGTCCCAGGGCCGGATCCATACCTCCGCCTGCACCGTGGCCGTGCTGCCGGAGGCGGAAGACATCGAGGCCATCGAGATCAACAAGGCCGACCTGCGCGTCGATACCTACCGCGCGTCCGGCGCCGGCGGTCAGCACGTGAACAAGACCGACTCCGCGGTGCGCCTGACCCACCTGCCGACCGGCACCGTGGTCGAGTGCCAGGACGAGCGCTCCCAGCACAAGAATCGCGCCCGGGCCATGGCGCTGCTGCAGGCCAAGCTGATGGACCAGGCGCAGAGCGCGCAGGCGTCCGAGGTCGCCGAGAACCGCCGCAACCTGGTGGGCTCCGGCGATCGCTCAGAACGCATCCGCACCTACAACTTCCCCCAGGGGCGGGTCACCGATCACCGCATCAACCTGACGCTGTACAAGCTCGACGAGGTCATGGAGGGCGCGCTGAGCAGCATCATCGACCCACTGATCGCCGAGCATCAGGCGGATCTGCTGTCCCGGCTCGGGGATGACGATGAGTCGGCCGCTTAGGGGCGCCGCTGCGCGCGATCGCCTGCCGACCCAGTCCGAGTGGATCAACAGTGGCGCGCGCAGCGATCGCAGCGCTCGCATGGCCCTACTGGAGCACCGTACCGGCACCACCCGGGCCATGCTGCTCCTCGCGCCAAAGAAACCGCTCCGAGAAGAACAACACGAACAGCTTTGCGCCGACCTTGAGCGCTACCAGCGCGGAGAACCACTGGCCTACATCATCGGGACCCAGGCCTTCCATGACATCGAGCTGGCCGCCGACGCGCGAGCGCTGGCGCCACGACCGGAAACGGAGCGACTGGTCGAGGCCACGCTCGCGGCGCTGCGCCACCGTGCACAATCAGCCGTGACCCGCACGGGCCCCCTGCGCTGCGCCGACCTGGGGACCGGTAGCGGCGCCATCGCTCTGGCGCTGCTTGCCGCCTGGGATCAGGACACACCTCTGCGGGTCACCGCAACGGAGCGCTGCCCTCAGGCCTGCGCACTGGCGCAGGAGAACATCGATCGAGCATCTGCGAGCATCGAGCTGCTCACCGGCGACTGGTACGCGCCACTGGCCGGGCGCCAGTTCGACGTGCTGGTCAGCAACCCGCCCTACCTGAGCGCCACGGATTCGCACCTGCCTGCGCTGACCGCAGAACCCCGCAGCGCGCTGGTCGCCGGAGAGGACGGGCTCGCGGACCTGCATGCGCTGATCGACGCCGCGCCGAGCCATCTGCTGCCCGCGGGCGTGCTGCTGCTGGAGCACGGCGCCGAACAGGGCGCTGCCGTGCGCGCACGCTACGAGGCCGCTGGCTTCGAGGCGGTACACACAGCCCGCGATTACGCCGGTCACGATCGCATCACGAGCGGCACGCTGTGCCTGCGCTGAGCGATCAGGAACTGTTGCGCTACAGCCGGCAGATCATGCTGCCGGAGATCGATATCGCCGGGCAGGAACGCCTGCGCGGTGCCCACTGCGTCGTCATGGGCCTGGGCGGGTTGGGGTCGCCGGTGGCTGTGTACCTGGCCGCGGCAGGCATCGGCAAGCTGACCCTGGTCGATCCCGACGTGGTCGATGACAGCAATCTGCAGCGGCAGATCGTGCACCGCGAAGCCGGCATCGGGCAGGCCAAGACCGAGTCCGCGGCGCAGGCGCTGCAAGCGTTGCGCAGTGATCTCGAACTGACGCTCGTAAGCAGCGCACCGCACGAGCGCGAGCTGCGGGGTCTGTTTGCAGGCGCCGATGTCGTTGCCGACGGAACCGATCGATTCAGCAGCCGCTATGCGATCAACCGCGCCTGCTGGGCCAGCGGCACGCCACTGGTGTCAGGCGCCGCAATCCGCTGGTCGGGGCAGGTCGCAGTGTTCGATCCGCAGATCGTTGACGCGCCCTGTTACCAGTGCCTGCATCCGGACGAGGGAGCGCAGCTCGATGCCGCCATGAACTGCGCTGAAAACGGCGTGATTGCGCCACTGGTCGGCGTCATTGGCGCGCTGCAGGCGATGGAGGTGATCAAGCTGCTGACGGGCGTCGGCCCACCACGAAGCGCGCGCTGCCCCGTGACACTCTACGATGCCAAGTACGGGGAATGGCAGACCGTGACGCTGACCCGCAACCCGGCATGCCCCGTCTGCGCGGCAGGGGCAATCGCATGATCCTGAGCACAGGCATCAACCCCGCGCGCGGGCTGCTGCTCGCGCTGCTGGCCCTGGCCAGTGCCGGCCACGCGGATACCCATGGCTGCCGCGGCGAAGGGCCCCAAGGCAAGCGGGTGCTCTGGGGCGATCTGCACGTCCATACGGGCTTCAGCATGGATGCCTTCGTGTTTGGCGAGCGCATCACGCCAGCAGATGCCTTCGCCTTTGCGCGCGGCGCGCCCCTGGACACGGATTACGGGCGTCGCTACCAGCTCGAGCGGCCGCTGGACTTCGCCGCAGTCACCGATCACGCGGAGACCCTGGGCATCATCGGCAGCTGCAGCGGCGCTGGCCGGGAGGATGGTTACTGTCAGGCGCTGGCTGCCGCCAGTGACGGCAGCAGCCCGGCCGCTTTTCGGGAGTACTTCCTGCCGGCACTCGCCGGAGCCAGCCCGATCTGCGATGCCGATCCGCAGCGCTGCCAGGTCGCCGCCCTCGATCTGTGGCAGCGCGCGATCGAGGCCGCCGACATGGCCAACGTTCCGTGCCGGTTCACTGCTTTCATTGGCAGCGAATGGTCTCCCTCCCCCGGCGGCCTGCACCAGCACCGTAACCTGATCTATCGGAGCGACCGGGTCCCAGCGCGGCCTCC
>JBCDIK010000039.1:0-20031 GCA_038749065.1 Pseudomonadota bacterium | reverse complement strand
CCGCTGCCCTGAAAGCCGAACAACACCTTCTTGATGCTGCGGGTGATGTCGTACTCAGGGTTCCGCAGGACCACGTCAAGGTCATCCTCGCCGCCGGCCTTGACCTCGATCAGGTCCCTGAACCCGAGCACTTCGAACTCATCACCGTAGCTGACCAGCACATCGAAGTAGCTGTTCAGGAGGCTCGCCTGATAGCGATCGGATACCTGAAACGGCACCGCCCGAATGCCGTACTTGCTGTTCGCTTCGTCCTCGATCTCGGGATCCGTGGCCGGGTCGATCACTTCGACCCGCACCTTGCCGGCACCGGCGACTTCGTACTCGGACAGCAGGTCGCGCAGCCTCGGCACCAGCGGCGCGAGCAACGGATGGGTACGCTCACTGAAATAGCCGCGGATCAGCAGCGGCTCGCGGAGCTGGGACAGATAGGCGCGGGTCGCGGGCGAGATGGAGTAAACGGCGCCTTCCGTCAGATCCAGCCGCGGCGGACGCCAGGCGCTGAGCACGACCGTGCCGAGCAGCAGGTTCGCAATCAGCAGCGCAGTGCCCGTGCGCCAGCGGCGATGGCGCGCACCGTTGCCATCCCGCGCCCAGCGAGACGCCTCCAGGGCGTACACGTTCAGCGCCATGAAGACCGCTGCCAGGGCGCCGTAGTAGTACAGGTCACCCAGGTCCAGAACACCGCGGGTGATGGACTCGAAGCGCGACCCGGTGCCCAGTGCGCGCAGCACATCCGCCGTGCCGCCCCCGACCAGATCCGTCAACAGCGGCGATCCCACCAGGTACAGCGCGCCGCAAGCCAGCACCGCGAGTATCAGGCTGACGATCTGGCTGTCGGTGCGGGCGCTGACGAACAGGCCCACCGCCAGGTAAGCGGCGCCGAGCAGCATCGACGCCAGGTATCCGGCCCAGACCGGGCCCCAGTCAATGTCGCTGAGCCAGTGAATACTGATCGGCAGCGGCAGGGTCAGCAGCAGGGCCAGCAGTAGCAGCGTCCAGCAGGCGAGAAACTTGCCGAGCACAAACTCCCAGGCGCTCACGGGCATGGTGGTCACGAACTCCATGGTGCCGGTCCGCCGTTCCTCGCTCCACATCCGCATCGTGATCGCGGCGCTCAGAAAGATAAGGAGGACGGGCATCCACTCAAACAGCGGCCGCACATCTGCGATATTGCGGGCGAAGAAGCTCTCCACCCAGAACACCACGAACAGGCTGAAGCCCAGGAACACACCCAGGAACAGATAGCCCGTCGGGGCGCCAAAAAACAGGGTTAGTTCCTTGCTGGCGGTGCGCAGCACCATATCGAACCGCATGCCTTAGCCCTCGTTCGCTTCGCGGAAGACCCGCTCGAGATCACGCCGCTGGGGCGCCAGTTCGTAGACCGCGACCTGCCGTTGTGCGCACAGCTGCGCGACCGCTGCGGCCTGCGCATCAACTTCGTCAGCGCCATCGCCACCCGCGGCGAGGCTGAGCTGGTGGACGCCCGGTTCCAGCACCTCAACGCGGTCGATCCCGGCAAGATTTTCCAGCGCTGGGGCCAGGGCCGAGTCCGGTGCGCATCGCAGCCGCAGCGCCCGTGCCCGTCGCAGATCGGACAGGCGCTCATCGAGCACCAGGGTGCCCCCGCGCAGGATCAGCGCCCGGTCACAGACCGCATCCACCTCCTGCATGATGTGCGTTGAGAGAATCACCGTCGCGTTCTCTGCCAGCCGCTGGATCAGCGCTCGCATCTGCGCGGTTTGCGCCGGGTCCAGGCCATTGGTCGGCTCATCGAGAATCAGCACCTGCGGCGCATGCAGAATCGCCTGGGCCACGCCCACACGTTGCTTGAAGCCCCGGGACAGCGTCGCGATCGGGGCATGCGCTTTCTCGCCGAGCTCCGTTTGCTCGATCGCCATGCGCACCGCCGGCCGCGCTGGCACCGCCCGCAGGTTGGCCACGTAGGCCAGGTAGTCGGCGACGGTCATCTCCGGGTACAGGGGCAGGCTTTCCGGGAGATACCCGAGCCGAGCCTGAGCGGCCTGCCGGTCGGCCTCGACCTCGATGCCGTCGATCCAGGCGCCGCCGCCGCTGGGCTCCAGGTAGCCGGTGAGCATCTTCATAATCGTGGTTTTGCCGGCGCCGTTGTGCCCGAGCAGGCCAACGATATCGCCATCGGCTATCTCAAATGATACGCCGTCAACGGCTACAAAATCGCCGTAGCGGCGGGTAAGTTCTCGGACCTCGATCATGAGGGCGGCCTGCACCTTGGTTCCCGAGCGGGCAAAATAGGGTGGTCGCAGAAAAAATCAAGCTTCAACATGAGTCTCCCGCAAAGCCACGACGCGGCCGGGCACCCGGCGTGAACGAGCCGCTCAGAGAGTCCATCCCCGGCCCTGCCGGCACCCTGGCGATTGCCATCGATCTCGCGCCCGAGCCGGCAGGCGGCTGCGCGGTGCTCGCGCACCCACATCCGCTCTACGGCGGCTCCATGGACGACGCTGTCCTCGGTGCCCTGAAAACCCCGCTGCAGGCCGCCGGGCTCGACGTCGTGCGCTTCAACTTCCGCGGCGTCGGCGGCAGCACGGGGACCCATGACGGGGCCGGCGGCGAGGCGGATGACGTGCTCGCGGTCCTCGACTGGGCCGCCGGCTCACCCTGGCGGCCGGCGCAATCGACGCTCGACGGGCCAGCACCGCTACTGGCGGGCTATTCCTTTGGCGCCGCGATGGCCTGGGCGGCGCTGTGCCAGGCGCCCGGCTGCGCCCGGGAGCTGTGGCTCATCGCACCGCCGATCGGGCTGATGGCGTTCGAACAGCGCTCGACGGATAGGCCCCTCGCGCTGTGGCTCGGAGACGGCGATGCGTATTGCAGCACCGCGCACGGTGAAGCGTTCCTGGCTGCGGTGAGCGGAACCGCGTATGCGGGCGAGCCCCAGGCAATGACGGTGCTGCCGGGTGCCGATCACTTCTTCGCCGGCCAGCACACGGCGTTGGCCGCCCTCGCGGCAGCGCGCCTGCAGCCGTAACGTCAGAGTCCCGGGCCTAGTAAATCCCGACGCCGGCGAGCCACTCGTGGCCAAAGTACATGGCCGCGTACAGCGCCGTACCGGCAAGCGCAGGAAGCAGCAGCTCGCCCAGGCGCAGCTGATTGTCGCCGCGCAGGATGGCAGCAAACGGCCAGTTCGAAGTCACCCGGGCATACCCCGCCCAGGGTGAACCGATCTGCCGGGCTTTCTTGGCATCGAGGCTGAAGGTCCCCAGCAGCGACAGCAGCAGGAAGCTGGCAAAGAACGCGACCGAGACGCGGTCGCCGTTGGAAATCAGATGGCTGGTTGCCCAGAGGATCACCGACCACTGGAACGGGTGCCGGGTGATGCGATTGACTCCCTGCGCCGCCGCATCGCGACCGGCGTCGTCGTCGAGCAAAGCGCCCTGTCCCATCAGTGTGGGGTTGCGCACCATGAAACCGCCGACCAGCAGCACACAGGCCGGCCACAGAAGCACTTTGGGTACATAGTTGAGCTCGTAGCTCGGGTACCAGAAGTAGCTGGTTCGGGGCGCCTGCGCAAACAGCCAGATCAGGCTGCCCATCGTGACAATGGTCAGCAGGGAGTACAGGCCCAGGTAAGTCCCCTCTCCCAGCCCAGTCACCAATCGGTCGCGCATGCCGGTACCGCTGATCCCCAGATGCGTCACCAGCATCAAAGCGCCGGCGAAAGCCACGGTGAGTACTGCCAAAAAGATCGCTCCTGTTCCTGCCGCAACGGCGTCCACAGACAGGGTAACCTACCGGAACCATCGATGAGGGGAGAATCACCATGGGGCGAATGGACGGCAAGACCGCACTGATCACCGGCGCCGCCCGAGGCCTGGGCGCAGCCATTGCAACGCGCTTCGCGGAAGCGGGCGCCGAGGTCATCATCAATGACCTCAGCGCAGCCGATGCCAGCAGTCGCGGCGAAGCGCTCGGCGGCTACGGCGTCAGCGCGGATGTGAGCGACCCAGCCTCCGTGGCTGCGATGTTCGAGACCATCCGCGCCCGCAGCGGCAAGCTCGACGTGCTGGTGAACAACGCCGGAATCAGCGGCATCGAGGGCGACAACGAGGCCCGGGAGCGGATTGCGCGCATTGCGGAGGCCCATGAGCGCGCGGCAAGGGGCGAAGCTGTGGACGCAGAGGAAACCCTGCTATCCGCCATCACCGATGTCACCGATGCCGACTGGGCTCGGATGATGGGCATTCACGTGAACGGAACCTTCCACTGCTCGCGCGCTGCCATGACGCTGATGCGACCGCGCGAGAGTGACGGCAGCATCATCAACATGAGCAGCGTCATGGGCACCTTCAGCCGTGGCTCCGGTACCGCCTACAGCACGGCGAAAGCCGCGATACTCGGCTTTACCCGCGCCCTGGCGCATGAGCTGGCCGCCGACTCGATCCGCGTCAACGCGATCGCGCCCGGCTGGATTCATACGGATATGACAGACCCGCTGGAACCCATGCATCCGATGCTCATGGCCCAGACGCCACAGGGGCGCCTGGGGGAGCCCGACGACATTGCCTGGGCTGCGGTTTACCTGGCCTGCGAAGAAGCCAAGTTCGTGACCGGCCAGACCCTGTCGCCGAACGGCGGCTGGTACATGAGTCAGTAGCGGTCGCCGAAGAAGGGCACCACTGGCCGCGGCGGTGCCGGCAGGACCAGGCCACCGTGGTCGCCCGTGGGGTCACGGTAGCGCGGTAACGGCGTGACCGGACGACGATCTACGGGCAGGCATTTGCGGTTGCAGCCACCCGCAACCACCTGTTGCTCAGAAGGGCTCAGCGTTCGCATGGCAATCTCCTCATGGGGGCGCTGCAGCGTAGCGCGCTCAACGGCAGCCGGCCGTACGCCACAAGCGCCGCGCTTTGCTGGTAAGGTCCCAGCCATGAAGTAAGCAGGAGCGGCGCCATGACCTTTCCCAAGGCCCGGATGATCGAGTTGGGCGATGTGACCCTGGAGGTGTTTGAAGCATCGCCGGAAGGGGTGGACAACCCGCCTGCCGCGTTGCTCTGCCATGGCTGGCCGGAACACGCCTACAGCTGGCGTCATCAGGTCCCCGCGCTCCTCAAGCAGGGCTATCGGGTCATCGTGCCGAATCAACGCGGATACGGCGCTTCCAGCCGCCCCGAGGCCGTAACCGCCTACGATGCGACCGCCCTGACCGGCGACCTGGTCGCGCTGCTCGATCATTTCGGCCACGACCAGGCCGTGTTCATCGGCCACGACTGGGGCGCGATCAACGTCTGGAACGCCGCGTTGCTGCACCCGGACCGGGTGAGTCACATCATCAATCTCAGCGTGCCCTACTTCCCCCGCGGTGAACTCGAGTGGGTCAGCTTCTGGGAGAAGATGCTCGGTGGCGATTTCTACATCGTGCACTTCAACCGGCAGCCGGGTGTTGCGGACGCCGCCTTCGAAGCGCATGCCGAACAGTTCCTGCGCAATCTCTACCGCACCCGGCAGTGGGAGTCACCACCCGTCGATCTGGGGCCAGGTATGGCGATGATCAACATCGCCGAACGGGAGAGCATGCCCGGTGACCCGCTGATGAGCGACGATGAGCTCATGGTGTTCCTGAACGCGTTCCGAAACTCCGGATTTACCGGCGGCATCAACTGGTACCGCAACTTTACCCGCAACTGGTCGCTGCTCGAGGGTATTCCCGAGCGCTTCGAGCAGCCCACGCTGATGATCTACGGCAAGTACGACATGGTGCAGCCGTCCCCGAACCTTGGCGAGTTTGTCAGCGACCTTGAAGTCGTAACGCTGCCCTGCGGACACTGGATCCAGCAGGAAGAGGCCACAGCGACGAACGAGCACATCGTTCGCTGGCTGCGGACTAAAGTCCGAGCGGACTAAAGTCCGAGCGGACTAAAGTCCCTGCGGACTAAAGTCCGGGCAGGCTAAAGCCTGAGCGGACTGAAGCCTGAGCAGGCCGAAGCCCGAGCCATCAGAGCTGGCCAGACAGGCGAACCAGCGCGCCGATGATGCCGCCGAGCACGAGCGCCAGCGTCGCAGCAGCGGTCAGCAACATGCCCGGACCTCGTTTCGTCGGCTCCCGGACGTAACGATTGAAGTACAGCTGCCGCCCCCCGACAAACAAGGCAGTGAACGCGGCGGCGTAAAGATCACCGATGAAGTGCGCGCTGGCGAAGGCCGCCGGCAGCATGATGACGAGCTGCTCCATGGTGTTCTGATGCGCCCGAAAATAGCGTTCGAACTCCTCGTTTCCGCTCACCGCCGGCGCGGCCACACCGCTACGACCGCGGGCCCGGCCCACGGCCACCCCGAACCCCAGGTACTGCAACAACGCCAGCATGGCGACGATGGTTGTAAAGATCATGCAGACGCTCCCGCTTCGTGCTCCCGCTCGGCGGGCACCATATCATCGCGGAGCATGAAGCGGGCAGAGCCCTCGGCGTAGCACAAGCCATCGCTTTGGCCTGCGATGGTGCCGGTCATTTCCGCCAGCCGCCCGCGCCGCCGCGTGCAACGCCCGACGAGCTGGACCGGGGTGCCGATCGGCAGCGGTTGCCGATAGCGGATGTCGGCCCGGGCGGTAAAGCAGGCGCTGCCTTCGAGCCACAGCCAGTTCGCCATCACATCGTCGAGCAGGGCAAACAGCAAACCGCCGTGGGTCACCTGGTCATAACCAGCATGCTCCGCCTGCGGCACGAACTCGCCGAGACACAGCTCCCCCTCGCGCCGGAACCGGACCCGCAGGCCGATTGGGTTGGCGGGGCCACAGACGAAACAGCCATTGCTGTCGTTGGCGCCCGTGCCCGCAGCATCACGCTCGCGCATCTAATCTGAACTCCTCACCGAAGGCCTGCTTCAGGCGGAGTATGATGAGGCCGCATGAACCGAAGCAACCACAACGATGCCTCGCTGGCGCAGATCGAGCAGGCCCTCGCTCGGGAAACGCCCCAGCGCGAGGCGCCGGGCGCAAGCACCCGGCAGGCGGCGGTCGCCATCGTCCTGCGCCCGGAACAAAGGGCATCGAGTTCGGACACAAGCCTGGAACTGCTGTTCATCAAGCGCGCAGAGAAAGAAGGCGATCCCTGGTCCGGGCACATGGCTTTCCCGGGGGGACACCGGGAGCCCTCTGACCCATCCCTACGCAGCGCCGCCGTGCGGGAGACCTGCGAAGAGGTGGGGATCGATCTGGCGCGCCAGGGACGCTACCTCGGCGCGGTTGATCAGCAGCGGGCAGCACCGCGAGGGCGTCCGCTGGACATGATCATCGCGCCGGAGGTGTTCGTGCTCGAGGAGCCGGTCACGGCCACGCTGAACCACGAAGTTGAGGACACGGTCTGGGTCCCGTTGCCGGCGCTGCTCGACAACCGCTGGCATGCGACGCGCACGTACCCCATGGCGGGCACGCCGACGGTCTTCAATGGCTTTCTGCTGCCGGAGCAGGACTACTTCATCTGGGGACTCACCTACCGGATGCTGAAGACGTTCTTTCGAACCTTCGCGCCGGACTGGCGCGACGTGGACGTGGACTGACTGTCGGCCGCGAAAGCGCGTCGGGGGTCAGGGCGCCAGGTTCCGGAAGGAAGCGATCGCCAGCCCCGTGGCCACGCTGGTAAAGGGGTCGTGCTCAACGACCCGTGCCGGAAACCGATCATCCAGCAAGCGCCGGACTGCGGGGATCAGACTGGAACCTCCGGTGCGCAGAACGATGTCGATATGACCCGGGGTGAGGCCCGCACGGCGCAACGTTTCTTCCAGCGCGGCCTCGAACTGCGCCAGCAGGTCCGCGATCATGCGTTCAAACTCGCTGCGAGCGACGGTCAACTCGATGTCCAGTTCCGGCAGGTCGAGCACCGCTTCCTCGGACTGAGACAGCGCGGCCTTGAGCGACTTGATCTTCTGGAACACCAGATAGCTCATGTTCTGGCGGATAAGATCCTTCAAGCGTCGGAACTTGCGCGCCGCCGGGCCGCCATTTTCCAGACACTCGAGCACCGGGGTGGTGAAGCGGTTCTGATTCAGCGTGTAGGTGACCGCCCAGTTGAGTAACGCATCTTCATACTCCTCGAACGGGAAGCGCGTTTCGATCTGCCGATCCATGCCTCGGCGGGTCCAGGACTCCCCGCGACCCAGCAGCGGGAACAGCAACTCCCGGAAGAGGCGCTGATCAATGTGATCACCTCCGAGCCCGATCCCATAGGTCGACACCACACTGAATTGATCGCCCTGCCGGCGCAGCACGCAAAAATCGAGGGTTCCGCCACCGAAGTCGACGGTCAGCAGATGTTCTCCAGCCACGGCCGGGTTCGCGTGCAGAAAACTCACGCCCGCGGCAATGGGCTCCGGGTAGAACGCCTGTTGGCTGATACCGGCGTGCCGGTACGCCTCGCCAAGCCGGGTCAGCGCTGTTTGGTTGCGGTAGTCATCACGCCCCTCAAAGTTGACCGGATGCCCCAGGTGCGCGTAATCCACCCCGGGCACGTCCTCGAGCAGCGCGCGGCGCATCCGCAACAGGATTGGCGTGATGAGCGCGACCAGCCGGAACGGATGATCGAAGACCATGAGTCGCCGCACGCCAGGATCACCGAGCAGACGCTTGGTCCCGCGGAACAGACGCCCCTGCAATCCTGAGTCGATGATGGGCTGGCCGTAGATTTTCTGCGTGCGCGTCTCGACCGGCGCCGGGTTCTCCGAATCGCCATGTTCCACGAAGGCGCTGGTCTCGCCGATCACCTCCGGGATCATCTCGACCGTGCGTCCCGTGTTGTCGGCGATGTATTGCTCGATCGCAGCCGCTCCGGTGCGAGTCTTGAGCGGCCGGTCAATGTACATGGCCGACGGCATGATCGCCGCGTCGCGCTCGAGATCAATGAGCCGCACGCGCTCGCCATCGAACACCGCTGCCGCCGAGTTGGTGGTGCCGAAGTCGATCCCGACCCCCACCCTGGACGCCGCAGTCACCGGTCGGTCATCGGGCAGGGACGAGCGCCGGCATGTCGCAGGTCACGCCGGTCCCGCCGAGACCGCAGTAGCCGTTCGGCACTTTCGCCAGGTACTGCTGGTGATACTCCTCGGCGTAGTAGAACGCGCCTGCCGGAGCGAGCTCCGTAGTGATGGCGCCGTAACCGGATGCTGTGAGGCCGTGCTGGTAGCGGGCCATGGACGCCTGCGCGGCTTCGACCTGCGCTTGATTCGTGGTGTAGATCGCACTGCGGTACTGCGTCCCGCGATCGTTGCCTTGGCGCATGCCCTGGGTCGGGTCATGGGATTCCCAGAAGACCTTTAAAAGCGCATCGTAGCTGACCACTGTCGGGTCAAAGACCACCAGTACCACCTCGGTGTGACCGGTCTGACCGGAGCAGACTTCTTCGTAGGCGGGATTCGGCGTCACGCCACCGGCATAGCCCACCGCGGTGCTGTAGACCCCCTCAACCTGCCAGAATTTGCGCTCGGCACCCCAGAAGCAGCCCAGACCGAACACCGCGGTCTCGAGCCCTTCCGGAAACGGTCCCTTCAGCGGGTGCCCGTTCACGAAGTGCCGATCGGGAACCGGCATACTCTGTTCCCGTCCTGGCAGGGCCGAAGCTGCATCCGGCATCTGTAACTTTTCGCGTAGACCCATGTCTGACTCCCTAACCCGAGGCGTAACGGGTGCTGTCGTGGTTTCGGCCGCGCTGCGAATTGCGCTGAGCAACACCGAAGAGCGGCGGCGGGCGCGCTATCATGCCCGGGAAAGTATATAAACTACAGCTATGCAAAAGTTCGTCATCGTCCTGCTTCTGATCGCGCTTGCCGGCTGCCAGAGTGCGGCCACACCGGATCCCGGTGCAGGCACGGGATCGGGCTATGAGGTCCTCGCCGCGGAGATCGCCGCCGGCCGCCCGGTGGCTGTGGGCAAGCTGCGGCGCGCGTTCATGGCCGACCCGTCATTCCCCGGTGCGCTGTCGCGCCTGACGGAACTCGAGAACCAGGCCCTACAGCTCGCCACCGATGAGCCCCTGAAACTTGGCTCCCTGGGCAGCGCCATTCTCGATATCTACCAGGGCTCGTTGGCGGGTCACTTCGCCATGCAACGGTTTTACGAGCATGTCGAAAACCCCGAGACCGCAGCGATGCACGAGGGCTGGGTCGAACGCATCCGGACGGACATCGACAGCACCGGTGACGGCAGCCTCCAGCAGCCGTACCTCGCCGTGTCACCGCTTGAGCCCGTCGCCTACGCGCGCAGCCAGGGGCTGCTGCCGGTCGGCTCGATCTACCGCACGACCGACAGCCACGACTTCGTGCTGTTACTCCAGGCGCGACCCGGCGAAGGGCCCCTGAGCAGCACACATTTCAATCTGCAGAGCGTTTACGACGCGGTCCGCAGCGAACTCGACCGCTCCGATCACAGCGCGGCAGACGGCGCGACCGGCAGCGTCGACGAGTTCAACCCCTTCGCGCTCATGATCTATCTGGCCCGGCAAGGCGACAGCGCCGCGCAGGCAGCGATCGGTGCTTACCAGGCCACCCACGATCGTCCTAAGGATGCGATCGAGTGGCTGCGCAGCAGTTCCCGCAGCGGGAACGTGCTGGCGAACAATCTGCTGGCCCGGGTCTTTTTCGAGATTGCGGAGCAGGCCGAAGACGGCGCCGCGCGCGAGGCAGCGCTGGGCCAGGTCATGGAGAACTACGTCCATGCGGTGGCCCTGGGATCGTTGGACTCCGCGTACGCGCTGGGTGTGCTGTACGTCAACGAGCACTATGGCGAGGACAACATCGACTCGGGACTGCCATTGCTGCGGCAGGCCGCAGCCGGCGGGCATACGGGCGCCAACCTGTATCTGGGCCATTTGAGCTATCAGGGTCGACAGGTCGATCAGAGCTACGCCGAAGCCGGCAGCTACTATCTCAAGGCAGCGCAGACCGACAGCCCATCCGCCAAGAAAACCTATGCCCGCTTTGCACTGGACCGCCGCCACAGCGAGCAGGAACACCCGCAGACGGTGCCCTGGCTGACGGATCTTGCCGACAGCGAGGACGATGCCGAGGCCATGGTGCTGCTCGGCAACCTGCACGCCCGCGGCGTTGGCACACCGCAGAACTTCCGTAAGGCCCGACGCTGGTTCACGCGCGCGGTCAAGGCATCCGAGCAGGACGCGAATATTGTCAACGAGGTCGCCTGGGTACTCGCCACTTCCAACCTGAACGATCTCAAGCGCGAGGCCTACGCGTTGTCACTGATGACCACCCTCATGGAGTCCGACGAAGCCGCGCGTGCGCGACCCGAGTACCTGGACACCTGGGCCGCGAGCTACGCCGCCAACGGCCAGTTCGAGCGCGCCATCGATGTGCAGGAGGAAGCCCTCGAGAAAGCGCAGGAAGGCAATGACCCCGCGGTTATTGAAGAGCTGGAGTCGCACCTGGAACGGTTCCGGGCAGGCGAGATCCTGTCCGAAGAAGCGCCCTGATCTGATCGTCGCATGGGCCCGGCAGCCACACTGGACGCTACGGCGGCTGACCGGATCCTCCTCACCGGGCTCGATGCGCCCGGCAGCCTCATCGATCTGCGCGCGCCCGATGAGTTTCGGCGCGGATCTCTTATGGGCTCCGTGAATCTGCCAATCCTGACCGATCGCGAGCGACACGAGGTCGGCCTGCGCTATCGCCAGGAGGGTCAGGACTCAGCGATCGCGCTGGGTGAGCGTCTGGTTTCCGGCGCCGTGCGCGAGGCGCGCATCGATGGCTGGGAAACGCTGCTGACCGCACAGCCGGCCGCGACCCTGTACTGCTGGCGAGGCGGATTACGTTCGCGCCGCGCGACGCAGTGGCTCCAGGCGCGCGGTCTGTCGGTCGAGGCCAGCCCCGGCGGCTATCAGGCACTGCGCCGACGCGCCCTGGCACTGCTGGACACCTATCCACAGCACTGCCCGTTGCTGATCCTTGCCGGGCGCACGGGCGTCGGCAAGACTCAGGTGCTCGGGCGCAGCGCCGCAAGCATCGATCTGGAGGGTCTGGCCCGGCACCGCGGCTCTGCCTTCGGCAGCCTACCGCAACCGCAACCGACTCAGGTCAGCTTCGAGAACGCGCTGGCCGCCCACTGTCTCGATCATCGCCGACGCGCGCCGGGTCAGCTGTTGCTGGAAGACGAAAGCCGGACCATCGGCCGGGTCGCGGTTCCGGAGGCCTGGTTCGGACAGATGCAAAGCGCCCCGGTCGTCATGCTGACGGCACCGCTCGCTGAGCGGGTGGCGCACATTGAAGCCGAGTACGTGACGCAGCCGCTGCGCAGCGGCACGGCGCCGCAAGAGCTACTCGCACGCTATCTGCACGCGATCAGTCGCATCCGCAAGCGCCTCGGGGGCGTCCGGGAACAGAGCCTGATCAAGGCGCTGCGACAGGGCTTTGAACATGGCGAGCATGCGGGGTGGATTGAAGCGCTCCTGACCCAGTACTACGACCCTATGTATGACTACCAGCTCAAGCGCAAAGAGGCGCGCGTGCGGTTCAGCGGCGACGCGCAGGCCGTGTTGGACTGGCTGGCCTCAGGCGCTGCTGCGGGCGGCGGGCGCGAGACTGGGGACCGTATCGGCCGCGAGGTGGGCCAGCGGCACCATTGAGCGGTGGCTCCCCGCCCGCAGCACCGTGGGTGCGCAGCCGGGTAGGATGAGCTCCGCTTCCACGTCGACAGGCAGTGTCACGTCGACCGCCACCTGCCCACCTTCCACGCACGCCCAGCGCACCGCGACGGCGCCGCGTACGGTCTCATAGCGCCCGGACAGGGAGCCGATCTGGGCGGCTCGGGCCAGCAGCGGCGCGATGCGCAGACGCCGGCCCGCAAGATCCTCGGCGCCCTGCCCGGTCGCAACGGCAATGCCCAGCCAATCGCCCAGGACCCACTCGAGCAGCGCCGCGCCAGCGAGCGTTCGGCCGTAGCGCTCCGCCAGCGCATCGCGGCGGGAAGGCTCTGCCAGCTGTGCCAGCGCGACATCGGCAAACCCGCATCGCGACAGCTGGGCGAGCGCGCTGGCAGCGAGCCCCGGTGCGACCCGCAAGCCCTGCTGATGGATTGCGCGCGCCAGCGTCTGAACGGCGTGGGCGGCGGCCGCTTCCGGCAGCACAGCGCTGCGCAGGGCAACGGTCAGCGCGGTCTGCGAGCCGTTGACAAGGACCCCATCCGCAGTGACAAACCGGGCGAGAAAGGCCTCCTGCAGGCGCTCGCGCAGGGCCGTCCACAGCGGCTCGTCGGCATTGCGCCCAAGCAGCTCGGCGATCTGCCGCGCCAGGCCAGCGCAGTGGTACAGCATGGCGCTGCCGATCAGTTCATCGGCGTCGCCGGCCGCCGCACCGCTGTGCGGATAATGGTGGCGCAGCAACGCGCTGGGGCCCGCGCGCTCTGCCAGCGCCAGTAGGACCCGCCTTAAGCAGTCATAGCCGGTCGAGCCCGACTGCTGGTCACCGCAGGCCGTCAGGAGCGCCCAGACGATCTCCGCCAGCACCGGAAAATGCCCAGGACCGACGCTGCCGGCCAGGCGCGGTCGATCGGGCACGGCGCCGGGCACGATGCCCGTGCGCGCCTCCGCGTCGATCAGATCTTCCAGAAAGCTACGCAGCAGCGGCACCGCATCAACCAACCGGCCAAGGAGCGGAATCGCGTCATCCAGTGCGCCGGTCACCGGTAACTCCGCATGGATACCGGCTTCGGCGCGTGGCCCCAACCCTTCGCCGCAGCCGTAGCCGGCCAGCGGGCGCCGCACGGCCCGGGTACGCAGATCGGTTAACCAGCGCTGGAGCTGATCGTTCAGTGCAGCATCCTCGGCGCCGAGGGTCAGGCCATGCTGCAGGGGCAGCGCCACAGCCCGAAACACCACGGCCGGTGGCGTCGCGCTGGCCGCCAGCAGGCCCGGCTCGATCGGCGTTCCCGCCGCGCCGAGGCCGGCGGCAGAGGCGGCGACGGCGACCCGGTCACACAACCGCAGGCCCAGCGCGGGGCCGACCGGGCCACGGGTTGAACCTAGGGTCACGGAGTCGCGCAACGCTGATGGCGGCTGATAGCTGATCGCCACCGCTTCCCCTGACGGCAACTCCGAGCTCACTTCCGGCTGACCGAGCGCACGCTCCGGCAGTTCATACTCCCAGCGAGCGTTCTGCCATTCGTCCAGCACCAGCACCGGGTCTCCAACCGGGCGCAGCAGGCGACGTTCATCCAGACGCGGAGACAGGTCCGGTCGCATTGCTCCTGCGGGCCCCGGGTACTCGCGCACCGGTGCCCAGCCGTCGCGGTGGTTGAGGGGCTCCGAGGGGCGCGAGGGAAACAGCTCGCGCGCTCGTTCATCCCAACACTCGCCCAAGACCGGGTCCGCCTGGATCACCGCAGCGCGTCGGTAGTGCCAGCGCTGATCGCTCAGGACCCGGGCGATGGACCCGTCGCTGGCATGCAGCTCCAACTGGGCTCGCAGCAACGGCACAGGCCCGAAGGCTTCACGGGTGCCCGCGTTCCCCTGATTGCCGGAGTAGCTGTGATCCGCCAGCACCAGCGCCAACCGGTTACGCCCCCGGTGCAGCGCCGCGGTCACATCGATGACGCGATAGCGAACCCGATGGGCGTAGTCGCTATCCAGCGGCATCTGCTCACAGGACAGAAGCTGGGTCCCATTCAGGAACGCCCGGCCGCTGCCGGCCATGGCGAGGTAGAGGCGCGCCCGCAGGGGCATGGCGGACAGCCCGAAGTCACGCGCCAGGTAAGCGGGCGCTGGCGCGTGATAGCGACTCCCGGTGAGCGGCGCCCCGATCCATTGCGCGGCCCAGGGCACATCGTCCTCGAGCCCGACCTCGAAAAATGCGGGACGTGCGAAGGGACCCGGCAGGCCGTCGCTGTCACGGGTGCGCACAGTCCACCAGATCCGCTCCCGCGGTCGGGGCGCGGCGCCGCCGTAACGAACCGTGCAGACGCCGGAAGCCGTGACCCAGCCGCTGTCCCAGCGATCGGCCAGTGCTTCCTTGAGTCGGCCGGGGCGGCTGGCCGCCAGCACCTGATAGCCGGTCTGGCATTCGGCAGCGCGTGGATCAGTGGAGCGCCAGCTCAGGATGGGGGGGCGGGGCGCGAGGCCCAACGGGTCTTCTAGAAAATCACTGCGCAACCGTCCTGGAGACGCGGTCATGGGGGAGGCCCGGAGGAGAATGCAGCAGTGTGGCCAGACCAAGGCCAAAGCGCAACCAGACTGCGCAGAAACTTCTCCTGCAGCGCGCTCGGGACACGCCGCTGGAGCCCCGCTACAGCACCGTGCTAAGGCCCCTTATTCCAAATAGTTCTTAAAAACTAAGTGTTACCGCGTTACCGAGGGTTGCATTCGGTGTTACCTAAGGTAACATCTCTCCCGTAGCTGAGGAATTGATCCCCTTCAATTCCCAGCCGATTTCCCAGAGGAGTGCCCGAACCTCCCCTCCCCTCCCTTCCCTCGGGCACTCCTCAATTTCTTCCCAGCACGTCCGCTGACCGAGCCCAGAAGGCCCGGTCGGCGGCGTTGCCGTGGGCGTTAGCGTGGAGCGCTTTCCAGGCGCAGGTGACCGCGCTCGTCGATGGTCACCGTTGCGATCGGCGGCAGTCGGTAGGAAGGCTGATCGAGGCAGGCGCCACCCTCCAGTTCAAATCGGTAACCGTGCCACGGACACTCGATACAGCCATCGCGCACCGTGCCTTCCGCCAGCGGGCCAAGTGAGTGCGGGCACAGCGCCGGCAGCGCATGCCAGGTCTGCGCTTCCCGCAGCAGCAGCACGCGCCGGTTTCCGAGCTGATGTGTCGAGCGGTCGGGCAGCGCGCTGGCGGGTCCCAGATCGAGCTGTGCCGGTGCAGGGGCATTGGGCCGCTCGCTGAGGTGCGCCTGACGCTGCACCATCATGGCGACGTCCTCGTCGTACAGCTGCGCATAGAGGCCGGCGTAGGCTGCACCGACTTTCTCGCGCGCCGACTCCGGCACCCCGGGCACAAAGAAGTCCACGTTGATCGACAGCCCACCCCGCCGTTCCTCGAACACGTGGGTCCAGATCTCCGCGCCCGCTGCAGGCCCAGCCAGATTGCGGGTGATCCAGCGCTTGAGGAACCTGTCCAGTCGCAGCTCGATCTCGCTGGCGCTGCCATCAGCCGCGGTGAGCGCCGCGCGCCAGCCCCAGGCGCCGGCGTCCAGGCACTCGATCGCGACAAAGCTCGAGCGGTGCACGTAGGGCAGATGCTCCCAGTCGAGCGCATTTTCGTACATGCGCTCGAGGGTGACCGGCAACGTGCGCTGATAGGTGCCCACATGTGCGACCTGCGACCCGGGATGTGGGCCGAACGTGCGCTGCTGTGTCATGAGGCTGCCTGCTGAGGCGAGACCACCACGATCTGAAACAGCAGCGGCTTGCCGCCGACATCGGTCGTGTGGGTCAGCGAGTCCTGATCGAGCGCCGGGATCAGCTCTACTCCGAGCACTTCGCCACCCACATAGCTCCAGCGCTCCTGCAGTACGCGCAACAGCTCCGCATCGCCATCGACGCGAAGCATGATCCGGTCTGCCACGTTCAGGCCCTGCTCCTTGCGCGCCCGCTGCACACGGTTGACGATCTCCCGCGCCAGCCCGCCCTCGATCAACTCATCGTCGAGCGCCGTATCGAGCACGATGGCGATGGCGCTGTTGGAGACGACCTCTGCGCCGGCGAGCGCCTGCTGGCGCACCTCGATGTCCTCGCCGCTGAACTGCTGACCATCGATTTCCAGTGCGCCATCGGCCTGGTAGCGCGCAATCGCTTGCGCGTCGAGCTGCGCGATCGCACCCGCGTAACGCTTCATCTCCTTGCCCAGGCGCTTGCCGAGGCGCTTGAAGTTGGGCTTGGCAACCAGCTGCAGGTATGCGCCCTCATCGCTGTCATAGCGCACTTCCTGCACATTGAGCTCGCTCTTGAGGTAGTCCTCCAGCCCTTTCAGATCCGCGAGCAGCTCGGGATCGCGGTGGATCACCGTCAGCGACCGCAGCGGCGTCCGCAGATTGATCTTCACCTCTTCGCGGCGCTGCCGGCCGAGCAGGATGACCTGCTGCATGCGATCGACCGCCGTCTCCAGAGCGTCGTCGCGCAGGGCTTCATCGGCTTCCGGGAAATCGCACAGATGCACCGATGCCGGTGTCGGCTGCGCCCCTCCGAAGGAACACAACTCCCGGTACAGATGCTCCGCCAGAAACGGCGTGAAGGGGGCCATGACCGCAGACAGCTCCAGCAGGGTGTCATAGAGCGTGCTGTAGGCTGCGATCTTGTGCTCGTCGATGCCCTCGCCCCAGAAGCGGGGCCGATTCAGCCGGATATACCAGTTGGTCAGGTCCTCGATGAAGCTGAACAGCTGGGGCACGACATTGTAGAGGCGGTAGGCCTCCATCTCTTCGCCCACCCGGGCCTTAAGCGTTTGCAGGCGGGCCACGATCCAGCGATCGAGCACGTTATTGCCACGGTGCCGGCCCTTGTCCGGCGACCAGTCGTCGATCTGGGCATAGGTGTTCAGAAAGCTGAACGCGTTGAGCCAGGGCAGCAGCGCCCGCCGGGTCATGTCCTTCACCCCGGCATCCGCAAAGCGCTGCTCCTCGGCCTTCACCAGCCCGGAGTTGATCAGGTACAGGCGCAGCGCATCGGCGCCGTAGCGTTCCATGAGCTCATCCGGCGGCGTGTAGTTGCGCAGCCGCTTGGACATCTTCTTGCCGTCCTCGGCCATAACCATGCCGTTGACGATCACGTTGCGAAAAGCCGGCTTGTCGTACAGCGCCGCGGCCAGCACGGTCAGCGTGTAGAACCAGCCGCGGGTCTGATCGAGCCCCTCCGCGATGAACTCCGCCGGAAATCCGGCCTCGAATTGCTCAACATTCTCAAAGGGATAATGCTGCTGCGCGTACGGCATGGAGCCGGACTCGAACCAGCAGTCGAGCACTTCCGGCACACGCCGGTACACGCCGGGCTCGCCCTCTTTCGTAAAGGTCAGCGGGTCGACGTGCTCACGGTGCAGGTCATCGACCCTGGTGCCCGAGAGCGCAGCCAGCTCCTCAATCGAGCCGACGCACAACGCCGCGCCGGTCTTGTCGTTCAACCACACGGGCAATGGCGTGCCCCACACCCGGTTGCGGGAGATCGCCCAGTCGATGGCGCCTTCGAGCCAATTGCCGAAGCGGCCGTCCTTCATGTGATCGGGCACCCAGCGCACCGCCTGATTGGCGTTGATCAGCTTGTCACGGAATGAGGTGACAGCGACGTACCAGGAGGGGATCGCGCGGTAAATAAGCGGCGTGTCAGAGCGATAACAGAAGGGGTAGCTGTGATCGATGGTTTCCTGCCGCCACAGGGAGCCTGCATCTTTCAGAGCCTTGATGATCGCCTTGTCCGCTTCTTTAACGTGCATGCCGGCAAAGTCGCTCACCGGGTCTGTGAACACGCCCTGCATATCGACCGGGCACGCGAACGCGGCGAGGCCCGCCGCCTGGAACGCCTGGTAGTCATCCTCACCGAAGGCGGGAGCCTGGTGGACCATGCCTGTGCCGCTGTCCGTGGTCACGTAGTCGCCGCTGATGACCACGAAGGCGCCCTGCGATTTCTGATCAGCAAAATAGGAAAACAACGGCTGATAGCTGCGGCCGACCAGGTCCCGGCCTTTGACCGTCGCCTCCACCGGGTACTCGCCGTAGTGCTCGAGGCGATCGGCCGCCAGATAGATCGCGCGCTCGCCATCGCGAATGCGCACGTAATCGATCTCTTCGCCCACGCACACCGCCAGATTCGACGGCAGGGTCCAGGGCGTGGTCGTCCAGGCGGCGAGGTAGGCGTCTTCATCCTCGAGCCGGAAGAGCACGGTCACCGCCGGGTCCTGGGTCATCTGGTAGTTGCTGTTGGCCTCAAAATTCGACAGCGGTGTTCCGAGCGCCGTCGACAGGGGCATCACCTTGTTGCCCTGATAGATGAGCCCCGAGTCCCAGAGCTGCTTGAACACCCACCACACGGATTCCATGAACCATGGATCCATGGTCTTGTAGTCGTTATCGAAGTCGACCCAGCGGCCGAGCCGCGTCACCGTGTGCCGCCACTCCTTGACATAGCGCTGCACGATGGCGCGGCACTGATCGTTATAGCCGCCAACACCGAGCTCCTCCACAGCCTGCTGCGCCGACATTCCGAGCTGCTTGTCGATCTCGTGCTCGATGGGCAGGCCGTGACAGTCCCAGCCGAAACGGCGCGACACATAGCGTCCCTTCATGGTCCAGTAGCGGGGCACGATGTCCTTGATGGTACTGGCGACCAGATGGCCGTGATGCGGCAGCCCCGTGGCAAAGGGCGGGCCGTCATAGAACACGTAGGGCTGATTGTCCGCGGTCTTGCTCAGAGAGCGCGCAAAGATCTCCTCCGCTTCCCAGAAGCGCAGGATGTCGTGCTCCATGGCGACGAAGGAAAATTCGCCGCTGGCCTGTGTTTCGGTGGGTTCGGTGCTCATAGTCGCCCGCTCGCTATCGGCGGCGGATTGTACGTGAGGCCGGGCGATCCTTAAAATTCGTACGCTGACGCAACGGGGGGATGCGGGATGGAATTTGGCGCGGTACTGCCACATAACGAGATCGGGACTGACCCGGGAGCCATGAAAGCCTTCGCCCAGGGCGTCGAGGCGCTCGGTGCGACCCACCTCCTGATCTATGACCACGTGCTCGGTGCGGACCGGGACCGGCCTGGCGGCTGGCCGGAAAACAGCTATGACAAGGACGTCGCGTTCCATGAGCCGCTGACGACCTTCGCTTTCATCGCCGGCGTCACCGAGCGGCTACGTCTCATGAGCGCTGTGCTTATCCTGCCGCAGCGGCAGACCGCGCTAGTGGCCAAGCAGGCGGCACAGGTCGCGATGCTGTCGGGCAATCGTTTCAGCCTGGGCGTCGGCATCGGCTGGAACCAGGTCGAATACGAGGCGCTGGGCGTGGACTATGCCAGGCGCGGGCACCGACAGCAGGAGCAGGTCGAGCTGCTGCGGGAACTCTGGGAGGCGGACAGCCTCGATTTCACGGG
>JBCDIK010000038.1:0-20109 GCA_038749065.1 Pseudomonadota bacterium | reverse complement strand
CGCTGATTCCAGGCTGGACGGTGACCGACCTGGCCCGCGGGGGCTACGAGAACGAGAAGTTCCGCGAGGCAACGGTCCGCCGCACGCCGGTCCGGCGCTGGGCGGATCCCGCTGAGTTTCGCGCCGCCGGCGCATTCCTGGCCGATCCCGACCAGACCTATCACACGGGCCAGGAGCTGTGCCTCGATGGCGGCTATACGGTCTTCTAGGCGTTCGGGCGCGCTGGCAGGCCCTACAGCGCCGCGAGTGCCTTGCGCAGGGCGTCGGTGAACGCGAGCGGCTGATCCAGAAACAAATGGTGCTGCGCGTCGGCGAGCACCGTCGTTGCATCATCCTGCAGCGCCGCAGGGAGCAGCGACACCATATAGGCCAGATCCTGCTCGCTATAGAGCACGCTGTCGGCACCGATCATGATGTGGATCGGCACCTGCAGGTCCCGGAGGTAGTCTTCCAGGTGATCCGACGCCGCCAGGCCAGTCAGCGCCTTTAGCAGATCGTCGTCAAACTTCCAGGCGTAACCGCCATCGATCGGCATCAGCGAGTGCCGGGCGATGTAGCGCAGGATGTACTCGTTGGCACAGTCCTGCGGCGGCTGCAGCCGGAAGCGCGCCTCGCCGGTTTCCCGGTCCGGGTAGAGCTTGCTGTTCCCGCCCATGGGCGGACGCTCAAACTCCGGGGAATTCGGGTCCCGTACGCCCGAGTCGAGCAGCGCCAGCCCACCGAAACGTTCCGGCCAGCGATGCACGGCCTCCAGAGCCATACGGCCGCCAAAGCTGTGGGCCGCCAGCAGCGCATCAGTCCCGAAGCCAGCCGCGTCGCAGACCGCGCGGATTTCCTCCGCGTACAGGGCAGCGCTGTAGTCATAGCGGTAATCGCTGTCGCCCATGCCGGTCAGGTCAATCGCCGCAACGCGGTACTCGTCCGTCAGCGCCGGGGCAATGAAATCCCACCAGTGTGCGTGGGCGTGCATGCCGTGCACGAACAGAAGGCCGCGGGTGCCGGCACCGGTCCAGAGCCGGTAGTGCACGTCGCAGTCCTCGACCTCAACGCTGTGATCCGAGGCGGGGTACTCCACCGCCTCGAAAAACCACTGCGGAATGCTGGCCGGGGCCGCTTTGTCCCAGCGGGCCATGTGCGTTCGGTCAGAGCGCGCCGAAGCGCTTCAGATGAAAGTCGACGTTGCCAAAGAGCGTGTCGATCGTGGTCAGGCGCTTGAAGTAGTGGCCGATGGACAGTTCCTCGGTCATCCCCATACCGCCGTGCAGCTGTACCGCCTGCTGGCCGACGAACCGACCGGACTTGCCCACCTGCACCTTGAAGGCCGACACCGCTTTGCGCGCTTCGTCGTCGTAGCCTTCATCCAGACGCATGGCGGCCATGAACATCAGCGACTTGGCCTGCTCATGCTCCATGAACATATCGACCATGCGGTGCTGGAGCACCTGAAACTTGCCGATCGGCTGGCCGAACTGTTCCCGGGTCTTGCAGTACTCGACCGTGTCCTTGTAGGCAACTTCCATGCAACCGACCGCTTCAGCGCCGACCGCCAGAATGCCTTCGTCAACGACCCGTTGCAGGAGCGGCAGGCCCTCGCCCTCTGTGCCCAGAAGCGCGCCGGCGTCGACCTGTACGTTCTCGAAGGTGATTTCCGACGCGCGCATCGCATCGACCGTCGGGTAGTCGCGGCGGGTTACCCCAGCCGCATCGGCGGGAACGATGAACAGGGAGATTCCCGCGTCATCGCGCTGATCGCCACCGGTGCGGGCCGAGACGACCAGCAGATTGGCGGCAGGCCCATTCAGCACGACGGCCTTGTAGCCATTGAGGACATAGCCGTCGCCGCTCGCTTTGGCCGTCGTAGTGACATCGGCCAAATTGAAGCGCGCTTGCGGCTCCACGAAAGCGAGCGCCGCCTGGGTGCTGCCATCGATGATGCCAGGCAGGTGGGCTGCGCGCTGCTCGTCGCTGCCGCCGTGCTTGATGGCACCGCCAGCCAGGACGACTGTCGGCAGGAATGGCTCGACCACGAGGCCGCGTCCGAACTGCTCCATCATGATCATGGACTCGACCGCGCCGCCCCCAAAGCCGCCATCATCCTCGCCGAAGGGCATGGCCAGCCAGCCGAGTTCGGCGAACTGCTGCCAGTTGGCCCGGGAGAAGCCTTCTTCTTCCTTGACGACCTTCTGGCGCGCCTCGAAATCGTAGTCGTTCTGCAGGAACTTGCTGATGCTGTCCTGGAGCAGCGTCTGCTCGTCGGAAAATGAGAAATCCATCGAATCCCCTAGATCAATTCAGTGAATGTCGCCCCGTGGGCGCCTAAAAATTTGAGCGCCGCATTTTAGGCGATTTCACCGGCGGATTGGGCATTTTTCAGGGGGTCCCGGCGGGCCCGTGCAGGACGTTGCCAAGGGCGTCACGGGTTTCCTCCCAGGGATCGTGATCCGCCGCAAGGCCGCGGTAGGCCAGCAGGGCCGGAATCTTGCGCGCGGTCAGGGGGTCGCCCAGGGGACCTTCGTTGTGGGTCGCCAGCAGGTCCGGCAGCGGCAGCCCCGCATAGCCGAGCGCCTCCACCTGGGCGTCGGTGAGCGCCAGCGCCAGCGCCAGCGCCTTGACGCCATGCATCATCGCCAGTGCCGGCCGTTCGGCCGCGCCCGGCCCCAGAGCCGCGAGCCGGTGCTCCAGCGCATCCAGCGCCCGCAAGTCGAGCTGGAGCTCTGCCAGCGCGCGATCATCGGCGGCCGCCTGCGGGCTGTGAATCGCGCGCAGCGCCTCAAGATCCGCAAACTCACGCCGCAGCGCGGCGACGCTGGCGTGCTGTGGATCGAGCGCCGGGGTAAACGGGCGCAGGTGCGCTGCGATGGCGGGTACCGTCGTGGCCTGGAGACGCTCCTGCGGTACCAGTACCGCGCCGTCTGCGCGCAGCGTGCCGAACAGCGGCTGCGGCCGCGGGTGCCCCGCATCGCGCACCGGCCCTGGCAGCGTGCTGGTGACCAGCCGCTCGCGATCCGCCGGCAGAGTCACGGCGACGGCGCTGCCCGCCTCGTTCGCGACGAGCGCCAGGATCCACTGCGCCCGGACCAGATCCACCACCGGCTCCAGGGTGCCATGGAGCCGATCATCAGGGCCGCCGCGCCGCACGGCCATCGGCGTCGCGCGCGCGCTCGGGGTGCCGGCAAAGCACCAGCGGGCCCGCCCGGCGGCGATGTCGGCAAGCTGCTCCTTTCGCAGTGGGGAGGGTGCTTCAGCCTGCAGCAGCGGCCCGATTCCTTCCGTGAGCAGCGCCGGTGGCAGAGGTGCACCCGCGTCGATGAGGGCGCGCTGCCAACGCCAGAACTGCGCGGCGGACAGGCCCTGACCGCCGAGGGCCTGCGGCCACCGGGGCGCGAACCAGCCCGCCTCGCCCAGCGCTGCAAACCAGCGCGTACGATCGCCGCCCAGCAGCGGCCAGACCTCGTGCAACAGCACCCGGGCGCTGCGCGGCAGCGAATCTTCAGCCATATCTGCCTTGCGTTCCCCGGGCCTGTCCAAACCCCGGCGATGGTACCCTAGGCGCTCGCTGTCTCGAGGAAGAACATGAGCTACGCAACCATCGGCTACGAGGTCGAAGATCAGATCCTGACCCTGACCCTGAACCGCCCGGATCGCATGAACGCCTTCACGCACGAGATGATGAAGGAGATCATCAGCGCGCTCGACGAAGCGGACGCCGACGACAATGTGCGCGCCATCATCGTGACCGGGGCCGGGCGTGCCTTCTGCGCCGGCGCCGATCTGGCCGCCGGTGGCGACACGTTCAACGCCGACGGGCGCGAGGATCGGGCCAGCGGCCTGCACCCGGACGGTGGCGGCCGTGTGACCCTGCGGATCTTCGATTGCAAGAAGCCGGTGATCGGCGCGATCAACGGCGCTGCGGTCGGCATCGGTGCGACCATGACGCTGCCCATGGACATCCGCATCGCCTCTGACAACGCGAAGATCGGCTTCGTCTTTGCCCGCCGCGGGATCGTGCCGGAAGCCTGTTCCAGCTACTTCCTGCCGCGGGTGGTCGGCATCAGCCAGGCCCTGGAGTGGTGCTACAGCGGTCGTGTCTTTCCGGCCCAGGAGGCGCTCGAGGGAGGCCTGCTGCGCAGTGTCCATGCGGGCGCTGACCTGCTCAGCGTCGCCCGGGATCTGGCGCGGGAGATCGCGGACAACACCTCCGCAGTGTCCGTGTCCTTAACGCGGCAGATGATGTGGAAGATGCTCGGTGCGGATCACCCAATGGAAGCGCACAAAATCGACAGCCGCGGGATCTACGAGCTGGGCCGGGGCGCCGATGCCGCTGAGGGGGTCCAATCGTTCCTCGAGAAACGACCGGCACAGTTCCCGAACAAGGTGTCGACGGACATGCCCGACTTCTACCCCTGGTGGGAGCCGCGCGAGTTCTCCTAGGCCATCACGAGTCACCGATCATCCATGGAGCAACGATGAGCGAAGCCGAGATTGCGCAGAGAGCGCCCTACCCCGTCGAAGTTACCGCCGGCAAGAAGTATTTCTGGTGTGCCTGCGGCAACAGCAAGAACCAGCCGTTCTGCGATGGGGCGCACGAGGGCAGCGGCTTTACGCCGATGACCTACACCGCCTCGGAGGATCGAACGCTCTATTTCTGTGGCTGCAAACGCAGCGCCGGTGCGCCCCTGTGCGATGGCGCCCATAACGCGCTCTAGGCCGAGCGAGCGTCATGGTGTTCCGCTGGCTCAAGTCCCGCGACAAGCGCTCGGCGCCTGCCGCCAGGCCTGATCCGGTTGCGCCGCCGCCCACGGCAGAAGCCCAGGCGCGCGCGGCCTTTGCGCAGCTCTCGATCACCCAGGCGCTCGCCGAAGTCCGCGGGCGTGCCGATCGAGCCGACCGGATCGATGGCTACCTGCAGCGACGCGACCTCGAAGACGCGCTGTGGGAAGACGGTGCGCTGGCAGAGCCCGGCGCCCTGGCGGAGATCGAGCGGGCCAGCCGTAATCGCAACAAGCGCATCAACCGGGAAGCGCGGGCCCGCCTGAAGGCGCTTCGCTCTGCCGCGACGCAGCGTGCGGCGCTGCTGGAGCGCGCGCAGGAGCTCACGGAGTCCGCGACCCGGATCAATAGCCAGCAGGCACTCGCGACCCGTGACCTCACAGCGCGCACGCTGATCGATGAGCAGTGGGCCACGCTGGTCGAGCGCTGGCAGGCACTGCCGCCGCCGCCAGGAGACACGGCAACGCTGCCCGAGCTGCCGCCTCTGAACACCGAGCTGCCGCTGCTCGAAACGCCGCCACCAACATCCGACCTGGCGGAGGATCGCCCCGCCGCTGCCGAGCCCGCCGACGCGTCGCCCGCCGGCGTGGTGGAAGCATTGGACAACGATGGCGACACAGCACCGGTCGCCCCCGCATCCTCCGACGCGGCTGCATCGGAAGATGCGGCCAAGAGCGCTGCCATGGAGCGACTTCAGGCCGCAGAATCCCGGCGCCTAGCGCTGCTCGAGAGCGAGCCACCACTGGCAACAGAGCCGCTTGACCGCGTGGACGCGCTGCGCAACACCGTTCGCGCTCTGAGCACGCTGCTGCGGGACATCGATTGGCCGGAGTCCGCTGCAGTCCCGCAGGAGCTGGCCGAGATCACGGCCCGGGTCCAAACCACAGAGACAGCACTCACAGAGACCGAGGCAACGGTGCGGGCGCTTGGTGAACAGGTCGAAATCCAGATCGGTGAGTTGCGCGCCTTGCTCGATGACGGGCAAACCCGGAAAGCGGGCACCCTGCACGGGCAGATCCGCCGGGCCCAGCCGGAACGGCTGGGGCTGCCGCGAGCGACGCTCAGCCGTCTCAACGCCGCCAGCGGCGAGCTGCGGGCCCTGGGTAACTGGGCCCAATACGCGGCGTCGCCGAAACGCGAAGCACTACTGGAGGCGATCAGCAGCGCAGCGAGCGAGCCCCTGGACCCGCCGCTGCAGGCCGAGAAGATCAAGGAACTGAGGCGCGAGTGGCAGGCCCTAGGCCCACCGCGGGGAGAGCAGGAACGCGCCGCCCAGGCGCGCTTCGACGAGGCGGCCGAGCGCGCCTTCGAGCCCTGCAAGGCCCACTTCGAAGCGCTGGCCACCCAGCGCCAGGCGAACGCGAGTGCCCGGGAAGACATCTGCGAATCCCTGCAGGCGTACCTGGACAACACCGACTGGCGCAGCGCGGACTTTGCGGCTGCCGAAGCGATCCTGCGCGAGGCACGCAACAGCTGGCGTACCCATCATCCGGTGCCCAGGAAGCAGGAAAAGCCATTGGCCGAGCGTTTCGAAGCCCTGCAGGCACGGCTCCATGAGCGACTGAAGGGGTACTGGGATGCCAACGCGGCGGCCAAGCAGATGCTGATCGATCGGGTCACCGCCCTCCGGGCCGACGAGACCACTGCGCTGCGCGACCGCCTCGATCAGGCCAAGGCCATCCAGCGCGACTGGCAGCGCATCGGCAAGGTCCCGCGCAAGCAGGACCAGGCGCTGTGGCAAGCCTTCCGCAGCGGCTGCGACGCACTCTTCGCGCAGCGCGACGCCGCAGCGGCCGCGGCCCGCGACGCGGTCACCGCGCAGGTGGAAAGCGTCCGGGCGATGCTGCGCGAGTTTGAGGACGTCGTCGCCGCGTTCGATGTCGATAACGAGGCGAACACGGCGCTCGACGCAGGGCTGCTGCGCACCTTCGAGAACCGCTTCGCCGGGGCGCTGAAACCGCTGCCGCCGGGCCCGCGCAAGGCGCTGCAGCAAGATGCACGGCTACCGATCGAGCGCTATCGGGCACGGCTCGCAAAGCAGGCGCAAGCGGCGCTGACCACGGCCCTGGCAGATCGCGCACGCTGGGACGAGACCTTCGCAACCACGCCCGACGCGGTGCCAGACGCGGCACCGCCGGGGCTGTTTCCAACGCAGCCGATGGCGGGAGACCTTCAGGGGCTGCATGATCTCGCCATCGAGGCCGAGCTATGGGCCGATCAGCCGTCGCCGGCGAGCGATCAGGCACGCCGTCTGGAGCTCAAGGTCGCGGCCCTCTCCAGCAGCCTCGGGGGTGGAGGGGGTGGCGGCACCGCTGGACCATCCGCCCTCACGCTCGCCGATCGCTGGTGTGCACTGGGTGCAAAGCCCGATACCGCCGAGGTGCAGGCCCTGCGAGCGCGTTTCTTCGCGGCCCTCAACGCCGGTGCCGATCGCGGGCAAGCCGCGGGAGAGTCCTAGCCGGGGTTCCCTATTCCGCCGTCAGTTGCGGAAAATTCAGGGTGATTTTGGCGCCACCCCAGCGGCTCTCGGCGATTGTGATGTCGCCCTGATAGAGCCGGATTAACTCCACCACCACCGACAGCCCGATCCCCTGCCCTGGCTGCACCTGATCCGCCCGTGTGCCCCGGCGCAGCACTTTGGCACGAATCTCCGGGTCGATGCCCGGCCCATCATCCTCGACGATCAGCGCGCGCATGCCCGCTTCTTCTGCCCGCACGAGCACCCGACTGCGGGTGTACTTGAAGCCGTTCTCGAGCAGATTGCCGATCATCTCGAGCAGATCGCGCTCATCGCCCCGCAGGTAGAAGCGTTCCGGGATATGGGTTTCCACCTGAATCTGCTTGCTCTGGTAGGCCGTGCCGAGCGCGCGCAGCAATCGGTCCACCAGCGCCCCAACCGCCACGGGCTTACCGACGATCACCGGCCCGGTGACCGATGCCCGGGAAAGCTGGTAGCTGACCGTCGTCTCCATCCGGTCCACCTGCTCGCGCAGCAGCGAGAAATCCTGGGTCTCACCGTCGGGCACGCTGCGGCTACGAAGCCCGTTGCGCAGCACCGCAAGCGGCGTTTTCAGGCTGTGCGCCAGATCTTCCATGGCCTTGCGATAGCGCGTTCGGGAACGTTTTTCATGCGACACGAAGCGATCGAGGTTCCGGGCCAGCCCCTTCAGTTCCACCGGGTACGCTGCACTGAGCTGCTCGCGCTGGCCGCTTTCGAGCTGAGCGACCTCTTCCGCCATGGTGCGCAATGGCCGCAGCCCCCAGCGGACCGCGAGCGCCTGTGCGATCGCGAACAACGCGATCACCCCAGCCAGGCCCAGGTAGAGACTGCGACGAAAACTGGCCATCGTTTTCTGGTAGGGCGCCTGATCCGCGACCATGTTGAACACCAGCTGCACGTCTTCCACGCTCTCCCAGATGACTGAGTAGCTGAGGGAGTACCGGTCGACGCCGCCGAGCAGAACTTCGCTGAAGCGGAAATCACCCGGCTGCAGCGATGCGGTGGCTCCGGGAAACTCGAACTCTGCGGCCACGCTCGAGGGCGAGCGCCAGTAGGTTTCCCCCAGCACACCAAACACCCCGGCATACAGGCCCGATTGCGGCTGGACCAGCCGCGGCTCAGGGACTTCGAGCCCGATCCGGATGTCGCCGCCCTCGTCAACGATGCTGCCCATGAGGGAGAACACGACCAGCCGCAGCTGTTCCTCAGCGCCAGCCTTGACGCTCGCCTGAAAAGATCGATCCAGCACAAACCCGGCCAGGGACAGAAACACCGCGAGCACGCCGCTGGTCAGGAGCAGGAGCCGGGTCTGGATCCCGGTTTTCAATCAGTGCCTTCGCGACTCAGCCGGTAACCCTGGCCACGGACCGTTCGAATCGCCTTCAGCGGACTCAGCTTCTTGCGCAGCCGCCCGACAAAGACCTCGATCACGTTGGAGTCGCGATCAAAATCCTGATCGTAGAGATGGTCGGTCAGCTCCGTCTTGGAAATCACCCGGCCCGGGTTGAGCATCAGGTACTCGAGCACCTTGTACTCGTACGCGGTCAGCTCTACGGGCTGATCGGCAACCCGTACCTCTTTGGTGGCGGTATCAAGCGACAGCTCGCCCTGCTTGATCAGCGGCGCCGCGTAGCCGGCCGCCCGTCGCACCAGCGCGTTGATCCGGGCCTGCAGCTCTTCCATCTGGAACGGCTTGGTGAGGTAGTCATCGGCGCCCGCCTCGAGGCCGAGCACCTTGTCTTCCCAGTGCCCGCGCGCGGTCAGCACCAGCACCGGAAACGCGCGATCTTCGCCTCGCAGGCGACCGATCAGATCGATGCCGTCGATTTTCGGCAGGCCGAGATCGATGATCGCCACGTCGTAGTCGAACTCGCGACCGAAATAGAGGCCTTCCTCACCGTCGGCGGCGCAGTCGACCACGTAGCCAGCGCCTTTCATCTCGGCCTCAAGCTGCTCCCGCAGCGGCGCTTCATCCTCGACGATCAGAACCCGCATCAGCGCTCCCGCACGTCGCCTTCGTTGTCGACGAACAGGGTTGTGACCCGCGACCCGTTGATCAGCAGCCGCACTTCGACGCCCGGCGCACCGTTACGGCGAACGCGCGTGGTTGAGAGTACCCGGCCACCGGTTTCGCGTCGGGCGATGCGGGCGGCGCGCTCCACCGGCATCAGCGATCCCGCGCCTGAGGGCGGAGCCGGGGCAAGGCTTGCCTGCGGAGCGAGGCCGCTGGGTGAAAGGGCACCTGGCTCGGGTGCGGCCCAAAAGGGGTTGGCTGCAGCGCTGCCGGCAGCCAGCAGGGCCGCCGCTGCCAGCGCGACCCGCGGCGCGACGCACCGAAGCCGGGGAGAAGTTGCGCTGGTCTGTGCCATGGGGATCCCTGCCACGCTCATCCCCCTATTGTACTCCGATTGCGCAGGGGGTGGGCCAAGGCGCCCTAGAGCCCTGCGGGGGAGACGGCCACTCGCACCCGGATGGAGTCACCGGGATGAGTCTCGGTGGTCGTCCGATAGGTTTCACCGCCGTAGAGATAGCTGACCCGATAGCCCACCTGGCGCTCTTCTTCCCGGATCTCTTCCGACTGGTGGCACACGCGCTCGGTCCGATAGCGGACCGTTTCACCATAGCGGGCGCGCTGCCGCGAGATGTCGGCTCCGATCGAGCCGCCCAGGACCGCGCCCACGGCAGCACCGACCTGCTTGTTGCGCTTGCGATGCCCGACCGCGTGGCCGATTGCACCGCCGATGACCGCGCCCAGGATCGGGCCCGTGGCGCCGCGTCGACGCGGGGTGTGCACGGCGACCTCTTCATCGCGGCAGACCTCGGTCGGCACCGAGTAGCTCACGGTTTCGTAGATGGGCTCAACGTCCACCACCGGAGCGCGCTCGTAGCTCACATTCGCTTGTGCGAGGCCACTCCATAGCAGCGTGATCACTGCGGCAAAAGCGACCCGGCGGCGCGGCGACGGGTTAACGGAAGAGATGGGGGATTGCACAGGCTTCATGATCACAACTCCTGGCCGGGTCGAGTGCCCTGACCTTGCTCAAGCGACTGTGCGCCTACTCTACCGGTGGCGCCTGAACCCTCTCTGAACCCCGCTGCAGGCCAAGTAACTCGTGATCGCCCCCCAGCTCAAGGGTCCAGGTCGCTCGCCCCGGCGCGCTGTTGCGCAGCCAGTCGGTGAGGCGCTGATAGTGGGCGACAAAGCGATCCAGCGCCGTTGCATCCATCCGTTGCTGCGCGGGCAGCTGCTGTTCCTGCTGCTCGCGCCAGCGCAGCACGGCGGCGCGGTCCGGCACCTGCAGGTGCAGCCAGGCATGGAACTGTGCCCACAGCGGCTCGTAGTGCTCACTGATCGCCTCGTTCACATAGCGGCGATAACGCCCGTCCGGATCCTCATCGCGCTCGAGCGCGTTGACCGGTTGCAGCAGGTCCGCGTCCGGCTGTGCGGACACCCCCACGCACCAGCCTTCGAAGATCAACACATCCACCGGGCCCTTGAGCTGCGACCACTGCGCCGGCGGTCTCCGGTCGTCGATCCCCTTGTCAAAGCGCGGCAGGTGCACCTTGTCTTCGCCCAGCGACTGCAGCACCTGGTGCAGCAGTGGCAGGTCGTGGGTCCCGGGCACCCCACGTGTGACCAGCAGCGGATGAACGTTCGCTGCCAGCGACTGACGGGCCGCTCGGGTCAGATACACGTCATCGAGAGACAGAGTCCCGGCCCGAAGCCCGGCGCTTGCCAGCGCCTGCACCACTGCCTGCGACAGGGTGCTCTTGCCCGATCCCTGGCCACCGGAGACTGCGAGCAGGTAGCTGCCCCGCTGCCGAGCCCGGTCGCGCATGATCTTCGCGGCAAGGTAACCAGCCGCGCAGCGCCACAGGGCCGGCAGGCTCGCATCCGTCGCGTCCGCGAGCGCACCAGCGGACGCATCTCCACCAAAGGCTTGCTCGAGCAATGCTCGCCACTGGGGTTCCAGCTCTGCCTGCATCAAAAAGTCCTTCTACCCACGGAACCTCGCGCCCGGACAGGGTCAAAGCAAAAGCGCCAACAAAGATAGTGACACAATCCACGGGAGTGCTTCATGAACTCGATCACCGCCGGCCTGGGCAGCCTGTACGATCGCTGCACGCGCGTGCTCGCACACTTTGACGGCGTGCCCGCACTGCTGCTGCGCCTGATTCTGGGGCCGGTTCTGATCGCGGCGGGCTGGGAAAAACTCAGCGGCGAGAATTGGTTCGCGGGTATCCAGGGAGCGATGCCGTTCCCATTCCATATCGTGCCGGTCGAGATCTCCTGGTTCCTCGCCTCCTGGACCGAGTTCCTGGGCGGTATCGCGCTGCTGCTGGGACTTGGCACCCGCATCATTGCCCTGCCGCTGGCCGTGGTTATGTTTGTGGCGGGATACTCGGTGCACCTAAGCAACGGCTGGGCGGCGATCGCGCCTTCCAATCCCCCCGCTCTATGCACGGCCGATCGCAGCGATCCGGAGGCTGGCGGCTGGTTGGAACGCGTCATCCGGTGCCAGAGTGTCAACGAGCGCACCATCGAGGCCAGCGAGCGGTTACGTCGCGCCAAGGGCATCCTCCGGCGGCACGGCAACTACGCCTACCTCAACGGCAACGGCGCCATCGTGAAGCTCAACAGTGGCATCGAGTTCTCGGCGATCTATTTCGCCATGCTCCTGTCGCTCATGGCCATCGGTGGCGGGCGCTATCTGAGCCTGGACTACTTCCTCGCCCGCAGACACGGGCGAGACCGCGGGCGCGCCCGCGGCCTGCCGGGTGAGACGGCGTTCGTTAAGTCTTGACGGCGTTTCCTCTATATTGCGCGCCCATGAAGACGAGGTTTCTGATGAATGACGCTATTCGCCGCCTGCTGGCGCCCCTCTGCGCTCTGGGACTGATCGCGGGGTGCGCCCATCAAAGCGCCCCGGATGCTCCGACCGTCGCCACCAAAGCGGTCACGATCGCCAAAAGCCCCAACGATGATCGCAGCTACCGCTATCTGACTCTTAAGAACCGGATGCAGGTGCTGCTCGTCTCGGACCCACAGACCGACAAGGCCGCCGCCTCCCTGGTCGTTCAGCGCGGCAGCTTTCATGAGCCCGCCAATCGCCAGGGGCTGGCCCATTTTCTGGAGCACATGCTCTTCATCGGCACGGCCAAGTATCCGGAAGTCGATGCCTATCAGCAGTTCATCGGGCAGAACGGCGGCAGCAGCAACGCCTACACGGCCATGGACCACACCAACTACTTTTTCGACATCAACCCGCCGCAGTACCGGCAGGCCATGGATCGATTCGCCCAGTTCTTTATCAGCCCGCTGTTCGAAGCGCAGTACGTCGAGCGCGAGAAGAACGCCGTGAACTCCGAATATCAGCTCCAGAGCAAGGACGACGGCTGGCGCGGCAACGCGGCCCAGAAACTGGCTCTGAACCCAGCGCATCCGGGATCGCGTTTCACCATCGGCCGCCTCGACACCTTGGATGAGGACGTGCGTGCGGACTTGCTGACGTTCTTCGATGAAAACTATTCCGCCGACCAGATGATTCTCGTCGCGCTGAGTAACGAGTCCCTCGACGAGCTCGCCGACTGGGTCGTGCCCATGTTCGAAGCCGTACCCGATCGGGACATCGGGCCGGCGCCGGAGTTGCCGGAGCTGTTCCGGGACAGCGATCTGCCCGCGGGTATGAACATCGCCACGGTCAAGGAGAACTATCGGCTGTCTTTCGAGTTTCCGGTGCCGTCGGACCGCGAGTACTTGCGCGAGAAGCCGCTGCTGTACATCACCAACCTGCTGGGACACGAAGGCGACGGCAGCCTGCATCAGGCCCTTAAGGCGCGCGGCTGGATCGAGTCTCTGAGCACATCCAGCGGCGCCTACGATGACAACGTCAACCTGGTCTCAGTCGATGTGGAGCTGACCGATGCCGGCCGCGAGCAGGTGCCTGCCATCACCCGCGCCCTGTTCGACCAGATCGAGCTGCTGCGCAGCACACCGCCGAGCCGGCGACTGTTCACCGAGCAGGCGCAGATGTTGTCGCTGGCATTCCGCTTTCAGGAACGCAGCTCGCCCACGGGATTCGTCTATCGCACGGCCCCGGCGCTCATGCACACACCGCCGGCAGAAGTCCTGCGCGAGCCCTACCTGATGTCGGACTTCGATCCAGCCCTGATCCAGCGCTACCTGGCGCTGCTCACACCCGACAACCTGATCCGGACGCTGATGGGCCCGGAGGTTGCAACGGACGCAACGGAACCCTGGTTCGAAGTCGATTACGCGCTGCAGCGGGGCACCCTGTCACAGGCCGAGACCTTCGCTGCGGACCTGCGCCTGCCCGAACCCAACGCCTTTTTGCCGGAGCGTGTCGATCTCGTCGGCACCGCAGGCGCGAGCCGGGTCGTTCCTGAGCTTGCGCTTCGCGACCAGGGGATCGACCTGTGGTCCGCCGCGGACATCGAGTTCGGCGCGCCCCGAGCCAACTTGAACCTGACCCTGGCCGTGCCCGGCGGGATCGACACGCCAGAGGATCGCGTACGAGCGGAGCTCTATGCGCGCCTGGTTGCGGACTCCCTCAACGAGTTTTCCTACCCGGCCTATCTCGCAGGGCTCAGCTACCGTATCAGCGCCAGCGCCAGCGGCTTTGAGCTGCGCGTGTCGGGCTATGACGACAAGCAGCCGGTGCTGCTCGAGAAGGTGCTGGAGGCGTTCACGAACCTGACCATCGACCCGGAACGGCTCGCCCTGTCCGCAGCGGAGCTCGCCGAGGACTGGCGCGGCTTCGCCAGCGAGCGCCCCTATACGCAGGCGTTTTCGGCGCTGAACAACCTGCTCGTCTCGAACAGCGCGCCGGCAGATCGCCTGGCCAGCGCCATCAGCGCAGTGACCCCGGCGGACCTTGCGAGCTGGGTCGAAGAGCGACTGCAGCGTGTGCGCGTGGAAGGCCTCATCCACGGCAACGTGCGCAGCGATCGAGTGCTCGAGCTAGCCGATCTCCTCAAGCAATACCTGCCCCTGGCCGACTTCCCGATCCAGCGGGCACTGATCGCGGAGCAGGACACCGCGGCACGCTTCGCCCTGGATATCGACCACCCGGACGCGGCCATGGTGCTGTATCTGCAAAGCCGCGAGAGCAGCTACGCCGCTCGCGCGCAGATGGCGCTGGCGGTTGCCCTCATGAAACAGTCCTACTTCACCGCCCTGCGCACCAACGACCAGCTCGGCTACGTGGTGAGCGCGACCTATCGCCCGCTGCGGGAGCGGCCCGGACTCGCCTTTGTGGTGCAGTCTCCCGTCGCCGACCCGGCGAAGCTCGCCCAGCGGACGACTACCTTCGTCCGGGAACGACAGGCAGAGGTCGCGGCGCTGTCACCGGAAGCCTTCAAGGCCTTCAAGGCCGGGCTGATCTCCAACCTGCTGGAAAAGCCCAAGAATCTGGCGGCCCGTACCGGGCACCTGTGGCGTGACCTGACCCTGGGCGAGCTATCCTTCAACGCTCGGCAGCAGATGGCGGCGGCCGTCAACGGGATCAGCCAGACGGAAGCCGTGGACTTCCTGGACTCGCTACCGGACGCCCTGGCCCAGCGCCAGCTGCTTATCTACAGCACGGGCAAGTTCGATCAAGCGCCGGAACGCGGCACACTGCTGTCGGACTACCAGGCCATCAAAGACGGCGAGCGCGGCTGAGCGTCTGTTCAGCTCAACTGTCCAGCGCGAGCGCAGAGTCGCGCTTGCGTTCCCTGGCGTCGGCGGAATTTAACGTAGGCGCCTCATAGCGCACCGCTTCTTAGCGCCCTGTTTTCCTACCCCTCAATGACCAGCTCATAGGGTGGCAGCGAGCCGATCAGATCGCGGCCATAGGACTTGCTCACGATGCGGGTGTCGAGCAGCGTGATGCGGCCGTGATCGCCCTCGTGACGGATCAGCCGCCCGCAGGCCTGCTCCAGCCGGAGCGCGGCGTCGGGGACCTGCAGCTCGTAGAACGGGTTTCGCCCCTGCGCCTCGAGCCACTCTGACACCGCCCGGTCGATCGGATCATCAGGCACCGAGAACGGCAGCTTGGCGATGATGACGTGGCGACAGTAGTCGTCGGGCAGATCGACCCCCTCCGCGAAGCTCTGCAGACCGAACAGGTAACTGGTCGCGCCGTCATCGATGGCTTGCCGATGTGCTGCGAGCAGTGCCTGCTTGCTGCCCTCTCCCTGCATGAGCACCCGCTCCAGCAAGGTAGGATCGAGCTGCCGCGAGACAGCGCGCATCTGACGCCAGGAGCTGAACAGGACCAGCGCGCTGCGAGACAGGGCCAGCAGGTCGGGCAGCAGGGTCGCAACCTCATCGGAGTGCGCGTCCGCGTCGCGGGGATCGGACTGCATGGCGGGGACTACGAGCTGGGCGATCCGCGGGTAGTCGAAGGGGCTGCGAAAGCGGTGCGTGCGCGCCTGCCAGTCGCCGCTGAGACCGCTGCGTTCCAGGTAACGGTCAAAACGGCCCATGGCGGTCAGCGTCGCCGACGTGAGCACCACCGCGAACGCCGGTGCCCAGAAGTTATCCTGCAGCAGCCGGCCCGGATCAATGGGCGCGCTGACCAGCTCGATGTCCGTATCCGTTTCATTGGCCCAGCGCGCATAGCGCGCCCCGGTGTCCGTCTCGGGCGTTTGCGTGGCCCGCGCGTAGTCGCGCACCAGCGTGGTCAGCGTTGCTGCCCGCCCTTCGAGCTGCCCAAGTACCGGCAGCCAGTCTTCGGCCTCGTGCGCATTCGGCCAGTCGAGCTCGCCCTCGAAGGCTTTCTGCGCCAGGTCGTGCATCCGTTCCAGGGCCTGGGTGATCTGTGCCAGCGGCTCGGCGCACTGTCCCACGGCCTCCGCGAGTGGCTCCGGGACCACGCCCAGCGGGAACCGATAGGTTGCGGTGTGATCATCACGCGCCTCGAAGGCGAGCGATTCCGCCTGCTCCTGTACCAGGGTCAGGGCGGCGGCGAGCACGGCGGCGGCCTCTGAGACTTCCACCGCCCGATCCAGCAGCGCCTGCGGCCGGGCAAAGCGCGCGGTCATGGTGCCAACGGCATTGGCCAGCTGCTCGGTCCAGCGCCCGGTAAAGCCCAGCGCGGCCCGTGCGGAAAAGTGTTGCTGGGTCTTGTCCGGCAGATGATGGGCCTCGTCGATGACATAGATGCTGTCTTCCGGCTCGGGCAGCACGGCGCCGCCACCAAGTCCCAGATCAGCCAGGATGAGGTCCTGATTGGCCACCACCACATCGACCCCGTCGAGCGCATTCCGAGCCCGGAAGAACGGGCACTGCCGGAAAAAACCGCAGCGCTTGTTCGTGCAGCCACGATGATCTGTAGTGACGGCGCGCCAGGCCTCGGGCTCCACCCCACTGGCCCAGCTGTCGAGCTCGCCATCCCAGCTCCGGTCGGCGAAGCTCGCCAGCATCTGCTGATAGACCGCCTGGTGATCGCCAGCGCCTGTCTCGAACAGCAGCTGTTCCTGGCCGCCGTCCTCCCGGAGCTGGTCGTCGAGCCGTTTCACGCACAGGTAGCGACCCCGGCCCTTGGCGATTTCGAAGCTGAAATTCAGACCGGTAGCGTCCTTCAGATCGGGCAGGTCACGCAGCACCACCTGTTCCTGCAGGGCCACGGTCGCGGTGCCGATCACCAGGCTCTTGCCCAGCGCCTGGGCGATGGGCACGGCAGCAATCACATAGCCCGCGGTCTTGCCGGTACCGGTGCCGGCCTCAATCACCGTGAGCCGGCTCTGATCGTCCGTGAGGTCGCGGGCGACAGCCGCGATCATCTCCCGCTGGCCCCGCCGGGGGGAAAAGCCGCGCGCAACCAACCAGGACCGGTAGGCTTCCTGAATGCGGCCCTTAAGTTCCGGCGACAGAGCCTCGGTCACTGCGGGTAGTGCTGACATCGCCGGAGCTTAGCGAGCCGCCTGCACCCATGCCAGCACCGATCTGCAGCGGGGCGCGTAAGCCTCGGGCCAGCGCCTGGAAGGGCCACCAGCGTCAGCGGCGACTGCACTGTGACGCGCGCTCAGGCATGCTTGGCGCTCGCCCGAATCGTCCGGAAGTGTCATGAGTCGACGAATTTCCCTGCCCGCGCTGCTGGCGGTCCTCAGTCTCACCCTGTCCGCTCAGGCGGCCGAGCCGCCCGTGGGCAAGCTGACCCTGCCACCGGGTTTCGAGCTGCGCGTGCTCGCCAGCAATGTGCCCAACGCGCGCCAGATGGCGCTGTCAGCCGCCGGTACCCTGTTCGTCGGCACCCGGCGTGCCGGCAAGGTGTACGCGATCGAGCAGGCGCTGGTCGACGGCAAGCGCGGCGACGCGCGCACGATCCTCTCCGATCTGACCATGCCCAGCGGTCTGGCCTGGCGCGACGGTGATCTGTACGTGGGCGCGGTCAGCACCATTTACCGGGTGCCCGGCGTCGATGAGCAGCTCACAAGCGCCGGCGAGGGAGACGCGCTGCGCAGCACGGTCGTGAGCGACCAGCTACCAACGGAGGCGCACCACGGCTGGAAGTACCTCAAGTTCAACGACGCCGGCGAGCTGCTGGTGCCCGTCGGTGCGCCGTGCAACATCTGCCTCTCGGAGGACCCACGATTCGCCGCCCTACTGACCATGGATCCGACCAACGGAGCAACCAAGGTCCTCGCCAGTGGCATCCGCAACACGGTTGGCTTCGCAACGCACCCGGAGACCGGCGCCCTGTGGTTCACAGACAACGGGCGCGACATGCTTGGCGATGACGTGCCCGCCGAAGAGGTCAACGTCATCACGCGCGCGGGCGCCCACTACGGCTATCCCTTTATTCACGCTGGCACCATCAAGGATCCGGAGTTCGGGAAGGATGCGCATCCCGACGCCTTTATCGCGCCGGTCCTGACCATCCAGGCGCACTCCGCCGCCCTGGGGGTCGACTTCTACGACGCCGGCGTGTTCCCACAGCGCTATCACCAGGCGCTATTCATCGCGGAGCACGGCTCCTGGAACCGCAGCAGCAAGGTGGGCTATCGGGTCAGCGTGGCGCTCCAGACCGGCGCCGGCGAAACGCCCCGCTACGAACCGTTCATCGAGGGATGGCTGCAGGGCGAGGAAAACTGGGGGCGCCCGAACGATGTTCTGGTCGCACCGGACGGTAGCCTCCTGATTTCTGACGACCAGGCCGGGGCCATCTACCAGGTCCGCTACCGCGAAGTGCTCGCCAATACCAAGGTCACCCCCTAGGCGCCCGTATCAGGGCGACCGGGCTGGGCAAGGCGACCCAGATAGCTGGGCGTTGAATCATCCGTCACCCGCATACGGCGCGTTGGCCGGTTGCGGGCAACCCAAGCCTCAATCTTCAGGACCACCGGTCGCGGCAAGGCGCTCCCCAGCCCAGCGAGCAGTTCTACGGCGAGGGTTTCCTGCCCACCTTTGAGCGGCTTGGCAATCGCCGTACAGTAGTCGAGCACCTGTGCTGCCTGCCGCTCACCGATCCCCAGCGATCGATCGATAAACTCGAGCGCGTCAGCACGTCCCCCGCTGCGCAGAATCAGCGCGACCATCGCTACGAACATGGCAAAGGCGCTGGCAGACGAGATCCGTCGCGGCATGGCACGAGCACCACGCGCCGGCAATCTCTGAATAGAATTGGTCACAGTTCAGACCGCACACACGCAGTCCCGTCCTCGCGCTCGGCCGAGTTCATCATGGACCACCCCGGTCGCGAATGAAACGCAAGCTACTGCAACGCTTTTGCGCCCCCGAGGCGAGCCAGCTGCCGCTAGAAAAACAGGAAGCGCCGCGGTGCCCGGCTGCACCGCCGATACTGCGCCTGATAGCGGGCCGCACGGTCGGAGACGATACTCGCATAGCGCCGGATGGTCTTGTTGCGACGCCATTTGCCCGCCTGGTATCCGCCAGGCCCCGCGTAGTAGGCCACGTAGAGCCGATAGGCGTCGTTGCGCGCGATGCCCAGCTTCCGGTGGCTGCGATCGTTGTACCAGCCGATAAAGTCGATCGCATCGGCAAAGTCGTCGCGGTCCGAGAACCAGCTGCCAGCTTCGCGCACGTACTCGCGCCAGGTCGGATCCGTGGCCTGGGCGTAGCCAAACGCTGAGGATGGCCGCGGCCCCGGTAACAACCACAGGAATCGGGTCCGTGGCGGCCGAGCACGCGCCCGATAGGAGGACTCGCGGTGCACGAAGGCCATGGCGATCGGCACGGGAATTTGCCACTTGCGCTCCATCCGGGCCGCGCTACGGTGCCAGCCCGGGCGCTCGGCAAAGACCTGGCACAAATCATCGGGCTGCTGCGGAGGGCGGGTGGCGCAGCCCGTGGTGAGCAGCAGCAGAGCCAGGACCGTCCAGCGAACGAGCTTCCATGCCTGCTGCCACATCGCCTCTACTCCTGTATGACAACGCCGTGTTGCGCCAGAAACTCGAGCAGCGCTGCCTCGTCCATCACCGGCACATCGAGGGACTGGGCTTTCGTCAGCTTGCTTCCGGCACCGGGGCCGGCCACGACCTGATCGGTCTTGCCCGAGACGCTGCCGGCAACCTTCGCCCCCAGCGCTTGCAGATGCGCCTTGGCATCGTTCCGCGACAGCGCTTCGAGGGTCCCGGTCAGAACCCAGGTCTGCCCATCGAGCGGCAGGCTTGCGGCGGCCGTGACCGGGAGATCCGGCCACTGGACCCCGGCTGCGCGCAGATCACTGATGAGGGTGACGTTCGCGGGCTGATCGAAGTAGTCGCGGACCCGCCGAGCCACGATCGGGCCGACATCGGGCACGGCTTCCAGCGCCGGCAGGTCCGCCGCTTCAATCGCCTCCAACGATCCGAAATGCCGCGCCAGCCCGGCT
>JBCDIK010000037.1:0-20360 GCA_038749065.1 Pseudomonadota bacterium | reverse complement strand
CGGAAGGGCTCGACAGCTCCGGGCTGCTGAATTTGGCGGAGCAGGAAATCTTCCAGATCTCCGAAGGGCGCTTGGCGGACAGCGGCCCGCAGCGGGTCGGCCCGATCCTTAAGACCACCGTCGCCAAGGTGCAGGAGCTATTCGGCAGCAGCTCGCAGATTACCGGCGTCTCCACAGGCTTTACGGATCTCGACGCCAAAACCGCCGGCCTGCAGAAGTCGGACCTGATCATCGTCGCCGGCCGCCCGTCCATGGGCAAAACCTCCTTCGCCATGAACCTTGTCGAGCACGCGGTGATGGGCGATGCCGGCGCCGTGCTCGTGTTCAGCATGGAGATGGCGTCGGACCAGCTCGCCATGCGCATGATCTCGAGCCTCGGTCGGATCGATCAGACGCGGCTGCGTACCGGAGACCTTAAGGAAGAAGACTGGGATCGCTTTACCAGCGCCGTCAGCCAGCTCAAGGATCGCAAGCTGTTCATTGACGATACGCCGGCGCTGACCCCGAACGATCTGCGCACCCGGGCGCGCCGCGTGGCCCGCGAGCACGGCGGCCTGGCCATGATCATGGTCGACTATCTGCAGCTTATGCGCGGCAGCGGCCAGTCCGACAATCGCACCGGCGAGATTTCGGAGATCTCCCGCTCCTTGAAGGCGATCGCCAAAGAGATGCGTTGTCCGGTGGTCGCGCTGTCGCAGCTCAACCGTGCGCTGGAGAACCGAACCGATCGCCGGCCGGTGATGGCTGATCTGAGGGAGTGTGTGACTGGAGATACGCTTGTTTGTCTCGCTGACGGAAACCGGGTACCGATTCAAAGTTTGGTGGGTACGAAGCCCACAGTTGTGGCAATGAGTTCGAGCGGGGCGCTCGTTTCCGCTGAAAGTGACCTGGTCTGGCGCGTTGGGGTGCGACCGGTTTTTCGAGTTACCACCCAGAGTGGCTGTGGGTTTCGTGCAACGGCGAAGCATCGCATCTATACGCGCGATGGCTGGAGAACCGTTGGGGCCCTTAATGAATCCAGTTTTATCGCCAGTTTCAACGGTGTGATGCCCGCTGTACCAGGGAGTACTGCGGTCGCTCCTCAATCCGAAACAGAGGTGCTGCACTGGGATCGCATCGTCAACATCGAGCCCGCGGGCGAAGAAGAGGTATTCGATCTGACCGTTCCTGGCCCCGAAAGCTGGCTGGCGGATGGTCTCGTGAGCCACAACTCGGGTGCCATCGAACAGGATGCAGACGTCATCCTCTTCATTTACCGGGACGAGGTCTACAACGAGGAGTCGCCCGACAAGGGCACCGCAGAGATCATCATCGGCAAGCAGCGCAACGGCCCGACCGGCACCGTGCGGCTGACGTTCATCGGTAATCTGACCAAGTTCGAGAACCTGGCAGCCGATCGCTACAACGACTACATGCACTAGGGTTGCCCGTGCCGCGAGCCAAGAAAGCCAAGACCGCCTTCGTCTGTACCGACTGCGGCGCCGAACACGCGAAGTGGCAGGGCCAGTGCGCCAGCTGCGGTGCTTGGAACACGCTCTCTCAGGTCAGTATCGGGCCGATCAAGGAAGCCCGCGTTGGCTTCGCAGGCACCCGCGCTGAAGCGAAGAAGCTGGGCGAGGTGGAAACGGTTGAGACCGCCCGCATTGCCACCACCTTTGGCGAGCTCGATCGGGTGCTGGGGGGCGGGCTGGTGCCGGGCTCCGTGGTGCTCATGGGGGGTGACCCGGGCGCGGGTAAAAGCACGCTGCTGCTGCAGGTGTGCACGCGGCTCGCGGAGAGCGGCCAGGGCGTACTCTATGTGACCGGCGAAGAGAGCCTGTCGCAGCTCGCGCTGCGCGCGCGGCGCCTGGAGTTGCCGGTGGCTGAGCTTGAGGTCGCAGCGGAAACCCGCGGCGAGATCATTGCGAATCTGGTGCAGGACCTGAAGCCGGCGGTGCTGGTGCTCGATTCCATTCAGGTGATGCAGCTCGAGTCCGTCGACAGTACGCCGGGCAGCGTGTCTCAGGTCCGCGAGACCGCGGCGTTCTTTACGCGCCTGGCCAAGGAAACCGGCACTGTCGTCATCCTGGTCGGGCACGTCACGAAGGAGGGCAGCCTTGCCGGGCCCAAAGTACTCGAGCACATGATCGACTGCTTCATGATGCTCGACAGCCCTGCCGCCAGCCGCTATCGCACGCTACGCGGGCAGAAAAACCGCTTCGGCGCGGTCAACGAGCTCGGGGTTTTTGCCATGACCGATCTCGGCATGAAAGAGGTCGCTAACCCCTCGGCCATCTTTCTACAGCGCGGGGAACTCGATGCGCCCGGGAGCCTGGTCACGGTCACCTGGGAAGGCACGCGGCCGTTGCTTGTGGAACTGCAGGCGCTGGTCGATCAGGCTCAGTCCGGCTATCCCAAGCGTGTGGCGGTGGGGCTCGACCAGCAGCGACTGGCCATGCATCTGGCGGTGCTGCATCGGCACTGCGGGATTACCCTGGCGGATCAGGATGTGTTCGCCAATGTCGTCGGAGGCGTGCGCATTGGTGAGACGGGTGCGGACCTTGCGACGTTGCTGGCGGTGCTCTCATCCTTTCGCAACCGCGCGTTGCCGAAGGATCTCATCGTCTTTGGAGAGCTGGGGCTGACCGGCGAGATGCGCCCGGTAGCGAACGGCGAACAGCGTCTTGCGGAAGCCCGCAAGCACGGTTTCAAGCGGGCGATCGTGCCCTTTGCGAATCGGCCTAAACAGGTGGTCGAGGGTATGGCAGTCCATGGCGTGAAAAACCTGTCTGCGGCGCTCGATGTCGTCGAAGGGTTCTAGCGCAACACTAAAGGAGAGGGCTTATGAAAACCGCAGTTGTCACCGGCACCAGTACCGGTATCGGGCTCACGACGAGCCTGCATCTGGCGCGCAACGGCTATCGGGTGTTTGCCGGCATGCGCAATCTGGGCAAGGCCGATGCGCTGCGTGAGGCGGCGGGCGCAGAGGACCTGCCGGTGACCATCATCGAGTTGGACATCTGCGATAACGCTTCTGTTGAGCGTGCTTTTGCGGAGGTTCATGCACAGGCGCCGGTGGATCTGCTCGTCAACAATGCGGGGATCGGCGGCGCATCGCCGCTGGAGCTGACCCCGGAAGATGAGCACCGGCGGATGTTCGATACCAACTACTTCGGCGCGGTGTCCTGCATTCAGCAGGTGTTGCCCTCTATGCGCGAGCGCGGGACCGGCGCCATTGTGAACATCACCTCCGCTGTCGGCCTGCTGGCGACGCCGAACCAGATTGCCTACTCCGCATCGAAGTGGGCGCTGGAGTGTCTGGGGGAGGCGCTCGCGCACGAGATGATCGGCTTCGGGGTGCGCGTCGTGAACATCGAGCCCGGCGTCATCATGACCAACATCTTCGAGAACTCCGCCGAGTCCACGCGCTACGACAAGACGTCACCCTACCAGCCGATCATGCGGCGCAACGGCAAGATCTTTGCGGCGGGATTCAAGCGCGCCGTGCCGCCGGATGTGGTGGCGGACGCGATTCTCGAGGCGGTTACCACCGAGGACTATCAGCTGCGCTGGCCGGTGGGGCCGGACGCGGAAGGGTTTTTTGCTGCGCGTGCGCAGATGCGCTCGGAAGACTGGGTCGAGCTCGGTAACAACCTCTCGGACTCGGAATACAACGAGCGCTTCAAGGCGATGTTCGGCATCGACCTGTAGGACCGCATGGAGGCGTTCAAGGCAGCGGCCGGATCGGCTCGGCCCGCGGACGCGCTGACCGTTGCCCTGGCGCAGCTCGCGCCGGTCTGGGGCGATCGAGTGGCGACGCTTGCGAAGGTGATCGACGCGGTGACGCAGGCCGCGGCGGAAGGCGCGCAACTGGTGTGCTTCGGCGAAGCATTGGTGCCCGGCTATCCCTTCCATGTGTCCGTCACCGACGGCGCGCGCTTTGACGATGCGGTGCAGAAAGCGCTGTACGCCCATTACCTGGATGCCGGCGTCGTCATCGAGCGAGGTGATCTCGAACCGCTCGCGCAGTGTGCGGCGACGCATGGCATAGCGGTGTACCTCGGCTGCATGGAGCGCGCGCCGGACCGTGGTGGCCATAGTCTCTACTGCTCGCTGGTGTTCATCGATGCGCAGGGCAACGTCGGCAGTGTGCACCGGAAGCTGCAGCCCACCTACGAAGAACGGCTGGTGTGGGCAGCCGGTGACGGCCACGGCCTGCGCACGCATGCGCTGGGTCCCTTTACCGCCGGCGGCCTGAACTGTTGGGAAAACTGGCTGCCGCTACCGCGGGCGGCGCTCTACGGCCAGGGCGAGGACCTGCATGTGGCGGTATGGCCGGGCAGTGATCGCAATACCCGGGACATCACGCGCTTCATCGCCTTGGAGTCCCGCAGTTATGTGCTGTCCGTGAGCTCCGTGATGCGGCTTGAGGACTTTCCGCCGGAACTGCCGCACAGGGATCGGCTGGTCGCGGCGGGGGTGGATTGCTTCGCCAATGGCGGGTCGGCGATTGCCGGCCCGGACGGGCAGTGGGTCATCGAGCCGCAGGTCGATCGGGAGCTCCTGCTGCTGGCAACGCTCGATCATGCTCAGGTGCGGCAAGAGCGACAGAACTTGGATGTGGCTGGGCACTACAGCCGTCCGGATGTGACGCAGCTGAGCGTGGATCGGCGACGACAGAGCACGGTGCGACTACTCGATGATGCGCCGGGCAACGCTCGGGAAAACGCGTGAGTGACGCCAGCTGCACCCTGATCCTGGGCGGCGCGCGATCGGGCAAGAGCCGCTACGGCCAGCACCTGGCCGAGGCTTCCGGGCTGGCGCTGAGGTATCTGGCAACGGCAGAAGCGCTCGATACGGAAATGGCGTCGCGCATCGAGCGTCATCAAGCGGAGCGGGATGCGCGCTGGCAAACCGTCGAGGCGCCACTTGCACTAGCGGCGGCCATCGGGGCGAACAGTACTCCGGGACAATTCGTGTTGGTGGACTGTCTGACCCTCTGGTTATCCAATGTGATGCACGCACAGCGCAGCGTCGACGTCGAGACTCGCGCTTTGGTGACCGCACTGTCCGAAGCCCCCGGACCTGTGGCTCTGATCGCGAACGAAGTTGGCCTGGGGCTGGTTCCGGAAACACCGCTGGGCCGCGCGTTCCGAGATGCTCAGGGACTGCTGAACCAGACGCTGGCCGCGCACTGCGACCGGGTCCTGTTTGTCGCCGCCGGGCTGCCCCTGACCCTCAAAGGTTGAGCCGGGCGCGCAGCGCGTCGGGCGATGCCGGCAACCCGATACGCAAGTGTTCGGGAGCCTGGGCGAAGCGGCGCACGTAGATGCCCCGGCGCGCGAGCGCTGTCCAGCGCGCGTGCGCATCGCGCACTTGGACGTAACGGAACAGGTCGGTGCCACCTACTGGCGTCAGTTCCGCCCGGCTCAGCAGCGCATCCAGCTCGAGCCGCGCTTGGCTCAGCTGCCGTCGTGTGGCGTCTCGCCAAGCAAGATCTCCATAGGCTCGGGCCCCCACCTCAAGGGCGATGCTTGAAACAGGCCAGTCGCCGAGCCAACGGCGCAGACGATTCAGGAGTTTGGATGGCCCTGCGACCGCGCCCAACCGAAGCCCCGGCAGTCCGTAGAACTTGCCCAGGGAACGCAACACCACAAGACCGTCCTGGCCTGCATGGGCAGCAATGCTGTTGGTGGGTGTGAGTTCCGCATAGGCTTCGTCGACGACCAGCCAGCCTTTGCGGGCGGCCAGTTGTTCGCAGACCGGCATCAGCGCGTCGGGTGCGAAGCGGCGTCCATCCGGATTGTTCGGGTTACTTAGGACCACAACATCCGCGTGCTGCGCCGCGGCCAGTATGTCCTCGGTCAGCAAGATCTTTGCGCCGCTCCGTCGCCAGTACCGCTCGTGGTCCGCGTAGCCGGGATTCAAAACCGCGACGCTTCGTGCATCGATGAGTCGCGTCAGCGCGCTGATGGCAAGGGCGGTGCCCGGAACTGGGAGCAGCGCATCGCCACGACAGCCGAAAGCCGAAGCCATCGCCTCCCGACAACGCGCAACCAGCGTTGTGTCCGGCAGGCGCGCAGCCGCGTTCAGGGTCTGTGCACTGACCGGCCAGGGCCAGGGATTGATGCCCGTTGAGAGGTCGAGCCAGGGCAGCGGTGCGTCGGGAAATGCAGCCTGGACATGATCCAGAGCGCCGCCGTGGTGGAGGTCGTCGTTCATGAGCCAACCGCGGCGGCCAAGAGGCCGATCAGGAGCAACACCGCTGCCAACAGGACTAACGCGCGACGGTAGAGCTGCAGCGCGCTATGGATGTCAGGTGGTGACGCGGCGCGGCCGGCCTGGTTCAGCCACACCGCCGCGACTTCGTCAGTGCCATAGCGCCGAGGCCCGCCCAGTGCGATGCCCAGCGCTGCGGCCGCGGCAGCTTCCGGCCAGCCGGCGTTGGGCGAGCGATGGTTTGGGGCATCGCGGCGCATGACGCTTGCACAGGCGCTCGGTTGCGCAGCCACCAAAACGAACAGCCAACCGGTGAGTCGGGCGGGCACAAGGTTTGCGAAATCATCAAGCCGCGCGGCGGCGGTGCCATAGTATTGATAGCGTGGAGAGCGATGGCCGATCATGGAGTCCAGTGTATTGATGGCCTTGTAGGCGACCAGCCCCGGCAGGCCCAGCAGGACACCCCAGAACAACGGCGCCACAACGCCGTCGCTTGCGTTCTCTGCCAGGCTTTCAATCGCGGCGCGGCTTACCCCATCGGCTTCAAGGGCGGCCACGTCGCGGCCGACAATCTGCGCAACGGCCGTCCGTCCGGCCTCGAGTCCCTGTGTTTCCAGGGCCTGGGCCACAGCGCGTACGTGTGTGTCGAGGCTTCGGCTGGCGAGCAGGCTCGCTGCGATCACGACCTCCAGTGCGAATGCGAGGCCCACCGAATGCGCGAGCGCGATGATGAGTTGCACCGTGATAACGGCGGTGGCGATGGTCGCAAGCACCGTTAACACCCCGGCCAACCGCTGCTGGAAGACGGTTCCGGAGCCAGGACCCGCCAGCTGTTCCAGCGAATTGATGAGGGTGCCAACCCAGATCACCGGGTGCCCGATCCTGCGGGTGAGGCCCTGCGGCCAGCCCACCAGCACCTCCAGCAGCCAGGCTGCGGCCATCAGCATCGCCGCATCGGCCATGGTCAGCGCGCAAGCGCGAACAGCGCATCGACATCGAGGGCGGATTCGACCGATGCAGCCAGCGTGTCGAGCGCCGCGTCAACGGCGCCCTCGTAGTCCCAGGCGCTCGCTCGACGGGCGCCGGCGCGCTGCAGCCAGGCTGCGCGATACGCATCGTTTGCGAACAGACCGTGCACGTAACAGCCTTCGATCAAGCCCGAAGCCGACGAGGCGCCGTCCAGGCGATCCACCAGCTGCAACATGGGGCGCTCGCAGTCCGTGCCCGTGGTGCGCCCCACATGGATCTCGTAGCCGCCTACCGGCAAGCTGGTGTGAGCGCAGTGGCCTTGGATCTCCCGCACGGTCTTGGCGGCAACCATGGTGGTCTCGATGGCGAGCAGACCGAGGCCGGCGCGGCGTCCCGGGGCTCCGTCAACACCCTCGGGATCGGCGATGACCTCGCCGAGGAGCTGATAGCCGCCGCAGAGCCCGAGGATGCGCTTGCCGGCGCGCGCATGACTGATCAGGTCATGGTTCCAACCTTGTGCGGTGAGAAAGTCCAGATCACCCAGGGTGGATTTACTGCCGAACAGAATCACCACGTCCGCGGACTGGGGCAAGGGTTGGCCGGGCGGCACCCACTCGAAGGCGACGGCAGGATCCTGGCGCAGCGGGTCCGCATCGTCGAAATTGGCGATGCGGGACAGCATGGGCGCGACGATTTTCAGACGCTCATCGCCCCGCAGCGCCTCGGGCTGGATGCTGACCGCATCCTCCGCAGGTAGCTGTGCCGCTGCGCTCTGCCACGGCACTACGCCGAAGCACGGCCAGCCGGTACGCTGCTCAATCGCGGTGACCCCTGCATCGAACAGCTGGGGGTCGCCACGAAACTTGTTGATGATGAAGCCCTCGATGTGCCGTGCATCCTCTGGATCGAGCACCGATTGGGTGCCAACGAGGCTTGCGATCACACCACCCTTATCAATGTCGCCAATGAGAATGACGGGCACATCGGCGCTCGTGGCGAAGCCCATGTTGGCGATATCGCCGCGCCGCAGGTTGATCTCCGCCGGGCTACCGGCGCCCTCGACAATCACAAGCTCGAAGCGTTCGCGCAGTCGGTCGAAGCTTTCACGAACCGCCTTGAGCAGGTGGCCGCGGGTTGCCATGTACTCTGCTGCATCGGCGTGGTGCCGTACCTGGCCATGGACGACTACCTGTGCTTCGCGATCCGTTTGCGGTTTGAGCAGCACGGGATTGAAGTCGGTCTCTGGTGCCAGACCCGACGCCCGCGCCTGCAGCGCCTGCGCCCGGCCGATTTCTCCACCTCCCGGGCAGGCTGCAGCGTTATTGGACATGTTTTGCGGCTTGAAGGGTGCGACCGAAAGGCCCCGTTGGTGAGCGATTCGGCATAGAGCAGCGGTCAATACCGACTTTCCGACATCGGAACCGGTGCCTTGCAACATAAGCGCTCGACCGCTCACAGGGGCGCCAGGATCTCTACCTGAGCACCGTTGACGACGGCTTGCACGTCGTAGACCTCTGCCAGTTGTTCGGCAGTCAGCGTCTCCTGCGGTGTACCCTCCGCCAGGATCCGGCCCTGCTTCATCCACAGCAGGCGATCGGCGAATCGCGCTGCCAGCGACACATCATGCAGCACCACGAGCGCGCCGCCGCCGTTCGCGACATAGTCGGCGATGAGCGCCATGATCTTGAGTTGGTGATAAGGATCCAGTGCCGCGACGGGCTCGTCTGCGACCAGCAGGGGGGTTTGCGCTGCGAGCGCGCGGGCGAAGTGCGCGCGGGCCAGCTCCCCGCCGGAGAGTTCGTGGGCGCGGCGTTGTGCCAGGGAGATCAGGTCGCAGGCTTTCAGGGCCTCATCCACTGCGTGCTCGTCGTCCCCATGCAGGGCGCCCAGCGCAGCGCCGTAGGCGAAACGCCCGAGCGCGACCAGGTCGCGCACCGGGGTCGGCCAGGCGAGGGGTCGCAGTTGCGGGAGGTAGGACAGCAGTCGCGCCCGGTCGATGGCGCTGTGCTCGGCTACCGGTCGGTCGGCAAGGAGTGCCTGGCCGCCGCTGTGGCGCTGCAGGCCCAGCGCTCCGCGCAGGAGGCTTGTTTTTCCTGCTCCGTTCGGCCCCAGCACGGCAACGAGCTCGCCCGGCGCGAGGGTAAAGGAAGCGCGCTCAACCAGCGGAGTCTGGTCAACGGCCACGGAGAGCGCCTGGCATTGGAGGGTTGGTGCTCTATTACGCATGGGTCGCCCGCCGTTGCATCGCGATCCAGACAAACACCGGTGCGCCCAGCAGTGCAGCGACCACCCCGAGTTTCAGCTCATTGCTGGTCGGAATCAGTCTCAGGGCAACATCGGCGCAGACTAAGATGATGCCTGCGAGCAGGGCTGAGGGGAGCAAGGAACGAGCCGGATCATAGTCCACCCAGGGCCGTACGATGTGCGGTGCCACGATGCCGACAAAGCCCACCGTACCGGCCAGCGCCACGGCAGCACCGGTCGCGAGCCCGGCGCCGGCGATGACCCACAGCCGCTGAGCGCGCAGGTCAAGGCCCAGGCCGGCCGCGGCTTCATCGCCGAGGGTCAGGGCAGACAGGCCGCGGCGCTTCATTATTAACAATGCGATCCCCAGCAGGATCAATGGTCCGCTGAAAGCGAGCTCCGCGAAGCTGCGATTGGCCACCGTGCCGAGCATCCAATTGACCATATCCGACAGGGAAAACGGGTGCGGCGCCAGGTTCATCAGCAGGCTCATGCTTGCCGCTGCGAAGCTCGAAAGCCCGACCCCGATCAGGATCAGGGTCACGGTGGACGCGGTCCGGATGGCAGCAATGGTGAGCAACGCCGTCGCCGCCAGGGCGCCGACCACCGCGGCGATGGGTAACAGCCAGGCATTACTGCCGGTCAGTCCGAAATAGAGCACGAAGGTGGCCCCCAGCGCGGCGGTCGCGGACACCCCAAGCACGCCGGGCTCAGCGAGTGGATTGCGCAGCAGCCCCTGCAACGCCGCGCCTGCGGCACCCAGGGCCAACCCGACCAGGAAGGCGGCCAGCGAGCGGGGCAGGCGAATCTCCCAGATGACGATGGTGTCAGCGGTGCTGCCGCCACCTGCAAGGGTTGAGAGGACCCGCGCCACGGACAGCGGCGTCGAGCCGAGCATGCACCCCAGGGCAATCGCCAGCAGGCTGACGGCAGCAAGCACCGGCACTAGTAGTCCGCGTTTGCTCACGGTCCGTGCGCGCTAGCTGCAAGCGCTTCGATCGCCTCCATCAGAAACCAGCCGCCGCAGGCGGTCCAGGCACCCTGCAGGGGGACCACGGATTGTTCCTTGAGTTGACGCTGTGCAACGGGGTGACGGGATGGGCTCCAGGCATCGCGGTGACTCGTCTGTGTATTGAAGAATGCAGCTGCGATCAGGTCCGGCTGGCGATAGGCCAGCTGCTCCAGCGGTAGAGGGTGCCAACCCGCGCGCTCGCTGTAGTTGACGAGTCCCGCGGCGCGCAACATTTCATGCACCAGCGAGCCCGGGCCGCTGGTGACCCCCGTGGGCGTCAGATACAGCGCACTGCGCTGTGCCGCCGCGGCCTTAAGCCGCGCCAGCCTTGCGCGCATCTGCGTCACCAGGGCTTGCCCCTCCGGGGCATTCCCGAGGCGGGGCGCGATGCGCGCGATGGTGGTCAGGATGTCTTCGATGGTGTTGCTGAATCCCAGGTTCACGACCGCAATGCCCGCGCGCTCGAAAAGCGCAGTCACCCCGGGTCCGCCGCCATAGGAGCGTACGACCAGGTCCGGCTCACGCAGGACCACGTCCTCAGCACGTGGCGACACCATCGGCACCCCCACGGCTTTGGCGCGCTCGTAGGAAAAGTCGCGGGTGGCATCGGGAGACACGGCCAGAATACGCGGGCGCTCGACGAAGCGCAGCACGTACTGATCGGCGCAGTAGTCGAGACTGATGATCCGCTGCGGGATGACCGGATCCGATGGCCCGGCGAGCGTGCCAGCAGGAGCGCTGGCAAGCGTGCCTACAACCAGACACAGCTTCAGCCAGTAGCGCCCCGCGTGAGCCATCGCCAACTAGAACCGGTACCGCACGCCAACGGTGGCGGAGCGACCCGGAGTGCCGTAGCCGAGGATCTGCTGGTAGTCCTCATCCAGCAGGTTCTCGATGCGACCGAACACCTCCGCACGTTCGCCCAGGATGACGCTGCCGCTCAGATCGACGCGAGTCCAGCTGTCGAGCGTCGTGCCATTCGTGTTTTCCTCATCACCGTTGTGGCGCACGAGCAGGGTGCCGCGCCAGCGCTCGTTCGGTCGATAGTTCAGCGTCAGGTCTGCGGCGTGCTCCGGCAGGCGAAAGAGCGAGTCGCCGGTGCCCGTTTCCGTGTCCAGGTAGGTGTAGTTGAGCGCCGCGCTGAAGGCATCGCTTAACGCGTGTTCGATGGTCAGCTCCACGCCCTGGGACTCGACCTCGGCGATGTTCTCATAGCCGCCCACAGCGAAAGAAAAGGTGATCAGTTCCTCTGTGTCCTGCCGGAACAGGGATGCCCCGATGGTGGTGCGTTCATTGCGCCAGTCGATCCCGATATCGAAGGCTTCAGAGGTTTCCGGGACCAGATCGGCGTTGGCGGCCACGGCGCCACAGCAGAAAAAAGTGGTCTGGAACAGCGTGGGTGCCTTGAAGCCCTCGCCCCAGCTGGCCCGGACGGTGATCGCTTCATTGATGGCGTAGGCCGCTGCGAGCCGCGCGGTGGTTTCCGCACCGAACTCGTCGTGATCGTCGCGGCGCAGGCCGGCGGTGAGTGTGAGCGGGTCAATCGGCTGGTACTCGTACAGTAGGAACGCGCCATCGATGGTGGTGTCATCGCTGGTGGTTTCTGTCTCTTCCCGTTCCAGTCCGAACGCCAGCGTGTGCTGTTCGCCCAGAAACGCGGTTCCCTGATAGCGCAGCAGGGTCCGCTCGCCTTCGGCGGCAAAGCTTTCTGCGCCGTTCGAGACGTTGCGGCGATCGATCTCGCTGTAGCCCACCAGGAACAGATTCGTCAGACGACCGTCGAGGATAGGCAGGGAGAGGGACAGGTTACCCGAGAGTTCCTCGGTGAAGCTGGTCTCGTCGCCGTCGCTCACGTTGCCTTGAGCGCCGAACACGAAGCTGTCGAAGTCACTTTCCGCATCTGTCCAGAGCAGGTCTGCGCTGAGGCGGGCCTCCCGCGGCAGGTTCAGTGCGCCGCGAAGGGTAACGGTATCCGCTTCGAAGCCATCCTCTTCGCGGTTACCGTTATCCTCATCGGCCTTCGAGATGCCATCCGTCTCCGTGCGCGTCGCGGCGATCCGGAACTCACCGGTGTCGCCGGCGCCGCCGACTGCAGCGCCGCCGCGGAAGGTGTCGAAGGAGCCCCCTTCCAGAAAGACACTGCCGCCAAGACCCTCTTCCGGACGCCGGGTCGTGATGGACACCACACCGCCGATCGCGTCTGTGCCCCACAGTGTCGACTGCGGTCCCTTGAGCACTTCGATGCGCTCAATGTTCTCCGTATCCAGGCGTGCGAAATTGAAGCCGCCACCGGGCGTGCTCGTATCATTGACCGGGACGCCGTTGATGAGCACCAGCGTTTGCTCACTGGCCGCGCCGCGGATTCTCACCGAGGCCTGACCGCCGAAGGCACCGTTCTGGTTGATCGTGACCCCCGGAGCGTGGGCCAGTGCATCCAGCGCGTATGGGAAAGCGAGCTCATCCAGGCGCTCGCGATCGATGATGCTGATACTGGAACCGATTTCTGCGGTGGTCTGGGCGAGCCGCGTCGCTTCGACAATGATCTCGTCGAGGCGATCGTTAGGACGCTGTTGCGCAACTGCGGCGGGCGCGCCAGCGAGCGCGATCAGCGCGGTCGCGAGCAGGGGTGATGATGTGTGCATGGGCTTGTCTCCGCGGCGCTCCACCGTGCCGGGGCACCGCTGCAGCAACAAAGGCCAACCTCGCCAGCACGGCGCGGACGGTTGGGTCTGGTGGGTGTCGCTTGAAAAAAGACAGGCGAATGCGCGTCTTCTTGCCCGCAGGAAACAGTTCCCGGCCTCCGGACGAACGACGTGATGGCAGGTCTCCTGGCTCGCCAGTCGTCGCTCGCAATCCCCTTCCCGGGCGTACCCAGTGGTGACTAGATCGGTCGCTCTTGGCTTACAGTTGCGGGTACAGCCGCGGTTTCGCACCGCGTTCCCTCTTCGCTGCCGTTAAGGCAGAACCATCACGACGAAGTCTGTTGGATCGATCTGGGGCTGTCAATTTTCCGTCGTCATCGCTGCGTTGGGCCCGGCTCAGAAGTCGAGGCCGCGCTGGGCCTTGATGCCCGCCTGAAACGGGTGCTTGATCTCGCGCATCTCCGTGACCAGGTCCGCGTAGTCGCACAGGGCCTGCGGGGCATCCCGTCCGGTCAAGATGACGCTGGTTCGGGCATCGCGCTGCGCAACGCCGGCGATGACGTGCTCGGCGGAGAGATAGTCATAGCGCAACGCAATATTGATCTCGTCCAGCACCACCAGATCATGGGCGCCACTGTTCATGAGCTCGATGGCCTTATCGAACGCACTGGTTGCGGCAGCGATGTCGCGTTCACGATCCTGCGTGTCCCAGGTGAACCCTTCACCCATGGTGTGCCATACCAGCTCGTCGGGGAACCGGTCAAAGAACTGCCGTTCGCCGGTCAGCCATTTCCCTTTGATGAACTGTACGACCGCAACCTGCTGGCCCCAGCCGAGTGCACGGGCAACCACGCCGAAAGCTGAACTGGATTTGCCTTTGCCGTTACCGGTGTGTACGAACACCAGGCCGCGTTCGGGCCTTTTCGCCGCCGCGGTCTTCTTGCGCTGCTCGGCCTGCAGTGCCTGCATGGCTTCCTTGTGCTCGGTCGCGTCTGGTTCCTTGTGGTCACTCATGAGCGCTCCTGTGAGGATGCCTCGTTTGTTAAAGAGAGGGTTCTGAACCCGCCGAATTCGACGCGGGTCTCGAACAGGGATTGTTCGAGCCTTGGGGCGAAGGCAGCGCGAATGACCCCGGCGTGCGTCACCAACAGGGAGTCTCCAGTCGTGCTCGCGTGGTCTCGGATTGCACCCTGCACCCGGCGGTGCAGGGTCGCGACGCTTTCGCCTCCGTGCGGTGCCGCATGGCAGAAATCGGCGGCCCAGGCGTTCAGCTCGGTACGAGGTAACGCATCCCAGCGTTGGCCCTCCCAGCGTCCGAAGTCCATCTCGATCAGGCGCTCGTCGATGGCGATGTGCCGATCAGGCTCAGCGGCCAGGCGTTCCGCCAGGATACGGCAGCGACGCAGGGGACTGCAGATCACCTCCGTGAACGGGGGCAGCGTACTTTTGATCTGCGCATACTCCGCATCAAAGCTGCTTGCCAGGGCCAGATCGGTGCGGCCATAGCAGGTGCCCTCTGCAATGGCAGGCGTGGTGTGGCGCAGCAGGATCAGTGCCATGCCAGCGCCAGAACCAGCGCGGTGATCTCGCTGGCCTGCTGTACCGCGCCGAGCGTATCGCCGGTGTAGCCGCCCAGCTTGCGTTCGAATAGTGCGCGCATCGCCAGGTGACCGAACGCGGTGCCGAGCAGTACGGCCGTCGCCGCCTTACCCCAGGGGGCCAGCACCAGTAAGGTCGCGCCGGTACACAGGCTGGCAAACAGCAGTGACCGGGTGCTGATCCCCGCGGCGGTCGGTTTGCCGGTACCGTGGTCGCGGACATAGTGACTCGTGGCCATCACGCCCACCGCGGACAGGCGTGACAGGGCCTGCGTGGTGATCAGCAGGGCACAGGCAAGGCCGAGGGGCAGAGCGCTCAGCACTGCGACTTTCAGGGCGAACACCACGATGAGCGCGAGCGTACCGTAGGTGCCCAGTCGGCTATCGCGCATGATCGCAAGCGCCTGCGCCCGGTCGGTACCACCGCCGATCCCGTCGAAGGTGTCCGCCAGGCCATCCTCGTGAAAGGCCCCGGTGATCAGCAAGCCTGCGCTCACCACGAGCAGTGCGGCGACCGATTGTGGTAGCGCGGCGCTGAGCAGCCACAGGAGTCCCGCCAACAGCACACCGAGCGCGGCACCAACCAACGGAAGGTAGCGCGGGATCGCAGCTTCCCGCTCGGCGCTCCACAGGGAGTCGCTGTTGACTGGCAGCCGGGTCAGAAACTGAACTGCCAGCAGCAGGATCGCGGCCTCTTGGCGCAGGATGCTCACGCGTCGCTCTGGCTGACGCCCGCGCTGTCGAAGCTGGCCATGTCGCTCAGTACGCCGGCGGCGGCCTGGACGAAAGGCCAGGCGAGCAATGCGCCGGTACCCTCGCCCAGACGCATGTCCAGGGACAGGAGCGGCTGCACGCCAAGCGTGTCGAGGACGATGCGGTGACCAGCTTCCGCTGAGCAGTGAGCGAAACAGAGATGGGCGCGTAGCGCCGGTGCCATTGCGAGAGCGCAGCAGGCTGCGCTGCCGGCAATGAACCCGTCCACCAGCACGAGCTTGCCCGCGGACGCAGCGCCGAGCATCGCGCCGGTCATCATCGCGATCTCGAAGCCGCCGTACTCGGCGAGCGCCTGCGGTGCGGTCAAGGTTGGCGATGTCCGTGCAGCAGCCTCGGTCAGGAGTGCGCGTTTGCGCGCAAGGGCCGCATCGTCCAGGCCGGTACCGCGGCCGCAGAGCGGCTCGAGCTCAAGACCCAGCACTTTGGCGTAGAGCAGGCTCGCGGCACTGGTGTTGCCGATGCCCATCTCGCCGAAGCAGGCCACCTCATCGTCGCCCTCCGCCCCTAAGGCCTGGCCGTCGCGCAGCGCAAGGTCCCGCTGCTCGGCGGTCATGGCCGAGCCGCGGATGGCATTGGCGGTGCCGGGGCCGATGCGGTGCTGGCGCAGTGCCGGATGCTCGATGGGCTCGCCGGCGACTCCGGCATCAATGACCTCAACGGTGACCCCAAGCCTTGCTGCGATTACGTTCGCTGCGGCGCCACCGGCGAGAAAGTTGCTGACCATCTGCCCGGTCACGGCCTGCGGGAAGGCGGACACCCCATGTGCAGCCATGCCGTGGTCTGCGGCAAAGATCTGCAGCCGCGCGCGCCGCGCTGTTGGCGTCAGGCTGCGCTGGATCCGTGCCAGCTGCAGCGCGAGATCTTCCAGCCGCCCGAGCGCGCCCACCGGTTTGGTCTTGTTGTCCATCGCGGCCTGCAAGGCCGCTTCGAAGGCCGAATCCGGCGCTGGTGCCAGCTCGATATCGATCATCGTTGTGCGACACTCGCTGGCGCGAGTTGCAGCGAGCTGCGAACGGTTTGCAGGAACGCCGGCCCGTCGAAGCGGTTGTCGTCATGGTCGTAGCCGCGGCGCACGATCAGCAGGTCATCCTGCGGCGACAGCAGAATCCACTGCCCGCGGTTGCCGATGGCGGCATGGGCGTCGGCGGGAACGCCCTCGTAGTCTTCCAGGCGCCAGAACTGGGCGCCGTAGCCCAGGCCTGGGGTCCCTGGGGCGGCGTTGATCCGTGCGCGCGGTTGTGTGGTGGCGGGCGCCTGGACGTATTGAGCCCAGCCTTCCGGCAGCAGGCGCTTGCCGTTCCACACGCCGTCATTGAGGTATAAAAGCCCCAGGCGCGCCAGATCGCGAGCCGTGGTCCAGACCTGGGAACTCATGATGAAGTTGCCGTCCCAGTCGGTCTCCGGATAGGTGTGCCGCATGCCGATCGGGTGCAGCAGGTGCTCAAAGGGAAATTTCAGATAGCGCTTGCGCCCGAGCCGCTCGCGCAGCGCGAGCATGGCGAGCATGGTGTCATTGTTGGCGTACTGCCACAGGGTGCCCGGCGGTGCGATCAGGCGCCGGCGTGTGACTTCCTGCGTGACCAGGCCGCCACCGAAATACACCTCCGGCGTACGACTCCCGACGGCATCGCTGTCGAGCCCGCTGTTCATATGCAACAGATGTTCGAGTGTGATCGCCTGACTCGGATCGCCCGCGCGGGACCATGCGGACAGCGCAGTCGGGTCTGAGACCTTCAGCACGCCTCGGTGCACAGCCGCGCCGATGACTGTCGCGGCCAGGCTCTTGGCCACGGACCAGGTGCGCTGCGACGTTTCAAAGGTATAGCCTGGCAGATAGCGCTCCGCGAGGATGGTGCCGTCATGCACGATCAGGACTGCGGAGGTCACCCCGCCAAAGTCTCCCGCGAAGGCGCCGCGGACGTCGCCCTGAAGGTCTGCCGCTTGTGCCGCCTGCGCCGAGGTTAACGCAGCCGTTGCGTCCCCAAAGGGCCAGGGTAGGGCGCTAGCGTCGTCCCGTTGTCGGCGGAGCTTGACCTTGGGCAGCTCGTCGACCGCGGTGGCGGCCGCGCCCGGCGGCAGGCTCGCGCAGCCCAGATGCTCGCGCCAGGCTGCGATGCGCGGCGGCAGGCGCTCGTCATAGGTCACGGCCACCAGCTTCCGATCGCGATCGATCTGCGCATCGCCGACCTGCGCGAGTAGCGGACGCAGTTCGCGCCCGATATTGGTGAGTTCCTGGGCGGCGATCATGGGCGCGGTCTTGCCGGCGCTGAAGGTTGCGCTGCAGGTGAACTGGGCCTTGTACCCTGCCGCCAGCGCAAGCTGCTGAGGGGGTGCGGGCGTGGCGGCAATGGTGATGGCGCTGCTGCACAGGCTCGTGAGCGTAAGCGCAGCTTTCAGTCGATCGAACATTCACGGACTCCTTGGGTTCGGCTCAGCGTCGTCGGTCATGGCATCTTCAATCCTCGGCGCTGCGGCACGGCGACGCTGTTGTGCCAGGGCCAACAGGTCCCCGATGCGCCGCTGTTCCGGAGGATTGTTGGCTGCCCAGCCGCTGGCGAGGCGCAGCAGCTCGACGGCCTGGGCCCATTGCTCTGTGTTGAGGTAGGCGAGGCCGAGCTCGCGCAGTACGGTGTAGCTGGCGGGCACCTGCGCTCGTGCCCGCTTCAGAAGCGGGATTGCTTCGGTGCTGCGACCGTTCCGCAGTAAGGCTTCGGCGTAGCGCACTCGGGTTTCTGCTGCGTCAGGGGCGATTTCCCAGGCGTCGCGGGCCAGAGCCAGATCTTCCCGCAGGGTGTCCTCAGATTCGCAGACGCGGGCCTCGCCGCGACAGCGCGCCAGCGCCAGGTCAGCGCGAGCCAGTAACAGTCGCTCGCGGTCGCCGGGTGCGTTGGCCGCCGCAGCGAGCGTTGCGGCCGCCTCGTCGAAGTCCCCGACGCCCAGCTGTGCGCGACTGCGTAGCGCCGCCACTGTTGCGCTGGGGGCCTCGCCTTCGGCCGTTTCCAGCCATTCGATCACTGTTGCCGGCGCTGCATGCCGGAGCAGCGTTGCAGCGGCCAGTCGTGCCTGCGGCGGCGTCAGCGCGAACAGAGGCCAGTCGGCTGCGTCCTCCACCGCGCTTAAGGGCAGCTCGAACCGGTAGCGATCGCTGCGGTAGCTGCGCAGACGCTCATCGAGTACAACACTGGGTGGGCGCCCCGGCGATGCTTCGGCTGACTCGGCGCCTTCCGTAAACGCGGTTGCAAACGCGGTCTCGAATGCCTGCCGGCCGTCTTCTCCCGCATCAAAGCGCTGCAGGTATTCTGCGAGCGGCGCCCGTGCGTTTCCGGGACCGAACAACAGATAGTGGGCGAGCAACCACGACTGACGATAGAAGCCAGCCTGATCGATCAGTCGCCGGCCCCCGCGCGGATCAGAGCCCAGGCGATAGCCGGCCAGCGTTGCGACCGGCAAGGCTGGTGGGTTGCCCTGCGCCAGCCACGCGAGGGCGCTAGCGGGCGCCTCTCCGAAGCGCAGGCCGCGCCGGGTTGGGATCGCTGTCGATAGCAGTTCTGCGACGCCTTCGCTGTACCAGGGCGCGTAATGGAATGAGGTGCTGCTGCGAAGGAGGTAGTGAACGTACTCGTGCAGCATGACCACATTGCGGCTGCCCAGCACCCGTCCCCGATCGATCATCGTCGCGACGATGCGATGATTGCGCAGGCCGGGCACCATGTAGCCGAGCACCGGCTGCCCGTCACCCAGCAACGTCGCGGTGGTACTGCTGCGCAGCAGAAAAATCGTTAGGGGGTGATCAGGAATCTGGTCCGGCGACAGACCGAGCAGCTTCAGAGCGCCGTCGCGAAAGCGTAGCAAGTCGGCCGTGGCCCGGCGGATCTGCCGGGGCTGGCCGTTGCTGTAGACGGTCACGCCGGGCCCATCGACGCGATGCCAACGATCCAGGCGCAAGGCCCGGATCTGCGCGTTGCTCAAGCGCCCGCCCGCTACCCCCGCCAGCGGCTCTCCGGCGTGAAGTGTTCTGCTGTCCCCGTCGCCGGGATGCGTGGCGATTGCCGGAGCGCTGGTGCCCGCCAGCCCCAGTGCCAGCCCCAGCACCGGCAGACAGCGTCGCCAGTGGCGGCGCCGCCTAGCGCTCCAGCGGTTTGTAGCGCACACGGGTGGGCGTTGCGTCGAGGCCGGCGTCGGCCAGGCGCTTGCGACGGTCCTGTTCGTAGTCGGTGAAGTTGCCCGCGAACCACTCGACATGGCTGTCGCCCTCGAAAGCGAGCATGTGAGTCGCGATGCGATCTAAGAACCAGCGGTCGTGGCTGATGACCAGCACGGTTCCGGGAAAGTTCAGCAGCGCTTCTTCGAGGGCGCGCAGTGTTTCTACGTCCAGATCGTTGGTGGGCTCGTCGAGCAGCAGCACGTTGGCGCCCTGACGCAGCAGTTTGGCCAGGTGGACGCGGTTGCGCTCACCGCCGGACAGATCACCGACGCGCTTCTGCTGATCCGGCCCTTTGAAGTTGAAGCGACCCACGTAGGCGCGACTGGCGATCTCGTACTTGCCGATGCGGATGTAATCCTGCCCGTCGCTGATCTCTTCCCACACGTTCTTGCTGCCGTCGAGCGCGTCGCGGCTCTGGTCCACGTAGGCCAGATCGACGGTGTCGCCAATCTCTACTGTGCCGCTATCCGGCTGTTCCTGCCCGGTGATCATCTTGAACAGCGTGGACTTGCCGGCGCCGTTGCCGCCGATGATGCCGACGATGGCGCCGCGCGGAATTTCCGCGGACAGGTTGTCGATGAGCAATCGGTCTTCGAAGCCCTTGCTCACCCCCTTGAGGTGAATCACTTTCTCGCCGAGGCGCTCGCCGGGCGGGATGTAGAGCTCGGCGGTCTCGTTGCGGGCCTGGGTCTCCTTCGAGGTGAGCTCCTCGAAACGCT
>JBCDIK010000036.1:0-20388 GCA_038749065.1 Pseudomonadota bacterium | reverse complement strand
GGGACAGGTAGTAGGGAATGTTCGTGAAGTGAGTCACCCCGGACAGAAAAAACAGGGACGTCAGCAGCAGGCGTGCACCGACGGTGAGGGCCGGGTGATTCGGCAGATGGTGTTCGGCAAACATGGTGGTTCTCCTGTGGTTAGCAAAAACCCTGCTGGGTAGGTCAGGTGGGCAGGGCTACGTTGTCGGCGATCCATTGGTTGATTCGATCTTTGCGCGCTGCAGACGCATCCCGAGCGACCCCCTGAATCACGTCCGTGAGCCGCACTCGCGCCAGGGCGTTCCGGTAGCTCGCTTCCGCTTCGTAGAACGCCGCAGCGATCGGGCAGGGCTTCGAGCATTCCGCCGCGGCCGCGCCGCAAGGACCATTGCGCCGCACCTCGGTGCAGCGAAAGCTCGGCGCCTTGCCCTCCAGAGCTGCGGTGATGTCCCACAGCGAGAGCGTCTCCGGCAGCCGCGCCAGGCCGTAGCCGCCTGCCGCGCCCCGCCTGGCGCTCACGATGCCGGCGCGGCTGAGCGCCTGGAGCTGCTTGGCCAGATAGGGCGCAGGCACGTCCAGAAAGTCCGCCAACGCCTCCGCGGCCAGCGTTGCTCCTGCTGGGAGCAGCGCCAGGAGCGCGCAGGTATGTACCGCCCACTCAACCCCTTTGCCAAGCTTCACGTTTGCGCTCCCTGGGCGTGCCTGTCAGTTGCTCAGCCCTGCACGCAGCGCGGCGACCCGGGCGCTGTTGACCCCGGCATCGGAGTAGCCCACGCGGGATGCGGAGCGGACGTGGACCGCATCCTCCGCTCGCCGGAACTCGACGTCATCCACGAACTTGAAAGTGCTGGAGGTGAACTCGGCGGCGAGGTAGCCCTCTTCCTGCCGCGTCACGACGCCGCCCATGCTGGTGATGAGCGCGGGTAGCTGCGCCCAGCTGTCGAGCGGCAGGGGCGACACAGACTGTTCAGCTGCCGTGCCGTCCTCGCTGCAGGCGCAGTTCGGGGATGAGGGGCAGGCGGCCAGGCGCTCGCCCTGCAACCCCGGAGCGCTGCCGTTCGCGGACTGACGCCCCATGAAGTAGAAACCGGCCACGCCGAGGAGGATGAGGACGATCAGTCCGATCAGAAGATATTTCATGGCGATTCTTTATGGCCCGGCTTAATTGCGGATAAAAAATATCCGTAAATGAGCTGAAGGTCAAGCGCGGGGCTGCCGGTCGTGTTTACGGCCGGGTCGGGCGCCAGCTCAGGGAATCAGGACGGTCGAGCCGGTGGTCTTGCGGGCTTCCAGATCCAGGTGGGCCTGCACCAGGTCGCTCAGCGGGTACCGCTGGTTGATGTGGATCCTCACCGCCCCGCTGTCGAGCTGCGCGAAGAACGCCGCTGCCAGGGCACGAAGGTCTTCGGTGCGCGCGGCGTAGGTGGCGAGCGTTGGACGCGTAAAGAACAGCGAGCCCTTGTCCTGCAGGGTCTGCGGGCTGATCGCGGTAATCGGACCGGAGGCGTTGCCGTAGCTCACAAAGAGCCCGAGCGGGGCAAGGGAGTCGAGGCTCATGTCGCAGGTAGCGGCGCCTACGGAATCGTAGGAAACCTGGACGCCGGCACCGCCGGTGAGTTCCCGGACCCGTGCCGGCACGTCTTCCTGCCGGTAAAGAATCGCATGATCGGCACCATTGGCGAGGGCCAGGTCCGCCTTGGCCTCACTGCCGACGGTCGCAATGACCGTCGCGCCAATGGCCCGCGCCCACTGGCACAGAATCAGCCCGACCCCACCGGCAGCTGCATGGACGAGCATCGTCGTCTCCGCAGTGGCAGGGTAGGTGCGCTCCAGCAGATAGGCCGCCGTGAGCCCTTTGAGCAGGCTGGCTGCGGCGACTTCTGTGCTCACCGACGGCGGCAGCTTAACCAGGCGATTGGCCGGCATCAGGTTCCAGGTGCCATAGGCGCCCAGCCCGCCGGCGTAGGCCACGGCGTCGCCGACGACGATCCCCTCCACGCCGTCGCCAATCGCGATGGCGCGCCCCGCGGCCTCTACGCCCAGGCGCGTTGGCAGCGGCAGCGGGTACAGGCCGCTGCGGTGATAGGTATCGATGTAGTTCAGCCCCACTGCCTCGTGCTCGATCAGGACCTGACCGGGTCCGGGTGCCTGCGGCGCTGCGGGCTCAAAGGCCATAACGTCTGGTGCGCCGGCGCGGTGCATGCGATAGATGCCGTGGGGTTCGCTCGCCATAGGTCCTCCTGCTTCGCAAAGCAGTGTAGCCTGCGTGATGGTCCAAAGCAGGAGTCGCCATGAAGGTCTACGGGGCGAGTGTTTCCTATTACACGGGCAAGCTGGAGACCTATCTGCGTTTCAAGGGGCTGGCCTATGAGCGCGCCTCGCCCTACCCGGATGCGGCCCGGATCAAAGCGGCCGTTGGCTGTATTCAGCATCCGATGGTGGAACGTGCTGACGGTCGCTGGATGTCCGATAGCACCCCGATACTGCTGCAGCTGGAGCAGGAGCATCCGCAACGGAGCATCCTTCCCGCGGATCCGGTGGTCCGGTTCGTGGCGCTGTTGATCGAAGACTATGCAGATGAGTGGCTGTGGCGCCCGGCCATGCACTACCGCTGGAGCTACGAGCACGATCGCGAACTGCTCTCGCGCATTCTCACCGACGAGCTGACGACGCACCTGAAGTTGCCCCGTTGGCTGCGCCGGCGGACGATCCGGCGCCGTCAGCTCAAGGGCTTTGTGCACAACGATGGCGTGACGGCAGCCAATCGGGAGCACGTCGAGGGCGGGTATCTGCGCTGCCTTGCGTTGTTGCAGGCGGTGTTTGCCGAGCGGCCGTTTCTGCTCGGCACGCGGCCATCGATTGCGGACTTCGGGCTGATGGGCCCCATGTTGCGTCACTTCGGCCAGGACCCCACCCCGGCGGAGATCATGCGCGATCGCGCGCCTGCGGTGCTGGCCTGGGTCGCCCGCATGTGGAACGCCGGGGCGATGGATGCGGAGGGCGCATTTCCCGAGCAGGTGCCGGCGGATCTTGCACCGCTGCTGGAGGAGGTCTGTCAGACCCACCTGGTGCAGCTGACGGAAAACGCGCGCGCCTGGGGGGCGCAGGCCCCGCACTTCGCCATGTTGGTTCAGGGTGCGCGCTACGAGCGTTTGCCGGTGTCCCGCTATCGGGTGTACTGCCTGGAACAGCTGCGGGCCGGCTACTCGGCCTTGAGCGAACAGGGGCGCGAGGCCGTGCGCGGCTTGCTCGACGACCCTGCCGCAGCGGCGCTCTGGCAGGGCGAGGCGCCGGCGGCATCCGGTTATGACGCGGAAGGGCGCGCGCCCTTCAACCAGGCCATCAATGTCTTTGACGGCGGCGTCCCTCGCTGACCTTGAAGCCATACTGTTAGGAAAATTTTCAAAAAAAAGTGGCCTGTGCGTGTCAACCTTTTCCTAGCTGGCGCGTTTATAGGGGGGCAACTCACAAGTAGTAGGGTTTCCCATGAATCGAATGATCATTGCCGCCACCTTTTCCGCGCTGTTCGCGAGCGCTCCGGTCCTCGCCGATGCGGGCGATCGCATCGAGCGGGCCTATGACCGCCAGGGGGATCGGATCGATCGTCAGCTCGACCGCAAGGGCGATCGTATCGACCGACGCCTTGATCGGGCCTCTGATCGAGCCGCCGCGCGCGGCCGCGATGGCTTGGCGGAGCGCCTCGACCGCCGCGGCGATCGGGCCGATGCGCGTCTGGACCGCCGCGGGGACCGGATTGATCGCAAGCTCGATCGTCGTGGCCAGCGCATTGACCGGCGCCTGTCGCGCTAACGGATGGACACGGCGGGGGGTGTAGACTCCCCGCCGATCCGGCGCAGCGACAGGGTCCGCCACGCTTGAGCTCCCTTGACGAGATGAACCGATTTCTCGCCGACGTCGAGAAGCGCGCCTTCAACATCGCCCGGCTGTCGATCGGGCACGCGGATGATGCGCTGGACCTGGTCCAGGACAGCATGTTCGCCATGGTGGAGCGCTACCTCGACCGTCCCCCGACGCAGTGGCCACCGCTGTTTTATCGCATTCTCAAGAACCGCATTCGCGACTACTACCGCCGCCGGGGGGTGTGGCGGCGCTGGTTTGTGCCGCAGTCCGCGGTGCCGCTGCCCGATGGGCAGGACGCTGTCTCCGCGGTGGCGCCAACGACCAGCGAACCGGTTGCGCGCGCGGCGCTCGACCGCAGCCTGATCGCACTCGAAGCCGCCATCGCTGCGCTACCGAGGCGGCAACAGCAGGCCTACCTGCTGCGCGAGATCGAAGGGCTGAGCGTTGCCGATACGGCGCGCGCCATGGGCTGCAGCGAAGGCAGCGTCAAAACACACTGCTCACGGGCCAATCAGGCCCTGCGGGCGCAATTGGGGGAGTACCTGGGATGAACGAACGCACTGAGGAGGCCCGTTCGCAACGTCGCGAGCCAGCGCCCATTGGGCTGGCGGCGCTGCGCGAGCGCGCTGAGCAGGTTGATGACGCAACCGCGGCAGCGTTGGCCGCCGCCCGCCGCGCGGCGTTGCGACGTGCGCAGCCACACCCGGAACGGGTGCCCGGCTGGCGCTGGCGCGCGCCGCTCGCGGGCGCCTTGGCGATGGGTCTGGCGGTTGTCGCGGCGGTTGCTGTGGTGGACAGGCTGTCGCCGGGCGCTGATTCCGTCGAGTCGCGGGTGGCCGCAGTTCCGCGGGAAGCGCCTGCTGCCGCAACCGCGAGTGACGCGGCGGAGACACCGCTGGCCCAGCTGGCACTGCTCGAGGAGATGGAGTTGCTCGAAGAGATGGAGTTTCTGGCCTGGCTCGAGGAGAACGATCTTGGCGCGGGCTAGCCGGCGCAGCGCTTCCTGGTTGCTGCTGCTCGTGACCCTGGTGCTCGCAGAGCAGCCGCGCGCCACAGAGGCTGAACTGGACGAGGCGTTTCTCGAGTTTCTTGGGCTGCTGTCGCTGGCGCCGGAGGGCCTGGAGGATCCGATGGATCTCGAGGCGCTATTCCTCGACGCGGAACCGGAGACCGGTGTTGCGCCGGCAGCTGCCCTGCCCGCTGCCGTTGATGACGAGAAAGGAGACGATCATGCGCTCTGACTGGACTGGCGCTTTGTGCCGATGGTTGTTGCTGTGGGGGTTGTTGGGCGCCACGGGTGCGTATGCGGACGCAACTGCGGTGGCGGGCGACTGGGCCAGTCTCAGTGAAGCACAGCGCTCGGTGCTCGCCTCCTATGAGAATCGCTGGGACGCGTTGCCATCGGCGCAACAGCAGCGGCTGGCGCGTGGCGCGCAGCGCTGGCTGGATATGGATGACTCGCAGCGGGCACAGTCTCGCGCACGCTTCAAGCGCTGGCGTGCACTGCCTCCAGAACGGCGCGCGCGGCTCGCTGCCCGTATGGAACGCTTTCTGGCGTTGTCGCCGCAGCAGCGCCAGCGCCTGCGAGCGCAGCGCGCCCGGTTCCGCGAATTGCCGCAAGCGCAGCAGCAACGGCTGCGTCAACGCTATCGCGACATGACGCCGGCGCAGCGGGCGCGCGCATTCGAGCGATGGGAACGGCGGCAGGAGCGACGGCGGTCCGGATCCTAGGGATCCTGCGCAAGGGCCAGGTCCAGGGCGGCATGACAGTGCACGAGGGTGCTATCGAAGACCGGTAGCGGCACGTTGTCCTGGTTCAGCAGCAGGCCAACCTCCGTGCAGCCCAGGATCAGGCCGTCGGCACCCCGGGTTTTAAGGGCGGTTGCAATCTCGATGAACCGCGCCTGGCTGGAGGCAAGGATCTGTTCCTGGCAAAGCTCGTCGTAGATGATCCGGTGCACTTCGCTTCGTTCCTGGGGCTCCGGGATCAGAGGCGATAGCCCCTGCTGCTCCAGGACGGCGCGATAGAACGGTTCTTCCATGGTGAACGCTGTAGCCAGCAGTCCCGGTGTGCGCAGACCGGCCTGGCTGATCGCATGCGCAGTGGCTTGTGCGATGTGCAGGAACGGCACTTCGATCCCGGTCATCATCTCCGCGGCGAGCTTGTGCATGGTGTTGGTCGCGAGCAACAGCAGCTCGGCGCCACCGCGGACGAGGGCATGGGCTTCCTGGTTCAGCATCGCCCCGGCTTCTGCCCAACGCCCGTTCATCTGCAGCGCCTCAACCTCTGCAAAATCCACGGAGCGGATCAGCAGCTCCGGGGAGTGCAGACCACCTAGGCGGCGGCGCGTCTCCGCGCACAGCTCCCGATAGTAGAGCTGCGTCGACGCCGCCGACATGCCGCCCAGAATACCGATCGTTTTCATCGCGCAGCCGTCTCCCTGCGATCTGATGGGTGGTCCACGGAGCGGGCGATGAGCAGGCGCAGGTCATCCTCGTAGCGCCCCCGCATGGCCGCGTACGCGTCGGCCCCGAGGAGCTGGCGCAGGGTTGGCTCCGAGACCACAAAGTACTGGATGGCCCCAAGCAGCTGATAGGTCAGTGGCATCGCAGCCTGCGGATCCGGGAAGCGTGTGGGGTTGGCCTGTGCCACGGCCGTCGACAGTCCTTCCAGAAAGCCCCGCAGGTACCAGGACTTGGATTGCGCGGCGCGCGGCTCGTTATCGAGCAGCTCGCGCATGAGCAGGATGGTTTCGTCCCGATACGTCAAGGCCGAGCGGTAGAACGCGACCAGCGTGATCTCGAGATTCGCGCGCGGATCGGTCGCTTCGCTCATGGCTTCCTGGAGTTCCCGCACCAGCCGCTCGGAGATGTGTCGCAGCACCTCACCGTAGAGCTTTTCCTTGCTGCCAAAGTGATGCAGCAGTGCCTGTTTGGTGTACGGCAGGTCGGCCACGATCGCGGCGATGCTGGTGCCGTAGAACCCGCGCGCGGCGAAGACGCGGATCGCCGCTTCGATGAACTGGTCTTTGCTGTTGGTCACGCGGATCGCCCTGGCGGATCTTGACATCTTACCACTTGGTAAGTCATCCTGCCCGCCACTTACCAAGTGGTAAGTTGATTTCCGAAGATCGCTCCGAAGATCGCTCGGAGGACTGCTGTGAGGATGGCTGGTGGGAGACAAGACCATGCAAGAACAAACGCAACGGGCGCTGGCCGCCGAGCTGATCGAGCTGCGAGCCCACAAACAGGCCTTCCTGGACGAGCGCGTTAGCACCAGCCCGGTCGCGCGCTACCTGGATCCCGGCTGGTTTGCCCGGGAGCGCGACGCGGTGCTTAAGCAGCCGCAGATTGCCGCTCATGGAAGTGAGCTACCGCAGCCGGGCAGCTTTCTGCGCCGCGAGATCGCCGGATTGCCAGTGCTGCTGACCCGGGATGACGAGGGCCAGGTCCACGCCTTCCTGAACGTCTGTCGCCACCGTGGCACGCGTCTGGTCGACGATGCCGCGGGCTGCCAGCACAGGTTCTCCTGCCCCTATCACGCCTGGACCTGGAACAATCGGGGGGCGCTGATCGCCGTTCCGCACGAGCGGCAGGGCTTTCCGGCCCAGGATCGCGAGACGCTGAGGCTCAAGCGGCTCGGCTGCGTGGAACGGGATGGATGGCTGTGGTTGAACCCGGCGGGTGAGCAGGCACCGCGTCTGGAAGACTGGCTGGGTGATCTGGCCCAGGACCTCAAGTCTCTCGCGGAGCAGCCGCTGCAGCTGGCGCACGTAGACGAGAACGTCCGGGCGGTGAACTGGAAAATCCTGGTCGAGGGCGGTATCGAGGCGTATCACTTCCGCGTGGCGCATCGCGCGACCATCGGGCCGCACTTTCCCGACAACCTGTCGAGCTATGAGCCATTCGGCGTGCACCTGCGATCGGTGCTGCCGCGCAATTCCCTCTTCGAACGTGGCGATCCGTCGAGCGAAAACTGGGAGCTGCGCGAGCACGCCCAGCTCCTCTACAGCCTGTTTCCCGTTAACCAGCTGCTGGTGCAGCCAGACCATATTGCCTGGATCCAGCTGATGCCGATCGCTGCGAACGCGACCCGGGTGCGCCTGGCCACGCTGGTCCCGCAGTCGCGCATGGAGAGCTCGGCCGACCTTGCGCACTGGGCGCACAATCACGAGATCACCCGCACGACGCTGGACGAAGACTTTGCGCTCGGCGAGAGTATCCAGTCGGGGCTCGCCAGCGGCGCCAATGAACGACTCACCTTCGGTCGTTTCGAGGGCGCGCTGGCGGCGTTCAACGACACCGTCGAGCGCTTTGTTACAGCGCGGGAGTGAGCCATGCAGGGCCAGTACGGGGGCATCGTCCCCTATCTCTTTCTCGATGATGCCGCCGCGGCGATGCAGTGGTACGGCCGGGTGTTCGGGTTCGAGGAACTGAGCCGCTGGCCGGGTGCGGATGGTGCTGTGGCCAACGCGGAAATGCGGATCGGCACCACGGAGCTGTGGCTGGATGGTTCCGGCAAGCGGGCGGATACGGACCCGCGTCCTTACTGGTTGGGGGTGTGGGTCGGCGACGTGGATGCGGTCTGTGCGCGGATTCGGGCCGCGGGCGTGTCCTGCGACGACCCGATCGATCGGGAGTTTGGCGTGCGAATGCTCAACGTGGCGGATCCCTTCGGCTATCTGTGGGGTTTCATCCGGCGTCTACAGCCCGGGGGATAAGGTTAAGTGACCGAGGGCGAAACTCGGCGCGGAAGAAGGCAACAGGAGGCAATCTGGCCATGGTGACGTACCCACAGGGCTATCAGCCCGCAGGCCCCGGCTTCCTTGATCGTCTGGGCGAAGCGAACTTACCGGTGCAAGGTCTGGCGTCGCTGCTGTCCCTGCCGACCCTGGCTCGGGCCCCCCGCGGGCAGGGCCAGCCCGTACTGCTGTTGCCGGGCTTTGGCGCGGGCGATGGCTCTCTCTATGCGCTGCGAGGCTACCTGCGCGGCCAGGGATTCGATGCGGACAGTTGGGGGCTGGGCGCCAATGACGGCAGTGTGGAGGCGCTGGTAGACGCTGCTGCCGTCAAGCTCGAGGCTCGATTTAAGGCGCAGGGCGCGCCCCTGTCTCTGGTTGGCTGGAGCCTGGGCGGAGTCATCGCCCGAGAGCTGACGCGACTGTATCCGGAGCAGGTCGCACAGGTCATCACCCTCGGCACGCCGATCGTTGGCGGGCCCAAGTACACCTCCGTCGCGCCGTTGTTCACGACTCGCTACGGGGATCTCGATGAGCTCGAAACCGAGATCGACCGCCGCAATCGTTTGGGGCTGACGCGTCCGGTGACCAGTATCTACAGCCGCATGGATGGCGTCGTCCCCTGGCATACCTCTGTCGATCGCTACAACGGTCACGCTCAGAACTACGAAGTGACAAGCACCCATCTGGGCCTGGGCTTTCACCCGGGGGTCTATGCGATCGTCGCGCGGCAGCTCGCGCGCCCGGTCGAAAGCGGCGCACCTTTGCAGTAGAGCCCTCCGAGGCCCTTGCGCTACCCTCCACATAAGGAGGGCGTGCCATGAACTTTACCGATCTCGAGCAGATCACCAACCCGTACCCGCTATACGCGCGTTGGCGCAAAGGGGCGCCGATCTGGTGGGCGGAAGATCTGCAGGGCTGGGTGCTGTCCCGCTACGACGACGTTCGGGCTGTCCTGAAGGACCCGGCTTCATTCTCTTCCGGGTTGCCTGAGCAGCGGGCGGAGCAGACCCTGCCGCTACCGCTGTTGCACGACGATCCGCCGGTGCACACGGATCTGCGAGCCATCGTCAACCGGTCCTTTACCTCCCGGGTGATGAAAACAATTGAGGCCGAGGTCGTCACCGTCGTGGAGGAGCTGCTCGATGAGATCGACCCGACAGCGGGAGTGGATATTGCCGAGGCGTTAACGATTCCGCTGCCGGTCGCGCTCATCGCTCGCTTCATGGGCATTCCCTTTGAGCGTAAGGACGATTTCAAGCGTTGGTCGGACAGCCTGACAGGCACGGGCACGGCGAAGTCGATGGCAGAACGGATGCCGGATATCCAGGAGATGATGGCGTTCTTTCGCGACGAGATTCCGCGCCGGCGCGCCGAGCCCGGCGATGATTTGATCAGCAAGGTGGTCGCGGCGCAGGTGCAGGGGGCGCCGCTGTCCGAAGCGGTCATTGTCGGCTACTGCCAGCTGCTGCTGATTGCGGGCAACGAGACCACGACCAACCTGCTCAGCAATCTGCTGCACTATGCGGCGGACCATCCGGAACTTTGGGCCACGCTGCGCGCGCAGCCGGACCGCATCGACGCGGCCGTCGAAGAATGTCTGCGCTTTGATCCGCCGGTGCACTGGGTCAATCGTACGGCCTTGGTTGATGCGCAGTTCCACGGGCAGAAGATCGCTGCCGGCGATGCGGTGTACACGGTGCTGGGCTCAGCGAATCGGGACGCCGCGCACTACGAGCGGCCTGATGAGTTTCGATTGGATCGGCCACGCTCCGACCATCACACCTTCGGTCACGGGATTCACTTCTGCATCGGCGCGCCGCTGGCGCGGATGGAAGCGCGCCATGCGCTGCAGGGCATGTTGAAGCGCTACCGAGCTGTTGCTCACAGCGACGCGGGTGTGAACGAGCCGACGCACTCATCGATGCTGCGCGGCTATCACCATTTGTGGCTGCAGCTGTCTGCCTAGGGGGCCTGGTAACGTACCTTGCCGTCGATGATCGTGAGCGTGACCTGGCCATCGAGCAGTCGGGCCGGATCCTGCCGGGCCACGGCGAAGGGATCGATGCTCAGCGCGGTCAGATCAGCCCAGCGCCCCACGGCGATCTGTCCCGTTTCGTTTTCACGAAAGGCGGCGTAGGCCGCCTCAGTCGTGTAGGCGCGCAGCGCTTCTTCCATAGTGACCGCCTCTTCCGGATACCAGCCACCAGCCGGTTCCCGCTGTTTGTCGCGCCGGGTCACCGCCGCGTGCAGCCCGTAGAAGATGTCATGGTCTGAGCCGGGGTTGTCGGCGTTGAAGATCAGCCGCGCACCGCTGCGCCGTAGTGATCGCCAGGCGTAGGCGCCGCGAATCCGCTGCGGGCCCAGGCGCGCTTCTGCCCAGCGCTTGTCCTCGACAGCGTGCGGGGGCTCCATGGAGGCAATGACCTCGAGCTGCGCCAGCCTCGGCAGATCATCCGGGTGCAGCACCTGGGCGTGTTCGATGCGGTGCCGGCCTCCTTCACCGGTGTCGGCCTGCACTGCCTGGATGAAGTCGAGCGTTTCGCGGTTGCCCGCGTCACCGATCGCGTGGATGCCAACCTGGAACCCGCGGGCCATCAGCGCCTCGGTCAACGCCTTGTCGAATCCGTAGCCGCTCCCGCTGACGCCACGATGCCCGGGCCGGTCCGTGTAGTCCGCCAGCAGTCGCGCGCCGCGGGATCCCAGTGCACCGTCGTAGTAAGCCTTCACCGAGCGGGTGACGAGCATGGAATCGTTGTCCTGATCCGGGCCTCGCGTAAGCCAGGCCCGGGCCAGGGGCTCATCGCGCCCTGAGAGCATGGCGTAGAAGCGCACGGGCAGCCGACCCTGTGCTTCGAGCTGCTCCAGCACCGCCATGTGGGCTGCCGGAGTCCCGGCCTCGTGCACGGTGCTGTAGCCGCTGCGGGCCATCTCCTTCAGCGCGGCAAGCACATCCTGTTCCAGCTGCGCTGGGGTGCGTGGTGGTAGCTGGTCGAGGACCAGCGTCGTGGCACGGTTCAGGAACAGCCCGGAGGGCTCACCCGCGGCGTTGAGCTGCATCTTGCCGCCCACCGGAACCGGCGTCTCCGCCGTGATCCCCAGCCGGTCCAGCGCTGCCTGATTCACCCAGACGGCAAAGCCGTGCAGGCTCTTCAAGACCACCGGATGCTCGGGCACCGCAGCGGACAGTTTGACCTTGTCCGGGTAGCGGTCGGCCCAGGCGCCTTCGTCCCAGCCCTGGCCGGACACCCAGTCGCCGGGCGTGACCTCAGCGGCGGCCGTGCGTACGCGGCGGATGACCTCGGCTTCTGTGTCGACGTCGATCAAGTCGACGCTGTTCAGCATGGCGCCCAGTTCGAACACGTGCGTGTGGGATTCCACCAGGCCCGGCAGGAGGGTCTGGCCCTTGAGGTCAATCTCGCGGGTTTGCGCATCGGCCAGCGCCCGCACCTCGTCGTTGGTCCCCACGGCGAGGATCAGGCCGTCGCGCAACGCCACGGCCTCCGCATCCGGGATCCAGCGGCCGTCACGCAGCGGTGCGCTGGCTGCCGGCCTCCCGTCGGAGCCGTCCGGCGTGGGCCAGTCGAAGGTGTAGACACGGGCGTTGACCAGGATGGTCTGTGCGACCGGCTCCGGTGCGGTACTCACGGGCGTGCAGGCCGTGCTCATGCAGAGCAGTACGACCGCGGTGATGCAGCGACGCAGCGTGCGTGATGGTGGCAGGGGCAGGGTGAGCTTCGCCATGGAGAAAGACCGCTGATTTTCCCCAGCATTGCAAACCCGCCGCGCGGTTGCCAGCAATCGCCGGCGCTCTGCACCTGGTTGACCTGAGCGGCTGGTTTCTTTCAGGCTGCGGGCATGAAGATGGGATCAGAGGCAGGCATGAGGGTAGGGTTGGCGACGCCGGATGGATTCTGGCAGTCGGATCTGGAAAGCCGACGGGAGACGCTGGAGACGATGGTCAGCGTCGGGATCGACCACGTGTATATGGCGGATCACGTGTCCTTTCGTAACGGCGCCGGCACCGACGGTTTCATTGAGGTCGCGGCTTTGTCGCAGCTGCACCCAACGATCGCGGTCATGATCAGTATCTACCTGTTGCCGCTGCGACATCCGCTGCCCGTGGCGCGTCAGCTCGCCAGCATGCAGAAGGTTGCCGGCTCGCGGATGATTTTCGGTGTTGGCATCGGCGGTGAGGATCGCCATGAGATCGAAGTCTGCGGAGTCGATCCGAAAACTCGCGGCCGGCGCATGGACGAGAGCCTACAGCTCGTTCGAGCACTTATGGATGGCGAGCAAGTGAGCTTTGCCGGCGAGTTTTTCAACGTGCAGGATGCGCTCATCCGCCCGGCCCTGGCGCCGCGGGTACCCATCATCGTCGGCGGTCGCTCCGATGCGGCCCTGCGCCGCACCGGCCGCTATGGGGATGGCTGGGTGGGCGCCTGGTGCTCCGAGAGGCGCTACGCGCAGGCGCTGGGACTGATCGCCGAGAGTGCGGCTGAAGCAGGCCGGGGTGATGTCTCCTGGCTGCACGGGTATCAACCCTGGGTGGGCGTGGGGGACAGCACCGCGGAGGCGCGGGCTCGGGTCAGCCGGGCGATGGAAGCGTTTTACAAGGTGCCCTTCGAGAAGTTCGAGCGCTATACCCCTTATGGCACCCCGGCTGAGGTTGCCGACCGGCTGAAGCCCTACGTGGCGGCAGGCTGCCGGCTCATGAACCTGAAGGTTGTTGCCGGCAGCGACCCGGAAACCATTGCCGCTGCGGGCGAGATCGCCGCGGCGCTGCGAGAGGCGCTGTAGACCGATGACGAACACCAAGGCGATTGCCGCACAGGCGGCCCTGCATCATCAGTACTTTCTCGGTCTGCAGCTCATGGTTGCGGTGGAAGCGGGCAAAGACGCCGTCTACGAGTGGATGTTCCGCCTGTTCCGCCGCCAGCACGAGGAGAAGTTCCTTTCCAGCTTTGAAAAGCTGGGTCTTGCGGAGCTGCCGCACGCGGTGGCCTGCGCGCAGTATCACGTGCTCTCCAACAGCATGGGCGGCGTTGCTGTGGAGTACATGCCCGAGTCCGATCGGAAAGCCTGGGTGCGTTTTCGCTATCCGCGGTGGATGTATGCGGGACCTGCGATTTGCGGTATTCCGGTCGAAGCCAGCCGCGGCTTTCTGCATGGCTGGTACGCTCAGAACGGGGTCAGCCTGAAGAACCCACGTCTGGGTTTCGTCTGCGTGTCGGAGGATGTGACCGGGCAGTTCGGCCTGTGCGGCTACTTCCGGGAATATGAGCACGAGCTCGGTGACGACGAGCGACTGGTGTTTGCACCGGATGAGCCCGTGCCCGGCTACGATCCGGCGGCGCAGCCCGCGCCGCCGGCGGAGCAGTGGAGTGAGGAACGGCTGGCCAAGGCCAACCGCAACTACGCGATGGAGTATGTCCGCAATGCCATGCACGCCCTGGTGGCCGTGATCGGTCGCGAACAGGCCCAGCTGCTGGCCAAGCGCGCGGCGCGCCTGACCGGGTTGCAGCACTACCCGGAGATGAGAGCCAGTGTTGGGGCCGTCGACGGCGATGCGGACAGTGCGGCGTCTTTCCTCTGTGCGCTCATGGACGGAATGGGCGATCCCTGTGAGCGTCGGTCACGCAGCGATGGCGCGATCGAGATCCGCCAGCGCGGGCTCCGGATCGTGCGCGGGCTGGACGCGGCGGACCGTGAGGACCTGCTCGCAGCCTGGGTTGCGCTCTGGCAGGGCGCCATCGCCTCGCAGCGCGCTTTTCTGACCCTCAGCTGCAGGATCGAAACGGATCAGCTCATCTGGCTGATCCGCTGATCATCGCTGCCGGTTGGCCCGGCTTAACCCGCCAGGCGCTGATTGGCGGCGGCGGTGCCGGCCAGAGAGAGGCCTTGCGATGCGCCCGTGACCGAGAACGATGCCACCAGCTCCTGGAGATTCTCCGCCTGGTCGCTGAGCGACTCGCTGGACTGCGACACCTTGCCGACGAGCCTTGCGTTCTGCTGGTTGACGCTGTCCATCTGCGTCATGGCCTGGTTGATGGAGTCGATGCCGATAGACTGCTCGCGGCTGGCCGTTGAGATCTCACTGACGATGTCCGTCACCAGCTTCACGCCGGCGACGATCTCTGCGAGTGCCTCTCCGGATTCGTTCACGAGCCGGGAGCCATCGTCCACCTTGGTGCCGCTATCTTCGATCAGATCTTTGATCTCTTTCGCCGCCGTTGCGCTCCGTCCCGCGAGATTGCGCACTTCGCTGGCAACCACTGCGAAGCCGCGACCCTGCTCACCGGCACGGGCGGCCTCGACCGAGGCGTTCAGCGCGAGCAGATTGGTCTGGAAGGCGATCTCGTCGATGACGCGGATGATATCGGCGATCTTCTTGCTCGACTCGTTGATCGCCTCCATCGCGTTCATGGCCTGTTCGGCAACGGTGCCACCGCTCTCCGCATTGTTCTGAGCCTGCTGAGCCAGCTCGTTGGCGCGCGCCGCGTTGTCCGCATTCTGACGCACGGTACTGGTGATCTCTTCCATGGCTTCTGCGGTCCGCTCGAGACTGGCGGCCTGCTCTTCCGTGCGTTGCTGCAGCTCCCGGTTGCCCCGCAGAATGTTGCTCGATCCATCATCGACGCCGCGAGCAACGGTATCCATGCTGGCAATGGTTGTAGAGAGATTCTCCAGCGTCTGGTTCACCGAGTCCTTGAGGATGGCGAACTGACCTTCGTAGCTGCCGTGAATCCGCTGCGACAGATCGCCCTCGGAGACGGCGGCCATCACGCTCGCGGTTTCAGCCATGCACTCCTCAATGGAGAGCTGCAGGCGCTTCTGATCGGTGATGTCACTGGCAACTTTGACAACCTTCAGAACTTTGCCGTCGTCGTCCAGAATCGGGTTGTACGCGGCTTGAATCCACACTGGCTCTCCAGCCTTAGAGAGCCGCTCGAACTCGCCTGCCTCGTACTGACCCGCCCGCAGGCGTCCCCAGAACTGCTTGTAGTCGTCGCTCTGGGCGATCTGTGCCGGCACGAAGATCCGGTGATGCTGACCAACGACCTCCGCCTTGGAGTAACCCAGGGTGGTCAGGAAATTGTCGTTCGCATCGACGATGGTGCCGTCGGTGGTGAATTCGATCACCGCCTGTGAGCGGTGAATCGCATCCAGCTGCCCTCGGAAGTCGGCGTTGCGGTGCTTCTGGGCCGTGACGTCCGTGGCGAACTTGACAACCTTGACCACCTGCCCGTCTTCATTCCGGATCGGGTTGTAGGTGGCGTTGATCCAGATCTCTTTGCCACCCTTCCCTAAGCGCTTGTACTCACCGGCGTGGAAGTCGCCACGGGCGAGTGCGGCCCAGAACGCCTGGTACTCAGCCGTACCTGCATAACTCTGACTGACGAACATCCGGTGGTGCTTGCCGATAATCTCATCGACGCTGTAGCCCATACACTCCAGAAAGTTATCGTTGGCGCTGAGAATCTCGCCTCTGGGATCGAACTCAATGACCGCCTGGGATCGATGGATCGCGGAGATCTGAGCCCGACAGTCGTGCAGGGCTCGCTGCAGCAGTTCGGCGTCTTCCGAACGCTTGCGCGAAAAGAGTGATGCGATGTTTTGAAACACACTCATGGCGTCTTGCCTTAGCTAACAGAGAAAGAGATCTGGCCTTCACCGAAGTTGGGAATCTTCAGCCGATAGGCCACGTTTTCGACACCCTCCGGCAGCTTCTCGTTCAGTCCTGCCGCTGCCTCAGGATCCAGCGTCTCCGCCAAACGCAGGTGCGCACTGGTTTCGGACATCAGAAGCTTGGAGCAGATGTTCATCACTTCGTAGAAGTTGTCTTTAACGACATCGGTATACTCCTTGTCCTTGATCATCTCGTCGGCCACGTTGGCTGGCAGCATGGACAGGGCGGCGCCGGAGTAGATGACGAACGAGGGATCGCAGTGGCACAGTGCGACCAGCTTGTCTTCGTCGCAGATAAACGTCGCTGCGTGGCACTCTTTCGGGTCGGGTTGATCCACCAGGTCCATCTCTACGCCTTCGCCGAAGACCATCTCCAGCAGCGGCGCGATCTCATCCGGCTTCGGAATTACATAAGTTGTCATAGGGCTCTCCTTAATCCTTAGCGCCTAGTAGAAGTGATTGAGCACTTTTTGAAAGGACTCAACCGTGAAAGGTTTTGCGATCAGGAACTTTGCACCGGCTTCTGATGCCACTTTGCGCATCTCCTGCGTTGACTCCGTGGTGATGAAGCCAAAGTCCACGCCGATCTTTTCTTCTCGAAGCTTTCGCAGCAGCTCGATGCCTGTCATGTTGGGCATGTTCCAGTCGGCAAGAACCAGGTCCGGCACCTTTTTCATTATGCTGTCCAAGGCCTGCAGGCCGTCCTCGGCCTGATCGACGTTCTTGGCATCAAAGCCTGCCTGGCGAAGCGTGCGCACGACCATCATTCGCATCGCTGAGCTGTCATCTACCACCAATATATTCATAATCCTTCTCGTTACTGGTTTAAGAGGTTGCGGAGACTGTCGGCGCTTCCGGCCCGTTCTTTATTAGGCACATCTCGCCGTTGTAGGTCAGTTCTAGTATTCGCTGTGCAATACTCTGCAAAGGCAGCACATGATCTGCGGCGCCCAGCTCAATGGCTGCGGCCGGCATGCCGAACACGGTGCTGGTCGCTTCGTCCTGGGCAATGGTTCGGGCGCCAGCGTCATGCAGTCGCTTCATGCCCTCGGCCCCGTCTTTGCCCATGCCGGTGAGCATGATGCTGATGGTCCTGCGGTTGGCGATCGCGGTCACGGAGTCGAACAGCACCTCGACTGACGGCATGTGCCGATTCACCCGCTCACCTTCGTAGACCCGACACACCAGGTGGCCCTGCCGACGAAGCACTTCCAGATGGTGGCCGCCGGGTGCGATATAGACGCAGACCTGGTGAATCACCTCGCCATCTTCTGCCTGCTTGACCGTGAGCTCCGTGCTGCGGTTCATGCGGTCGGCGAATGAGCCGCTGAACGCAGCCGGTATGTGTTGGGCGATCACGATGCCGGGTAGCGTTGGCGGTAGTTTGGAGAGAATCTCCTTGACCGCTTCGGTGCCGCCGGTGGATGACCCAATGGCGATGATGTCGCGCGTTGGTTTCAGCGTTGCCGGCGCCGCTTTGGCGACAGGACTGGGAACGGGTTCTGGTAGGGTCTCAGGCGCAACGGTATGGGTCGGGCTTGAGGCAGCGCGGACCAGGGATGCGCGACGCAGGTTTGCTCGGGCGGCGGCTTTGATGATCGCAGCGATGTCTTCTGCCGTGTCGCCACGCTTTGCGTCCTGCAGCATCTGGGTCTTGTTGATGAAATCGACGGCCCCAAGCTCGAAGGCTCTGAGCGTGGCTTTGGCGTCTTTGGAAGTCAGGTTCGAACACATGACGACCGGCATGGGGCGCAGGCGCATCAGGTTCTCGAGGAAGGTCAAGCCGTCCATACGCGGCATCTCGATATCCAGGGTGATGACATCCGGTGATAAGGCCTTGATTTTGTCTCTGGCTTCAAAGGGGTCGCCTGCTGTGCCACAGACGTGAATCGCAGGATCGCGGGACAGAACCTCTGCCAGCAGACGGCAGATGGCCGGGGAGTCATCAACGATGAGAACTGAAGTCTGTGGCATCTGGATGTATTCCTTCGCGGCCTCAGCGCACCTTGTGATAGACGGTATTGCCGATCAGTTCAAAACGATCGGTCAGCTCGTGGAGTGATTCAGAGTGGCCGAGGATGAGATGACCACCCCGATCCAGTGCGTCGGCGAAGCGATTGACAATGCGTTGCTGGGTCGGGCGATCGAAGTAGATGATCGTATTCCGACAGAAGATGACGTCGAACTTCTGCTTGAACGGCCACTCGCTCAGGAGATTCAGCTGCCGAAAAGACAATAGATCCCGATAGTGGTCGCGCGCGCGTACGAGCATTCCGTTCTTGGTTTCGCGCTTCTGAAACCAGCGGGCACGCTGCTCGTCGTTGAGGGAGTCGATTCGGGCAATGGGGTACACCCCGCGCTCAGCCGTCGCAAGCACGTCTGTATCAATGTCGGTGCAGAGAATCTTCGCATCGCAGGACAGCTTGCCTGACAGGAAGTCGGCAACGGTGAAGGCGAGGGAGTAGGATTCTTCGCCGGTGGAGCAGCCTGCGGACCAGATACGGATCCGCCGCTCTGATCCGGAGCGGCGATACATGTTCGGTAGCAGCGTGTCACGCAGCGTATCGAAGTGATGCTGCTCACGAAAAAAGCTGGTCAGGTTGGTGGTAACAGAGTTTCGAAAGGCCTCCAGCTCCAGCGTATCGCCGCGTTTCAGAATGGACAGGTATTCGGAAAAGCTCCTCAGGTTTCGTTCGCGCAGGCGGTCAGACAGACGGCGATACACCATTTGCCGTTTGTTATCACCTAGCGTTATGCCGGTATGCAACTTGATGGCATCGCGCAGCTGTTCGAACTCTATATCGGTCAGTTCAAAACTGCGCTGTTCGGACAGAGTTGCAGAAGCGCGGGCCGTGTTCATTCTTGAATCGTTGTCCTACCTAAAAGACTGGGATGAGTCCGTCATCGCCGTTGGTTTCGCCGTCCACAGACTTGGCGTCAGCTGTTTCGCCCGTGTCTGTCGCAGCGACCATGTCGGCTTCGGGCGTCGAAACTTCTGATTCACAAAGCGCATACGCCTCGGGAAAAGACTGCGTGGACCATTCGAGCACGCCGTCCATACCTGCCAGTGAGAGCGCGGTGGCTAGCGCACTCTCTGCTCCGAGCCAATGGGTCTCGCGGGATTGCTCGTTGGCGCTGTTGGCGAATGCCACGAGGTGCTGCAGCGCCGAGAATGAGCAATCTTTTTGTTTCCCGGGCGTCGATCAGAACCGACTGCTCCGACCCCAGCGCAGCCTGCAGTGCGGCAGGCAACCCTTCGCCGTCTGCCGGTTCAGCCGCCTCATCGAGGCTGACTCGCCACAGCTGCGCAGAATCACTCATGGGTAAACCCTCTGTAGATCGCAGCGATACGCACTAGAAGTCTTCCCAGTGCTGATCGTCATCGGTTCCGGAGGCGAGCGCCACGCTCTCCGTCGGCGGCGTTGCTGCTTCTTGCGCACCGGACCAGGGGCGGTCCGCCGACCGTCTTTCAACAAACTGCGGAGCATTCGATTGCTCCGGCTCGGGGGTTCTTGTCGATTCGTCGGTTGCGCCTGATCCCATGTGCCTGGATGAGGGCGCGAAGCTGTGGTCCTGTATGGTGCGAATGGGTGCCGCGGTCGCGGAGCCTGCCAGGGCAAAGAAACTCATCATGCGGTCAAGTTGCTGCGCCTGATTTCCGAGATCGGCGCCGGAGGACGCGGCTTGCTGAACCAGCGTTGCATTCTGCTGGGTAAGCTCGTCCATCTCTGACACGGCACGGTTGACCTCTTCCAAACCAATGCTCTGCTCAGCGCTCGCCGCAGCGATCTCTCCGACGATCTGGGTTACCTGGTTGACGCTGTCGACAATGCCATCGAGCGTTTCCCCTGACTCGTCGACCAGCTTGGTGCCTTCTTCGACCTTGCGACGGCTGTCCTGAATCAGATCCTTGATCTCCTTCGCCGCGGTGGCGCTTCTGCCCGCCAGGTTGCGGACTTCACTGGCAACCACGGCGAATCCTCGCCCCTGTTCTCCGGCACGCGCTGCTTCGACGGAAGCGTTGAGCGCCAGCAGATTGGTCTGGAAGGCGATCTCGTCGATGACTCCGATGATGTCTGAGATTTTCTTGCTGGAGTTGTTGATTTCCTGCATCGCGG
>JBCDIK010000035.1:0-20574 GCA_038749065.1 Pseudomonadota bacterium | reverse complement strand
GCGGCTTGCCTGGCAATCTGGTGATCGCGCCAGATGTCGGCACTGATCTGGGCAAGGAAAAGAAGAACGCTCAGTCGCGGGCAAACAACGCCATGATCAGAAAAATGAAAGCGGCTGGCAGCGACGATGCAAAGCTCAAGCAGGCTGCGGAAGAGCTTGCGACGTCACCATGTCTGGCGGATCAGATGGTAGACGACTGGAAGGCAGGTAAGCAGACACCGATGGCGATGGATGTTCAGGCCGATCACCCGATCGAAACAAAACTCGGCGGCCCTGCAAACATGGATGATCTGAAGGCGCTGGACTCCAATGTGAACGGCTTTTTCGGCAACTCTGTCGCCAAGATTCAGGGCAACCGAATGCTGGATCAGCAGCAGGACGAAGTGAGCGAGGTGACGTTTCTGTGTACACCTCCATGCTCACCGCCACACAGCGGTGCTGAGAACAACGACTACAGCACCAGTGGTGCGACGCCGTTGCCAGCCAGCCATCCGAACCCGGTGACGGTTTCAAGCCGTAGCTGATCAGATGCCCCTCTGTGAGACGCCGTGGAACTGCTGAATCAGACTGCACACGTGGCAGCGATGGTACCGATGGTTGGCGCATCGGGCGAACTGAACGCTGTCGCGATTCTTAAGGCAACCTACTCGATTTCCCCGCAAGGACTCCTTCCGGCGAGTGTTCAGCAGGACATCGCCTACAGCGACATTACAACCGGCCCACCGGACGCACCTAAGCCGGTCTATGATTCTGATCTCGTTGATCGCAAGCCGGCGATCGATCTTTATGTGTCGCGACCCTCGACCGACCGCCTGAGCGAGAGAGATGGCGAGACGATTCGGATCGCCGTTGGCGCGCAGCGCATCGAAGGGCGCTTCCATGATCAATGGTCACTCGGGCCTTTGCCACGCAATCACACCGATCGGGTCGCCCATGCAGGCACCTATGATGAGGCCTGGCAACGCACTCGCATGCCCTTGCCACCAGTCGACTTCGATGTGCGCTATCACCAGAGTGCTCGAACGGAGCAGACCTTTGAGTCCCTGGATGCCGAGACGCGTATCGCGATTCAAGGGCTGTACGGGGCTGAATCGGTTGTTTCTTTTGCTTTGCCAGATCGAGCACCTGTATTGGCTGGCGCGATCGCGGGTGTCAGGAGCGTGCGTTGGCTCTCGCTCGATACCATCTGCATCAGCGGCGTCTCACCGATGGTCATCCTGACCTGGCGCTGCGCTCTGGTGTGTCCGCGCAGTTTTGAGGATGTTGCGCCACACAGTCTGGCGATGATCCTTCGCAATCGCGACGCGCTGGCGCTCGTGTCGTGAAGTGCGAGCTTGCCGTCACCGGTGTAGGCATCGTCAACGCTGCTGGGCTTGGGTTGGACGAGTGTTGGGACGCTGTTGAAACAGACCAGACCGCGCTCACGCTGCAGCGCATTCCGGATCTGGCCCGTGCGCCGTTGGCCGGTGGTCAGGTCATGAGCTGGATCCCGCAGATCCGGGCGAAGCGATTGGCAGCCCTCGCCGAAATGGCGATAGAAGAAGCGCTACAGGATGCCCGGGCGGAAGCGCTGCTGGAGCGGGGTGGGCGAGTGGCGGTCCTTTGTGGACAATCGGACGCAGAAGTTCCGGGGTTTCGCTTCCCGGTGGATACCCGGGAGCTGGAGCAGTGGGCTCAGGAAATCCGGCTGCCGGGGCTCAGTGTCGTCGAAGCCCGACCGGGAGGGCGTTGTTCCGCGCTAGCTGGCCTGGCGCGAGCCGAGCAGCTGTTGGCCAGCGGCGCAGCCGACCTCTGTATCGTCGGAGCCGTTGATTCACTCCTGCATCTCAAGGCAGTTCGCTATTTTGAGCGTCGGCGATGCCTGAAAACTTCGTACCGGAACGATGGGTTCATCCCCGGTGAGGGCGCAGCCTTTCTTGTGGTCGAGCGTCGAGCTCAGGCCAGGGAAAGGGCGGTTGATCCGCTGGCACACATTGTCTCCTTAGCTGGTGCAACAGAGCCGCAGACGAGCGAACAGAGCTCTGTGCTCACAGGAAATGCCCTCACAGACGTCTGCCGCGTGAGTCTTGCGGACAGTTCGAGCGATAGCGCCAGGCTGGCATCGGTCTGGAGTGATCTGAACGGGGAAAGCTATCGTGCACGCGAATGGGCCTATGCCAGCATTCGCCTTCAGCTTAGTGATGACACTCGCTTGCGGCATCCCGTGGATGTGTTTGGTGATCTGGGTGCCGCCATGGGAGCAACACTACTGGGGCTTGCTGCTCGCGATGTGGGCGCCCGCAGAGAACCTGATTCGGCGGTGCTGGTCTTCGCGGGGGAGGGTTCCGGTACCCGTGCGGCCTGCGTGCTCAAGCCGGGGGGTCGGGCGCAGGCTTTTCCCAAGCCAAACCGGCAATTGCCGGGGTTGTACCCGGTCGCGGACCGGTACCCTCTGGTGGCCGTGCAGGCACCGGAGCTGGCGCAGAGCACCAACCCTGCTCGCGATCTGGCGTTGTACGACCGCCGAATGGCTCATCGCGATGACCTCAGCGCGCTGTACTACCAGCGAACCGGCCTGCTGCAGAGCCCGGAAGAGGACTGGCGCGCTGCCTCCCGGATTGAAGAGCGGTTGCTGCGGCATTGCGATGCGGTCGTCTCGCAGGGGGCTCGCGCCATTGGTGAGCTCCTGGCAGGCGTTGCTCGGGATGAGGCCGGCGCGCCCTTTGCCGCGGGGCTGCTAGGGGGCATGCTCCCGGGAACGTCGTTTCTGGAAGCCGCCGCTGCGCTGCCCGATGACACACGCGCCTTGCTGGCCTTCCGTGAAGGGCTGGCGCACGCGCCGAACGGTGCCGTCTTTGACTGGGCCAGCAGGTGGGCGGGTTCGACGGACAGTCGCTTTGGACGCCTGGGTATCTACCTGCTGGGTTATCGACGCAGAGCCGAAAGTGCGCAGCTGCACGCGGGGCTTGCGACCGATGATGTGGATCTGCTCGGGGACGTGTTTGATGCCATCAGACGAGGTGTGCCCGAAGCGCTCAAATCGGCGGTCGCAGCGTTCGGCACGGAGGTTCCTGGCACAGTGTTGGAGCCCTATCTCAACTGCCTTTACCGCTACCGCGAAGCCGGGCTGCGAGAACTGTGTCGTACGCTGGCGGAGCGCTATCCGGAAGAATCCGCGCCGTTGCTCATGCTCGCAATCCAGGGAGACCAGGCCGATACGGACCAGCTCCTGGTGGCGGCGCGCCGACGACCGGAGCTGCATCTTGCTGCGCTGGGCGTGTTTGGCTATCCGGCGGTGCTCGAACCCCTGCTGGAGCACGCGGCCGTTGATGGCCCGCATGTTCGTGTCGCCACCCGCGCACTTGCGCTCATGCTCGGCCCGCAGATACGTACGCCCGAGGGTGCGCTGGACCCGCGTGCGCGCGAGCGCTTGCAGGAACGCGCCAGCGGCACGCAGATTGCCACCGGACGCTACCGGTTGGGCCAGCCGATCAGCGCGAAGCAGTGCCTGGCAGAGCTGGCAGGGGCGCGCTCGGGTCTGGTGGATCGAAATCGCGCGTTGAGCGAGTTCATTGTGTATTCCGGGCAGGTTGTACACTTCGAGCCCGACGCCTTCGTTCCACGGCAACTTGAGGCCCTGGAGCGGTTTGCGGGGATTGCTTAGCCGGCACCGTTGGTTTGGCGACGCAGCTTCGCCAGCTTCATCCGCAAACCACGAGTCCGTTGCAAAGAGGAGATCGCTTGATGGGCATGCCAGACCGAAACAAGTCAGTCTCGTCAGCGGCCGCCGCCACGCACCCGGACGCTCCGGCAATGCCCGCTGGTACCGGCTTCTTTCGCGACGCAAACAGCTTTGCGTACGATGACATTCCGAACCTCACGGTTCGTCATGCCCGCTCACCCGCCGGCGGCGAGATGGGGCTTCAGGTGAGCGCGGGTGCACCGCTACAGGCATTGGGGACCGCCAGCAAAAAGGCGAATCCGCCGCCCAGCACCACGCCGCGGTCGCAGACCATCGCCCGCATCGACAACGAGGTTATGGATGTCGTCCTGAGCGTGAAAATACTCGCCGACGAAAGGTCCTCTGATTCGGTCCATGCCCAGGGTGCCGTCACCCGCGTGACCCCCTCGGACGCTGTTCGCTCGCCCACGCCCTTGCGCTTCGCAAGCCAGAACGGCCGCATCGTAAAGATCGAACAACGCTTCAGGCTCCACGGTGTGTACACCATTCAAACCAGCTACGGCGACCAAGCTAGCCCACGGGACCCGTCGCTCTACGGTCGGGGCACGACGACCAAGGACAAGGCGAATGGCGATACGACTCTGGGTTTTCACGAGTGGTGCCATCAGCAGGAGTTCTGGGATCACCTGATCAAAGCGACCTTCCCGCAGCTGGCGGTGGAAGTGGGGCAGAGCGTCGCCGAGTTTCGCAAGGCAGACGCCGACTTCGCGAGGGCGGTGCGAGCATTCGGCGCGGAGCTCTCCGGGTTGGGCACTGCCGTCGATGAGGTGGGCTACAAGAAGTCGAGATGCAAGGCGGAAGGCAAGTGCAGCTAGCGCGCCGACGCTCACGAGACTGCGGCCCCGGCGTGCTTGGCCCGAGAGGCCTTGGCCTAACAGGCCGCAGGCGATGAACAGCGCTGCGGCCATCCTGCTAGCGCTGGCGGCCGTGTTCAGCGCCGCCGCCGTGATTGGCATCGTCCGCGGTGGCGGCACCTTCCGCCCGCAGCACCGGACGTGGCTGCTGGTCGCTGCGATCTTCCTGGTGATTGCCCTGGTCACTGGCTGAACGCGCAGGCCGCGAACGCCTCATGCCAGGGTTCGCAATCCTGCTTACACACTCGCCATGATCGCTGTGCCCCGGCAACCCGCCGCGATGGCACAATGTGTCTCTGGGGCGCCGCGCGCGGTGCCGTCCGCGGCGCTGGGGGCGCTCGCAAAAACCCGCTGACACATCAAGATAGAATCATAAGTGTCTGAAAGTATTGAAATTGATGGCTATACCCTGATCCGCAAGCTGGGCGCTGGCGGCATGGCGTCTGTGTACCTTGCGCGGGAGGAAAAGCTCGACCGCATGGTAGCCATCAAGATCATGAATGCGGACCTTGAGGTGCTGGGCGAAGACCTGGCGGCGCGCTTTCAGCGCGAAGCCCAGGTGACGGCCAGCAGCGGCCATCCCAACATCGTGGCGGTGTACAACTACGGCTTCGTCGAGGGCCGCCCCTACATCGCGATGGACTACCTCTCCGGGGGCACGTTGCGCCAGCGCCTGACCCGCGATGGCGCGATGGCGCCGGAGCAGGCGCTGGAGCTCGGGGCGCAGCTCGCCAGCGCCCTGGAGCTGCTGCATTCGCGCAACATTGTGCACCGTGATCTGAAGCCCGATAACGTGCTGTTTCATCAGGTCGGGCACGCGGTGCTGGCGGACTTCGGCATTGCCAAGCTGTTCGAAGCCAACACCCAGCTGACGAGCGCCGGCATGACCCTTGGCACCTACGGCTACCTCAGCCCGGAGCAGGCCACTGGCGATACGGTCGACGGTCGCAGCGACATCTACTCCCTGGGCGTGGTGATGTACGAGGCGCTCACCGGTGAGTTGCCCATCCCCTCAAAATCCACGGCGGCGTTTCTCTACGCGCTCGTGCACGAGGGCGTCCAGAAGCTGCCCCCGGGCTTCGAGCCACTGCAGGACCTCTTTGACCGCGCCCTGGCGCGGCAACCATCGGATCGTTTTCAGCAGGTCGCAGAGTTTGGACAGAGCATTAACGACATGTTGCGCGCACTGCGGCGCGGGCAGATTGTGCTCGAACCATCCGAAGCCCCGGCGCCAGAGGATCCGGGCACGGTGATGCTGCCGGCGGCCTCGCTGCAGCCACCGCCCCCGGCGCCAGCGGCGCCGGCGCCGTCACTGCAGACCGGACCCTCGCTTCAGACCGAGCCGACATTCCAGGCCGAGCCGGCACAGCCGGGCGCACCTGCCCTGCGAACGGAGCCGTCGCTACAGCCGGCGCCCGCAGCACCGTCCCTGCAGCCGACAGAGGCGCCTCTCAGTACGGATACAACGCCAGTGGCGGCGCCGCCAGCCACGGACGACGCGATCGTCGCGGACGTGCGTGACAGCCGGCGCAACACGGGCGCCGGGCGCCGCCCCAGCCTCCAGGAGCGCGCGCCGGTGCCAGGTGCAGAGTCGAGCCGGTCCGGAGCAGGAGGAGGGTCACCGCTCCGCTGGGCACTGCCCGCGGGCATTGCCGTGCTTGCGGTCGCGGGCGGCGCGTTCTGGCTCACGCGCGATTCCGGCAGCGATAGCGCGGTCCCGATCGCTCAGACCGGGAATCCGGAGGCTGCTGAGTCTCGAGTCGAGCCCGTCCCCGGACAGGCGCTCGAGGCACCGGAGGAAGCCACCGGGCCGCAGTACGCGAAGCCCGAGGCGGCGCCGGCACCGGTGATTGCTGACACCGCCACACAGCCAGCACCGGCCCCTCAGGAGGGCGCGGAAGTACCTGGGCTGGAGGCTACTTCGGCAATCGACAACCGCGGCGCCCAGCTGGTTCGCGACCTGCAATCGGTGCTTGCGCAGCCTGAGACCGCGGAGACCCTGCGCCAGGCGCTGACGCTGGTGCAGGGCGCCCGTGCTGACAGCGTGACCCATTTCAATCTGCCGTCGCTTGAGCAGCAGATGATCGTCCGTCTCAACCGCTTTCTGCGTCGGGCGGTCGAGAGTCGCCAGGTGGCTGAGCTGTCGGGGCTGATCGCGCAGGTGGAAACCAATGAACGGTTTCGTCCCCTCGAACAGGATACGCAGGCGCGAATCGACGAGTTGGTCGATTACCTGCAGACCACCGCCAGCATTCAGTTCGAGCGCGGCTTCTTCAACATCCCCGAAGATGCGAGCCTGGCCAGCACCCTGTCAGATCTCCTCAGCATCGATCCTGACAATGCCCAGGCATTGGACCTGCAGGTGCAGGCTCGGGCTCGCCTGTTGGAGGCCGCTGAGATGGCGTACGCGAACGACCTGCGCGACGTCGCCGTTGATCAGCTACGGGGCGCCCTAGCGTTTGCCGGCTCGGAGCAACGACGCACGGAGCTTCAGGAGAAGCTGGCCGCCTGGGAGGATCTCGGAAACACCTCGGCCCCGGACGTCGATCCCGCGCCGGGACCAGCGCCGCAGGTCCTCGAAGCGAGCTCCGATGCAAACGACGCCGCGGACGCACGGGCAGCGAACGCCGCGGAGACCGCCGATGTCTCTGAGCCCGGATCTATTGCGGACACTCCTTCGGAGTCTGAGGTGGGATCTGCCGTGCCTGTTGAGGCGCTGCTGGAGGCTCAACCGTTGCCGGAACCGGATCAACTGGCGTCGCCGCCGGTTCCCGCCGATGGGCTCTAGTGGTCTGACTCCGTCTTCAGCATTCGTGCGAAGGCGGCTAGGTCATGGCTCCCAAACACCATGGAGCGCCGCAGGAGCTGCGGGTGCTGATAGAACGGATTGCTGCCGCGCGTAACGGTGAGACCGAGCGCGTGGTCACTCGCCGAAGTCTGTGAAACGACCGCATCGCTGGCGGCCCCGTAGGGGTAGGCAAAGGCATACACCGGACGCTGTATCAGTCGCTCAAGTTTGGCCTTGGGCGCAGCGATCTCTTGTTGCAGGCGCTGTTGATACTCCGCGCTGGTCTCAGCCTCCAGCAGCTGTGTGAGATTGGCGTGGCTCTTCGAGTGAGACTGAATGTCTATCAGCCCCGAATTCAGCATCTCGAGCATCTGTGCCGTCTTCAGCCCGCCACGGTTGGCAAAGTCTGTGTAGACGAACACGGTTGCGGGAAAGCCAAAGGCCTTGAGCGCTGGGTAGGCGTGTTTGTAGGTGGACTGGTAGCCATCATCGATCGTGATCACCACCGCTCGCTGGGGTAGGCCCCCTTCGCCTGCCAGATAGCGCCGCAGCTTTGCCAGTGGCACGACGTGATAGCCCTCATCGCGCAGGTACGTTAGCTGCGCGGCAAAGCGCTCCGGGGTGACCATCAGCGGGCTGGCTCTCGGGCCAAAGCGATGGTAGGTGAGTATCGGCACCCGTTGCTGGCGCTGTGCTGAGATCCCCGTCGGGTTGTGCCAGCGTTTGGGCAGCACGATGACGCGAGGTCCGCGCTTGTCGATTGTTGGGTTCAGCTCGGCTAAACGCCAGGCCTCGTCGGCATCACCCAGGTAGCGTTCGGCGAGGGTAGCGAAGGTCTCATCTGGGGTGACCGCGAGCACCCGGTAGGCCTCGTTCTCCGACAGTTGCCTCGCACCTGAGTGCGCGAGCCCGCTCAGGGTGCCGCCGATGATCAGGGCTGCCAGGATGGCCCAGTGTAGGCTGAGCCGGGTGCGATCGACCGCGGCAGCGCTCGCTTGTGTCATCTGGTTTACAGGGTGCTCACATCGCACCGGCGACTGTCCTTGTGCTGGTCAGACGGCGGACTTAGCATTCAATATCGCAGATATGGGCTAGAAAAGCAGCACAGAACGCGATGGCCCCCTCCGCACCAGAACCGCACCATCCGAATGCTCTGCCAGCAGGATATCTGTTGCGTGAGTACCGCATCGAGGAGGTCCTCGGTGTGGGTGGTTTTGGCATTACCTACCTCGCCAAGCACGAGAACTTTCGCGAAAAGTACGTCGCCATCAAGGAGTATCTGCCAGCCGTGCAGGCTTATCGGGGCGAGCGCTCCGAGGTGCGGTTGCTCTCCAGCGGCGACGCCTCTGTCTTCGAATGGGGGCTCGATCGCTTCTTCGAAGAAGCGAACAATCTGCACGGTCTGCGCCACCCCAGCATCGTTACCGTCGAGAACGTCTTCAAGGAAAACGGCACGGCCTACATGGTCATGGACGTCGTGCAGGGTGTCAGCACGGCTGATCTTGCGGGCGATAAGGAAGTGCTGAGTGAAGAGGCGCTCTGGGGGCTGTTTGATCAGCTCGCGAGTGCCCTCGACACCATTCACGGGCAGGATCTGATCCATCGCGACATCACGCCCTCGAACATTCTCTACCGGCGTGAGGATGAGCGCGCGGTGCTCATCGACTTTGGCTCGTCGCGACAGCAGCTCGAAAAAACGCAGCTGGTTTCCGGTACCGACCACACTCGGATCTTCACGCCAGGGTATGCACCGCTGGAGCAGCACGAAGGCACTGTGCAGGACCATCGCAGTGACATCTACGGGCTGGCAGCGTCTCTGTACCACGTCGCGCTGCATCTGCGCCCCGCCGCGGCGGCGATGCGCGCCGGCGCCGATCGCAACCAGCAGCCGGATCCACTGGTACCGGCGAGCGTCGCAGGGCAGGGCCGTTACAGCGACGCGCTACTGGCGATGATCGACCGGGGCCTGGCGCTGCTGCCCCAGGATCGGCCCATGAGCGTGCGGGCCTGGGCTGAAGAGAGTGGCCGCACCCTGCCCGAGCCAGCCACCGTATCCACGCGTCGACCCGCGACCCAGGGGCGACCGGTCACGAAGCGACCGGCGCCGCCGCGATCGGATGCGCTGGGCAAGGCCCTGTCGTTCCTGCCGGCATCCAATGCGCTGCGCGCCGGAATTGGCGTCGCGGCGGTGTTCGCGCTGCTGCTGCTGGGACATCTCGTTGGTTGGGTTGACCTGCCTGGGCTGACATCGACCGAGCGCCTCCTCGGGCGAGCCGGAGAAGCGTTAGCGGAAGACCCGATGTCGCCGGCGTCAGTTGCGGCTTCCTCAGAGTATTTCACAAAAGCCAAGCTGCTCAGCGGCGAGCGGGCACTGGTCGATCGCTCTCGTGCCGGAGAGAACCTGTGCCAGACGATCACGGCGTTCCAGGACGCTGTGGCGCAAGGCGAACTGGTGCCGGCCATCGACGCGCATCAGCGGGCGACGGAACTGGCGCAGGTCGCGCAGGTGCCGCCGGAGGTCATGATGGCCCTGGATGCGGTGCTGAACCTGGAGAACCAGTTTGAGAGCGTGCTCGGTCAGCTGCGTGCCACCACGCTGCGCACCGGTGAGTTGAACCGCCTTCGAGACTCGGCGTCGCAGCTGACGGAGGCGATGGCGGCCGTGCGCGAACCTGATCCCGACCGACTGAGCGCAGCGACGACGGCCTTTGAAGCGGTTCGCAGCGCCGGTGCTGCGGCAGCGGCGTTCGACTTTGAGGACGCGGCAGCAGCGCTTGCGCGGGCAACGGCTGCCCTGGCGCCCTTCGGCGCCACTGCGCTACGGCCGGCGGAAGCGCAGCTGGCAGCGGCGCGGGCGAGCTATGTGGAGGAACAGCTGCGCCAGGCGCAGCAGGGCGTGCTCGGCCAGCCCGCGAACTCGGCGGCCCTGGCTCAGGCCGCGCAGCAGATTGAGCGCGGACGCTTCGCGGACCCGTCGTCGCGCCAGGCTCAGCTCTGGGCGGGTGTGGTGCAGGAACTGCAGTCCGCTCTCCGAAAGATCGACCAGGGCCAGCCGGATGAGGCGCGGGCCGCGGTCAGTCGGCTTGGCGGATCGGCGAAGCAGCTTGGGATTGCGGATCGGGAGTGGGCACAGGTCGCACTCAGTTACGACAACAGCGGCGTCTCGCGCGCCCTGGACGACGCACTGACGGTGTTTACGGACACCCCCGATGCGACAGCCGCCCGGCAAGGGTTGTTTGAGGAGCTCGCCGAGGCTCAGCAGTTCGCGGCGCGGCGACCGGTGACCACGGTACTGGCAGGCCGCATTGCTGGCCTTGAGCAACTGCGCGACGCTCTGAAAGGGAGCGACGGCCATCGAGAAGCGCATCGCTATGACGATGCCGCTGCGGTGATCGACGCCCTTGGCGAGCCGCTGACCGGTTGGCCCGGTGGCGTGCAGGCGCGCGGTGCGGTGCAGGCGAGCATCGCTCAAGCGCGAGCAACGGAAGCCGGGCGTCGCCGGGAGGCATTGCTGGCCGCTGTGCAAGGCTATCGGCTTCCGGCTTCGCGGCAATCGCTGCTCGAGGGCATGACCGCTCTACAGGCGGTCGATGCGCAGAACGAATCGGTGGCCAGGGTCGGAAGGCTGGTCAATCTACTGGAACGCGCGCAGACGCAGGTGGAGAACCACAGCTATGCGGACGCGGCAACGGTGCTGTCCAGCCTTGCGCAGGAGGCCAGCGCGCTATCCCTGTCGCCGAGCTTTATCCAGGCCCAGCGCACCTGGCTCACGAGCGAGGGCCAGACCCACGGCACGGCGCTGCTGGCGCAGGGGTTCGCAACGCTTGCCGAGCGGCCGCTGAGCGGCGCTGCGCTGGCCGAGTTTTCCGAGCAGCTCGCCGCGATTCGGGCGACGCTGAACGCCGCCGGAGGAGACCTTTCGGAGGTGGCACTCACAGAAGCCGAGGTGCCCAGCATCCAGGCATTGGCGCAGAGCAGTCTCAGCGGCAGCTTTGAACAGGCGGAGGCCCAGTTCGCTGCCTTGGAGCAGGCGCTGTCGCCTTTGACGGCTGGCTACGATCGCTGGCTGCAGGCGGCCGCGCAGGCGCTGTCGAAACGCCGCGCTAATTTCCGCACGGAGCTGCACTTGACCGTGACCGATGGTCTGGACAAGAGCTACCTTGGCCTGCGGCGCGAACCACTCGATGGTGAGCGCCTGGACGCTGCCGGAAGGGAATTTACGGCCCTGGAAGAACTGGCGCAGAGCGTGGACCCGAGCGCCTATGACTGGGCGACGATGCGTACCGCCGCGACCGCCTATCAGGCGCTGGTGCAGGCCAAGGCGCTGGCAGAAGAGCAGCTGGATTATCTGCAGGCAACGAAAAGCCTCGTCAAAGCGAACCTGTCGCTGGGGCGCAGTTCGCGCTGGCGACGGGTGCTCGAAACGGCGCGTACCGATCTCGAAGGACGCAAGAATGCGCACGTTGCTCGGCTGCTGAAAGCCGCCGGAGAGATGCTGGTCGTAGCCCCCCTGGAGGCCACAGCACGCTCGGAGGCGTTGACGCGCTATCAGGAGGTGCTTCAGATCGAGCAATCCGATGTCGGCGAAGGCCAGCGCGGCGTTGCGTTTGTTGAGTTTCTGAACACCCACGGTGAGGCGCTCGCCGCAGGGGCGACAGACCGCCTGGATGAGCCCGCGATCGCGGCAGCCGGGCGTGACTTCGAGCCGCTGCCCGGTGCCAGCGAGACGGTACGGGCCCTGCGAGCGGGGATCGCCGCTGAGATCGGGCGGCAGGATCAGGCGGGACTTGCAGCGTTGACCTCGCTGGTGGAGAACACGCAGGGCGTTGATGGTGCTGCCCTGACGCGCCTCGGCAGCGCGCTGGATGACGCGGATCGCGACGCCGGTCGACGGCGCTGGCCTTTGACGCAGGCCGCGGCGGCACAGTCCAGAACCGTAACTGAGCAGCTGGTCGAGGCCGCGGGCCTGATCGCGCAGCGTCGCTACAATTCGGCGAACGACGTCCTGAAGATCGCTCGTGCCGAGCTGGCAAGCGATGCGCTGCCCGAGCCGCTGGGCACTGCGCTCAAGGCACTGCGCAAAGCGCAGCGCGAGGTCACTCAAAACTTCCGGGTTCGCCGCCTGACTCAGTACAACAAGACCGTCGAGGGTGCGGTCGACCGTTTGGGCAGCGCGCCCCTGGATTCGCAAGTCCAGGCAGAGGTCCGTGGCGCGCTGGAAGAGGTGCTCTCCGAGCACGCGGAATTCGACACGGCGCTGCGAGTCCGCGAGATCCTGGACCGCCTGGCTTCGATTGATGAGGCGCAGCCGGAGGCGGCCTGCACGGCTGCACAGGCATCATCGACAGTCAGCGGTGCGATCCGCTATCCGCTTGACTGGGGGTGGCTGGAGGGGCTCTTGAGTCGCTTCTGCGCCGGCTAGGACCTGTTTGCCCGGCTGGTGACGCCGCGCGGCCGCGAGCTTCGGTTAGACTAGCCGCTGGAGGAGGCTCAGGAAGGGAAGCGCCATGTCACTCGCGGGAGATTCTCGAGCATCGGTCGCCTGGCATCGGGCATTGCTGCTGGCTCGAGCGCTGTGTCTGGTCTTGCTGGTGCAGGCCTGTGAGACCGTGCCAACCGAAGAGGAGCGACCGCAGGCCTGTCTTGACGATGAGACCAGCGCCGCCTGTCTGTGCGCGGAAGCCCCGGGCTCCGCTGACTGCATCTGTGCCAGGACCCAGGGGCTGGATTGCGTCTGCGCGCGAACGCCGGATTCGCAGCTCTGTGCAGACTGCCCCGACCGTTCGGCTACAGCACTGACCCGCGATGCGCGTCGTTCCATCGCCCGTGGCGGCTGGCTCGAAGCAGAGCAGCGTGTGCGGTGTGCGCTTAGTAAACGTCCGGACGATCTGAAAGCGCAGCGCATTCTGGATCAGCTCGACCGCCGCAACTCCGGCTATCGCGGTAATCTCGACGCTCGGGTCACGGTGCCCTACACCGTGCTTGCCGGCGATCGGTTGGGTGATATCGCGCAGAAGTGCCTGGGAGACCCGGATCGTTTTGTCGAGCTTGCGGTCCTCAACAGCATCGAAGACCCGAGCCGCCTGCGGCCAGGCACAGAGCTGCGTATTCCCACACTCAAACCTTGTGTTGATTGCGAGGAGCTACGGGAAGATGCGTTGCGCGCCGAAGCGCAGGGCGATCTCGAAGCTGCGGTGACACGCATCAGCGACGGCGCTTCTCTGTGTCGGAGCGATGAGCTCATCGCCGACGATCGCACGCGACTGGTCGAGCTGTTCACCCGTTCGCTGCACGAGCAGGCCGAGGCGGATCTGGCAGCGGGCGACACAGCGCGCGCAACAACGGCCTGGGAACGCATTCTGACCCTGAGTCCAGACGATGCGAAAGCGCGGTTCTACCTCGATCAGCTGAAGGACGGCGACTAGGGCGCTGCCGGGAGCGAGTCGAGGTAGGCGCGCGCGCCGAGGTGTGTCGGCACGAGCTGCAGAACCTGCTCGAGCAGTCCGCGGGCTCTGGCGGGGTCGTCTTCAAGCGCGTCGATCGCGTTCTGGTAGAGCGTTTCAGCCTTCCGTGCGCGGGGGCTTAGCGGCGCAGCCACGGTCTGGAGCGCCTGCTCGTCCCGAAGGCGGCTTTTGCTTGCCGCTTTAGCGCGCCGTCGCTCAAGCGCAGCAAGCTGTTTACTGGATTCGGTATCGACGAGCAGCTGTCGCAGTTCATCGTTGTCAGGGTCGGCGGCTAAGGCCTGCAGAAACAGCTTGCGGGCGGTTCGACTGCGACCGCGGCGGCGCGCGTCCTGGCCCTGGGCCATCAGCTGGGCGCTGCGTTGCTTGAGGGTCAATTGAAGGGCGCTGATCTGCGCCCTGGCGGTTGGATGGTTAGAATCCAGAGCATCCACAATCAGCCACTGCTGCAGCGCAGCATGTCCTTCGCCCGCCTGCTCCAGCATTTCAGCCTGGGCTTGCGCTGCGGCAATTCGTGCGGACACCTGGGTACTGATCGCGCTGCTGGTGCATCCTGAAAGCGCGGAAACGATGATCAGGAGAGCGTAGCGACGCGTCACAGCGATACAGGTGTGTCCGTCACCGACCGGTACAGCGTTTCCAGCAGACTTGATGACGGCATCGCCCCAGCAGTAACAATGCGCAAGCGTAGCATGGTGGTACGCGTCCGGCGGCGCGCCGATCACCAGGATCTGGACTGGCGCCGGAGCCCGCGCCTGCAAGATGAACACGGGCGACTGGTGCGTCGCCCGCAGGGGAGCTGACCGGACTTAGTCCCAGCTCAACGCGCCACCGGTCTGGTACTCGGTGACCCGGGTCTCAAAGAAGTTCTTCTCCTTCTTGAGATCCATCATCTCGCTCATCCAGGGGAAGGGGTTCTTCATGCCCGGATGCGCTTCAGCCAGGCCGATCTGCGCCAGGCGCCGGTTGGCGATGAACTTCAGATAGTCGGCCATCATGTTCGCGTTCATGCCCAGAATGCCGCGCGGCATGGTGTCCTGAGCGTAGGCGATCTCCAGCTCCATGCCTTCCAGAATCATCTGCCGGCACTCAGCCTGCATGGCCTCGTCCCACAGGTGGGGATTCTCGAGCTTGATCTGGTTAATGACGTCAATGCCGAAGTTCACGTGCATGGACTCATCGCGGAGGATGTACTGGAACTGCTCGGAGGTGCCGGTCATCTTGTTGCGACGGCCCATGGACAGGATCTGGGTAAAGCCGCAGTAGAAGAACACGCCTTCCAGCACGCAATAGTAGGCGATCAGGTTCTTCAGCAGCTCCTTGTCGGTCTCGACGGTGCCGGTGGTGAACTGCGGATCGGCGATGGCCTTGGTGTACTTGAGCGCCCAGCTCGCTTTCCTCGCGACCGCGGGAACCTCGTGGTACATGTTGAAGATCTCGCCTTCATCCATGCCCAGGGACTCGATGCAGTACTGATAGGCGTGCGTGTGGATCGCTTCCTCGAAAGCCTGGCGCAGCAGGTATTGCCGGCACTCCGGGTTGGTGATGAGCCGGTAGACGGACAGCACCAGGTTGTTGGCGACCAGCGAATCGGCGGTGGAAAAGAAGCCCAGGCTGCGCTTGACGACCACACGCTCATCATCCGTGAGCCCGCTGTCCGACTTCCACAGCGCGATGTCTGCGGTCATGTTCACTTCCTGCGGCATCCAGTGGTTGGCGCAGCCGTCCAGGTACTTCTGCCAGGCCCAGTCGTACTTGAAGGGCACGAGCTGGTTCAGATCAGCCCGGCAGTTGATCATGGCTTTCTGATCGACGGTGACGCGCTCGCCGCTGCCTTCCCCCAGGCTCGCCGCGATCCCGGCCGCAACGGCGGTCGGTGCTGCCGGGGCGGGCTCGGCCGCTGCGGGGTTGCCTGTGGCGGGGGCTGCGGGGGCCGGCTCGGCGACCACTGCGACCGGATCGTCCGCAGGCTCGGTCACCGGTGCCGATACGTGCTCCGCGGTCAGTTCCACCACGGGCGTGGCCACCGGCTCCGGAACCACCAGTTCCAGATCGTCGTCGTCGTCGATATCCACCTCGACGAAGGTATCGATCGCCGGCGCCGTGGCTTTGCTGCCACTGAGCGCGGCCGCGTTCGGCGCTTCTTCCTGGTAATCATCCCAGCTCAACATAGTGATCCCTCTCTTGTCTGTGCTTGTCTTTGCGCTTGTTTGTTGCTGGCAGTCGGGGCGTGCCTACTGGCACGCCTCGCAATCCGGGTTGTCGATGGAGCAGGCCTGCGGCACTTCTGCCGCTTCGCCGAGTGCCATGTCCATGCTGTTGTCGGCCGTGGCCTGCACCGGCGCTGCCGGCGTCGGGCTGGCGCTGGCAACCGCGTTGAGGCTGCCCCGGTCGAGCGTCGACTTCTCGGTGTGCGTGGCACCCAGCGCGCGCAGGTAGTAGGTCGTCTTCAGGCCGCGGAGCCAAGCCATGCGATAGGTAATATCGAGCTTCTTGCCGTTGGCGCCGGCCATATACAGGTTCAGGGACTGGGCCTGGTCGATCCACTTCTGGCGTCGCGCCGCCGCGTCCACCAGCCAGCGGGGCTCGACCTCGAAGGCGGTTGCATACAGGGCCTTCAGCTCGGCCGGTACCCGCTCGATCTTCGCCAGGCTGCCGTCGTAGTACTTGAGGTCATTGACCATGACCTGGTCCCACAGGCCCTTGGCCTTGAGGTCACGCACCATGAACGGATTGACCACCGTGAACTCGCCGGACAGGTTCGATTTGACGTACAGGTTCTGGTAAGTCGGCTCGATCGACTGCGAGACACCGGTGATGTTGGCGATGGTCGCCGTCGGCGCGATGGCCATGACGTTCGAGTTGCGCATGCCGTGCTGCTGCACCTTAGCGCGCAGCTTGGGCCAGTCCAGACGCTCTTCGAGGTTGGCGTCGAGATAGCCTTCGCCCCGCTCGGCGGCCAGCTTCTTCAGAGAGTCGATGGGCATGACGCCCTGGCTCCAAAGCGAGCCGGCGAAGCTCTCGTAGCTGCCGCGCTCCCGGGCCAGACGGCTGGAGGCGTCGATCGCGTAATAGCTGATCACCTCCATGGAGCGATCCGCAAACTCGACGGCGGCCTCTGAGCTGTAAGGCAGGCGCATTTTGTACAGCGCATCCTGGAAGCCCATGATGCCCAGGCCCACGGGCCGGTGCTTCATGTTCGAGTTCTTCGCCTGCGGCACCGAGTAGTAATTGATGTCGATGACGTTATCGAGCATGCGCACGGCGGTGCGGATGGTCTTCTTCAGCTTCTTGGTGTTGAGCTTGCCCTCGTCGACATGCTGCACCATGTTGATGGAGCCCAGATTGCACACGGCGATTTCTTCTTCGCTCGTGTTCAGCGTGATCTCCGTGCACAGATTTGAGGAATGCACGACGCCCACATGCTGTTGCGGCGAGCGCAGGTTGCAGCTGTCCTTGAAGGTGATCCAGGGATGGCCGGTCTCGAACAGCATGGAGAGCATCTTGCGCCACAGGTCCTTGGCCTTCATGCGCTTGAAGAGCTTCATCTCGCCGGTGCGGGTCATCTCTTCGTATTCGCAGTAGCGCTGCTCGAACGCGGTGCCGTACAGGTCGTGCAGGTCCGGGCACACGCTGGGCGAGAACAGCGTCCAGTCCTCGTCCTCTGTCACGCGCTTCATGAACAGGTCCGGGATCCAGTTCGCCGTGTTCATGTCGTGCGTGCGCCGGCGATCGTCGCCCGTGTTCTTGCGCAGCTCGAGAAACTCTTCGATGTCCAGATGCCAGGACTCGAGATAGGCGCAGACGGCGCCTTTGCGCTTGCCGCCCTGGTTGACCGCCACGGCCGTGTCGTTCACGACCTTCAGGAACGGCACGACGCCCTGGCTCTTGCCGTTCGTGCCCTTGATGTAGGAGCCGAGGGCACGCACGGGCGTCCAGTCGTTGCCGAGGCCGCCCGCCCACTTGCTGAGCATGGCGTTGTCCTTGATGGCGCCGTAGATACCGTCGAGCTTGTCGGGCACCGTGGTCAGGAAGCAGCTTGAGAGCTGCGGGCGCAGCGTGCCGGCGTTGAACAGCGTCGGCGTGGAGCTCATGTAGTCGAAACTCGACAGCAGGTTGTAGAACTCGATGGCGCGCTCGTTCGGGTGCTCCTCCCGGGCGGCCAGGCCCATGGCGACCCGCATGAAGAAAATCTGCGGCAGCTCGAAACGCACGTCGTCGCTGTGAATGAAGTAGCGGTCGTACAGCGTCTGCAGGCCGAGATAGGTGAACTGCTGGTCGCGCTCGGGCTTGAGGGCGGCGCCGAGCTGGGTCAGGTCGTAGTTCTTGAGGGCCGGGTCGAGCAGCTCGAGCTGCACGCCGCGCTCGATGAAGGCGACCAGCGCCTGCGGGTACAGCAGGGCCATGTCGCTGTGCGTGGCGCGCTGTCCGCTGGGCAAGGCAACGCCCATGAAGCCCAGGCCCTCGGCCCGGAGCTCGTCCTGCAGCAGGCGTGCGGTCACGTAGCTGTAATTCGGCTCTTCCTCGATCAGCGTGCGGGCCGTGATCATCAGCGACGTGGCCACGTCCTTCTCGCTGATGCCGTCATACATATTGGCCAGTGCCTCGGTGATGATGCGTTCACCGGAGACATCCGACAGGCCGGCGCAGGCGTCCATGACCAGCTGGTTGAGACGCTCGACGTCGAGCGGCACCAGGTCGCCGCTCGCCAGCTGCACGTTGATGGCCGGCGCGGCGGCGGTGATCGGCGCTTCCTGCTCCCGCAGCCGGGCTCGCTCGTCGCGATACAGCACGTAGGAGCGGGCGACCTTGTGTTCGCCTGAGCGCATCAGCGCCAGCTCGACCTGGTCCTGGATTTCTTCAATGTCCATGGTGCCGCCGGTGGCGAGGCGACGGCGGAAGGTGCTGCTGACCTGCTGCGTGAGCGTGCTCACCAGTTCCCGGATCCGCGGCGATGCGGCCGCGGTGCCGCCTTCAACGGCCAGGAAGGCCTTGGTCAGCGCCACGGCGATCTTGTCATCGGAATAGGGCACGACCGTGCCATTGCGTTTGATAACTTTCAGTTGCCCGGGCGCTGTGGCGCTGATCGCGGCCGTCGGGGTCGGGCGGGGGGCATCGGCCGTGATGTCCTGTTGCGGGCCGTTGCCCGCAGCGGGCACTGATTCGATTTGCATGAGTTTCTGTTACTCCACGGGCAGGAAAGCACGCGGCCCGCCGGACCGGTCTCCCCTCTCAAGATTTGTTGGTGTGTCAGGGGGTCTCCCTGACGGTTTGCGGGCCGGGAAAAGGCTGGCGCCGCGTTATCAGCGGGTGGCTCGTTGCCACCAGATCTTTTGCGGTAGAGGCGAATGGCCGCCCGCAGAAAGACCTTTTTTGTTGTTATCGTGCCTGGTGTTACCGCGCTCTGTTCACTGCTCTCGCCGGCTGCCCGAATCCCTGCTGCAGCCACCGCGGTGTTGGCGGTGCGCTGCGCCCTGAAGCTGTGGGCCCGGGGCAGAGGGACCAATACGCCTGGCGCTTATTCCGCCGAGACATGTCCTTATGCCTTTTTCGCCAGACTGTCACATAAATGCAACAAAGTTGGCGTGATGGGCGCCAAAACCCAAGATATAGGGGTTGGTTGCCGGAGAAACCACAAGATAAAGCGCCCCCAAGGGCTTTGCAAGCACGGCATTTTGCAAATTTTCACGCGTTGTCTGCCTGACAATCGGGGATAAATCGTCGAAAACGCTGTGTATAAGCTGTGGATAAGTCTTCGGGCCCGGGGCCCTGTGAACGAACCTGGGCAGCGCTTGTGGAAAACCTGTAAACAGTGCTCAGCCAGTCGGTGGATGAAGGACAGGGGAGCAGATGGCAGAACATTTTTTCATGGCGATCGATCAGGGCACCTCCAGCTCGCGCTGCATCATTTTTGATGGCCAGGGTCAGATCCGGGCGCTCGGTCAGGAAGCCTTCGACATGACCTTTCCGGCCGATGGCTGGGTCGAGCAGGAACCGGAGGTGCTGTGGGAAACGACGCTCAATTCCGGCCGTGAAGCGTTGAAACAAGCCGGTCTACAGGCGAGCGCGATCACGGCGATCGGCATCACCAACCAGCGAGAAACCACCCTGCTGTGGGATGCGGCGTCCGGTAACAGGTTACACAACGCCATTGTCTGGCAGGACCGGCGCACCGCGGATCGCTGCGCCGAGCTGGCAGCCGCCGGCCACGAGCCCCGGGTCAGCGAGCTGACGGGGCTGCGCCTCGACCCCTACTTTTCCGGCACCAAGCTGGCCTGGCTGCTGGACCAGGTACCCGATGCCCGGTCGGGCGTCGCTCGAGGGACCGTGCGGGCGGGCACCGTCGATACCTATCTCATCTATCGCCTGACCCACGGCGAGCGCTACGTCACCGATGCCACGAACGCTTCCCGCACGCTGCTCTTCGATATTGGCCAGCAGGCCTGGAGCCCGGAGCTGGCAGCACTGCTCGACGTTCCCCAAGACCTGCTGCCGACGGTGCTCGACTGCGCGGCGGACTTCGGCACTGCGCATCCGGACTGGTTCGGGGCGCCGATCCCGATCCGCGGGGTCGCAGGCGATCAGCAGGCAGCGCTGGTCGGCCAGGCCTGCCTCGAGGTCGGTATGAGCAAGTGCACTTTCGGGACGGGGTGCTTCGCCATGACCAATATCGGCTCGCAGTGGCAGCCGTCGCAGCAGGGGTTGCTCGCGACCGTGGGCTACCGACTGGGTGGCGAGACCACCTATGCG
>JBCDIK010000034.1:0-21267 GCA_038749065.1 Pseudomonadota bacterium | reverse complement strand
GTCCTGCGCGGGCCCCAGGGCACCCTATTCGGACGCAACGCGACCGCGGGCGCTATCAATATGAAGACCGCTCGGCCGGAGATTGGCGAGTGGTACGGTGACGTCGAGGCGCAGCTTGGAAATTTCGAGAACCGCCGCGTCAAAGGCGCCCTGAACATCCCCATCAACGACACGATGGCGGCCCGCATCGCGGGCGTCTGGCTGGAGCGTGATGGCTACACGGACAACGTCTTCACCGGTAACGATATTGACGATCGTAGCCAGTACTCCGTGCGCGCGTCCTTTCGCTTCCAGCCGAACGACGGCACCACCGTCGACCTGATCGCCTACACCTTCGATGAGTCGAGTTCCCGGACCCGTAGCCAGAAACAGTTCTGCGACTTCGACCCCAGCGGCGTGCTCGGCTGCCTGCCGACCACCCTCGAGACCGATGCGCTGAACCCGTTCTCGACGCTCGGCTACCTGCTCCCATCGACGATCGTCTCGGGACCCCTGGGCCTGTTCGACCCGATCGCCAACCCGCCGCAGAACGCGGGCAACCCGCGTGACCTGCGGGAAGTCAGCGCGTTCTTCGACCCGGAGTACGAGGCCGAAGAAGACTTCGTCATGCTCGAGTGGAAGCAGACCCTGTCAGAGACCATGGAGATGACCCTCATCGCCGCCTGGCAGGACACCTTCGTCAACTCCGAACAGGACTACAACGGCACCACCAACCCCGCACCGACGCTGGCGCCTGCCGCATTCGCCGGCGTTTTTCCCGGTGCCGCAGCGTTCTATGGCGTCACCCCGGGCAGCGGGATCCCGGTCTCGACGGTGCCGAACGTCGAGTCCTCCCTGGGACTGGGCACCGGTGACTTCGTGCTGACCGAGAACTTCGGTGCGCAGGACACCTCCTTCCAGGAATCGGAGCAGACGAGTGTCGAGCTGCGGTTCAACTCGAGCTTCAACGGCCCCTTCAATTTCATGATCGCCGGCTCCTGGTTCGAGTACGAGACCAGCACAGACTACTTTGTGCGCTCGGCGGGTCTGGACTACTTCTCACTGATTGGTGCCGGTCCGACAGCCACCCCCGGCGACAGCTTCACCGTGCTGGCCCCCGGTTTCTTCAATAACGAAACACCCGCATTCGAACTGGATTCCTGGGGCATCTTCGGCGAGGCGTACTACGAGTTCAGCGATACGGCCAAGCTGACGGTCGGCTTGCGCTACAACGTCGATGAAAAGTTCGTGCAGGATCGCCAGGTGCTGCTCAACCTGCCGCTCACCGTGGATGTGGCCACCGGCGCGACCAGCTTCCTGGGCACCCCGGTCAACAGCTTCAACGAGCTCATGGCCGCTGGCGCTGCGGCGGGGCTTTACGATGCAGATCCGAATGCACCGGGCTCACAGCTGTTTCGCGAACAGGACGTGACCTTCCGGGAGTGGACCGGTCGCGTGGTCTTTGACTGGTTTCCGAATCTGAGCTTCACGGACGAAACGCTGGTCTATGCGTCGTACTCGCGCGGCTACAAGGCCGGTGGCATCAACCCGGCGATCGACACGACCCTGTTCCCGAACACGCCGGTCACCTTTGAGCCGGAAGACATCAATGCCTTCGAGATCGGCACCAAGAGCCAGCTCTGGGACAACCGGATCCAGGCCAACATCTCCGCCTTCTTCTACGACTACGGCGGTCTGCAGGTCTCCAAGATCGTGAACCGGACTTCCGTCAACGAGAACATCGATGCGGAGGTGTGGGGCCTGGAAGGCGAGTTCATCGTCGCCCCGACGGAAAACTGGGTGTTCAACGCCAACCTCGCCTACCTCAATACGGAGCTCGGCGACTTTGCCACCATCGATCCCAGAGACCCGACCCAGCGCCGGCAGGACGCAACGCTCATCAAGGATCTGGAGGCTTCCAACTGCGTGCTGATTCAGAATGGTCAGGGCGCCGCCAGCAGCAATGCGGCGCTGCAGGCAACGCTGGCCGGCGCCGGGGTGCCCTACATTCCGACCGGTGCTGCGACGGGAATCCCCACCACGCCGGGCGTGAGTGACAGTGCCTTCAGCTCCTGTGCCGCACTGCAGGCGATCGCGCCGGCGTTCGGCTACGGCTTCGCCGACGGGATCGAACAGGACCTGACCGGCAACCCGCTGCCGAACAGCCCTGAATTTCAGGTCTCTCTGGGCGCGCAGTACACCCACTTTTTCGCCGGTGGCGCAACGCTGTCAGGCCGCGTGGACTACTACTGGCAGGACGACTACTCCGCGCGCATCTTTGATCGCCGCCAGGACCGGATCGATGCCTGGGACATCTGGAATGCCCAGGTGACCTATACGAGCAATGAAGGCAACTGGTTCGTACGCGCCTTCGTTCAGAACATCGCCGATGAAGACAACATCGTCGGTGTGTACAGCACGGACCAGTCCTCGGGCAACTTCACCAACGGCTTCTTCGTGGAGCCCCGGCTGTTCGGGCTGACCGCCGGCGTCAGCTTGAACTGACGCTGGCCGCTCAGCGGTCGTCTTCCAGCAGATAGCGGGGCCCCGGGCCCCGCTGACCCGCCCGATCCTCCGGGTTGTACAGCGCGCAGTTTGCAAGACTCAAACAGCCGCAGCCGATGCAGCCATCGAGCCGTTCGCGCATCCGCACCAGCCCCCCGATCCTGCGATCGAGCTCCCCCCGGAACGCTCGGCTGATCCTGGCCCAATCCCGCTGCGTCGGCGTGCGATTCGCCGGCAGCGCGTCCAGCTGCGCGCGAATCTCCGGCAGCGTGAACCCGAGCTGCGCTGCGATCATGATGAACGAGACACGGCGGATATCGGAGCGCCGGAAGCGGCGCTGACCGCCTGCATTGCGGGTGGGGTGCAGCAGGCCGCTGTCCTCGTAAAACCGCAGCGCCGACACCGCAAGGCCGGTGCGCGCAGCGACCTGGCCAATCGACAGGGTGGCGCTGGCTTTCTCAGTCACCGGGCTTGACCTCAAGTTAACTTGAGGTATTAGCATGACCCGGTCACTCACGATCAGCAAGGAGAACTCCATGGCCGCCTTAGAGCACGTCAACATCACGGTCAGCGATCCGAAAACCAGCGCCGCACTCCTGTGCGATCTGTTTGGCTGGAACATCCGCTGGGAGGGCCCGTCCCAGATGGGGGGCGAGACCGTCCACGTCGGCAGCGGCACCGACTATCTCGCGCTGTACACCCGCGACGGGCAGCCGCCGGGCTCCGGTCAAACCGGTGCGCAGAAAGGCGGTCTGAATCACGTGGGCATTCTCGTAGAAGATCTCGACGCGACCGAAGCGAAGGTCAAGGCAGCGGGCCTGACACCGTTTAACCATGGTCACTACGAGCCTGGACGGCGCTTCTACTTTCTAGACGCCGATGGGATAGAGTTCGAAGTGGTCGCCTATTCCTGAACACCTCGGAGTCGTGTATGTCCGCACGCGTGATTGGCTGCGCTGCAGCGCTGGTGCTGCTCATGAGCATAGCCACCGCGACCCTGGCGGCGCCCGGTGACGACGAGACCGATCTGGGCGACGCCATCCGCACCTTCAATGAGGCCTTCGGCGATGCGGTCGCAGGCGAGATGACGGACGCCCAGATCGATCGCTTCGAGACGCTGCTCGCGCCGGCTTTTGATGCGGACAAGGTGCACGCCAACCAATGCGGCCTGGTGGCGATGGCCGCTACGATCGCCGCCGGGAACATCATGGCAGGTACGGCCAACCCGGCGCTGAGCGTGATGGCAGAGGAAACCCGGCGAGGACTGGTCCCCGGCAGTTTCCGGCACTGGCTCGTGGATTTCGCCTCTGCCCTGTTGCCGCAGCTGGGCGTGGAGCGAACGACGGCCGCCACCCGCTATCAGTGCACACAGATGAAGTATCTGTACGCCATGTATTCAGACCTGCCGATGGACAGCGTCGAGATGGACGCGGCTGAGATCTGCCTGCTAGAGCAGGACTGCTAGCGCCGCCGACTCCGGCGACCCATGACGGGCCATCGGCCCGCCCAGCCACAGACCCACCGTTGTCATCGACCGCCCAGTGTCAGGCGGCAGACAGTGCCCACGGCCGCTTTCTCGCAGCATGCATCCATGCCCTGCGCGCTGTCCGCGCACGGCACAGCGCAGCAGGACGACCCTGCTGCAGACGCAACGCAAGCGCACAGCACAGGAAGCCAATCATGAACGTCAGCAAACTCTCCCAGTGGGTCCGGCAGCGCAATACGGGCCAACACTTCGCACGGGCCGCAAGCCTCATCGCCGCCGCTGCGGTCCTTGGCGGCTGCGTCACCAGCCCCTACCACGGCCAGACCTTCAGCTCCCGGTCGGCGGAAATTCCCATGCAGGCCTGGACCACGAATAAGAATGACTTCGTGGCCATCGAATGCACATCGTCCTATCACCCTGGCCACAGCGGCACGAGCTGGATCAGCGTGACGAATGTGACTCCCGACAGCTCACCGCACTACGACCCTTCGGGCGCTGCACTGTACAGCGTCTCCGCCAAGCAGACCTTGCCCTATGCCTGCTGGCGCCACACCAGCGGTGACTGGTTTACCGCCCTGCGCTTCACGCAGGACGGCCGCACCTTTGACGGCTTTACCAAGGAAGGACTCGAGTGTCTGGGCGAAGAGAACGCGAAAGCAGAGAGCTTCTCGGGTTATCTGACGAAAGGGTGCGCCGCAACCTACACAAACAGCTCGACGAAGCTGCCGTACGTTCGCATCTACGCAAACCCCTAGCCCCAGCCGCGGCGCTTGCGGCACGTCTGCTGCAAGCGTCGACTCGCGAGCTGAACCCACCAGGAGCGTCTTCGCCATGCCCAGCCTGACCCGCTATCTGATCGTCATCGCCGCGCTGACCGCCGCCATGCTGTACGCAGCCCTGCACGAGCGGAACCAGGCACAGCCGGACCCGGCCAGCCACGACACAGCAGCCCCTGCGCATAAGCACAGCCCGGCGCCGAGTGCTCCTGCGCAAGCGGAGGCAACGACGACCGGAATCGCCACGGTCGTTGCATCACCGAAGCCGAGTACGAGGCCGACCGCAGAGCAGGAGGCGAAACCAGTACCTGGCACGACAACGACCGCGTCGCTGGCGCCCGAGCGCCCCGATGACCAGGACCGCGCGGACCGTCAGCCGTCCGCGCCCGGTGCGCGGGAGCAGCAACTGGATGACGCCCTAGCGCGACAGGCCCTGGATGCGCCTTGGGCACTGGCGATGGAAGATAGCCTGCGACAGACGCTTGAGGGCGCAAGCCAGGATTACCTGCAGATCGGCGCCATCACCTGCCGCACGACGTTCTGCCGAATCGAAGTCGACCACGACAGCGAGGCCGCACAGGCGGGCTTCATCGCCAACCTGGCGCGTCGACCGGACTTTGTGCCAGATGGCGAGTCGCGCCATCTGCACCAGGAAACCACCGTCGACGGCAAACTCCGCCTGCGCTTCTATCTGGCGCGCGAGGGCGCCGCGCTGCCGCTGCGCAGCTGACCGAGCAAACGCTCAGTCGCGCCGGGCGAGCGCGGGAAAGTCCGTGGTCAAACGGCCAGCGAGCGCATCCGCAAGGCGAGCAAAGCCCTCGGAGGAAGGGTGAATCTCATCGGCCCAATCGTCTTCGTTGCCGGGCCGCAGCTGACCGCGCAGATCAACGATCTCCACAGCGACCGCGGATCGCGCCCGAACCCTCCCGAGCAGCGCCAGATAGGCCTCGATCAGATACGCCACAATGTTCAGCCACTGATCTTCCGGGACGCCTTGCCGATGCAATGCCGGGTACATCCAGGGCCCGGTGAAGCGGATGCCCCCAAAGAAGGTCGCCGGGCGATTCGCGGGCATGGCCAGATCGTAGCTGTGTGCGTAAACCGTCGCCGCCGGCGCGTGCTCCGCGACCGTCATACACAGCGTATCGAAGGCTGCCTCGATCCGGTCGAACAAGCCCCGAAGCGCTTCCAGATCAAGGTAGTCCTCGATGCTGCGCGGCGCGCCGGCCGGGCGAATAATGCTCGCAAAGGGTGCCTCACCGAGCAGATCGTTACCACCGGCTGAAAGCAACACCGCGCTGATGGCCGGCCCATGCCGGCGCAGCACACTGCGCATCCGCTCGAGCTGACTGCCAGAGAACATCTCTTGCGCCGTATCGCCGTTAGCGGCCAGACACAACGCATTGACCTTGCCGGTACCCACCCAGCGCTTGAACAGCTGGTCCGCCAGATTTGAGTTGGGTCCAAAGAGCAGCCAGCGGGACGGGTAGGCGAACCAGGAATCGCCTTCGACGATCCAGTTCAGCCGGTCCTCGGATTCGGCGATCGCATCAAAGGCGTGACGGTGCTGCGTGACGCCAAGGCGCCGGGCGCGGAAGCGCTCGCGCTGCTTGCGTCGTTCCGGTTCACGTCTGGGCACGATCCCTCCCTGGCACACGATGGATGATGAAGGCCGGGTGTCTAAAAGACGACAAAGCCCACCTAAGTCGGCAGTCATCCTATCAGCCAGCTCAGGGCCATCAATATCCATTCCGATGGCCATCCCCTGAAACCCGACAACCGCAGGACTGGCCAATGAAACTCTCGGCGACAATCCAAGGCATGCTCATCATCACACTGCTGACAGCAGCCGTTGCGGCCCGGGCAGGACTGAATTTCACCTACCCCGTCTGGGTCAGCAACACCGGCTCCGGGGGCACAGCAACCGGTCAGGTGCGCGGCGCCCGCAACAGCAGCAATAACATCGAGTTCATCTACTGCTATTTTGAAGTGAACGACGTCTGGAAAGAAGGCCGTATCAACTGCTCAGCGCAGTCAGCAACGGAAGAACGGCTCAGCTGCTACAAGCTCGCACCCTCAGCGGCCATGCGCGCCGCGGCGACCAGCGTGACCGACATCAGCGCGATCACCTTCCGTGCCGATGAGCACGGCGTGTGCACGACCATTGGTGTCGATAACGCTTCCTGGAACCTGTAGTGAGCATTCGTGAGAGCGTGCAGTTGCTGCTGGCGAGCTTCCTTGGGGCCGCGCTGGCGTTGGTTTGCGCGCCCTATCTTCCGGGCATCTTCACGGACGCAGACCGGGCGATCGTCGAGGCGGGCGCCGCGAACCATCAGGCCCCACAGGAGACCAACATGCGGGACGGCGATACGCGCGTCGTCGCCTGGGCGCCCACCGTGCAGGACATCACACTCATCGCAGAACGTATCGGTCTTGCACTTGCAGATCATCCACGCCCGGCGGCGACGAAAGCAGCGGCTGCGGCTGAGCGTCTTCCGACACTGCCCTCTGATTTGCCACCAGGCGCCGAGCAAGCCAGCCAAGCGCAGCCATTCGCTGCAGGACTGGATCTGCTGGCAACCGCCCAGGCGACGGGCACCTGGGGCGCGGCCGATCGCGACGCACTGACCCGACATCTCGCTGCGCTCTCGCAGGCACAGCAGGAAGTGTTGCTCAGCCAGCTCTATCAATCCCTGAACAACGGCGAGATCAGCGTCGAGCCAGGGGTCAGGTCGTTCTAGACCACCGCTGCCACGACAACGCTGCCTTGCCGCATCCCTGCTACAGTCGCCGGGTCTCAACGTTGAAGGACCCTGACAACGATGCGCAAACTACCCTGCACACTGCTCCCCTTCCTGCTCGTCGGCGCCAGCGCCTGCAGTGAAGCACCGCAGAGCACCGCGGCACCCGCCGCTACGAGCCCGGACACCCCTGTGGCGACTGCAGCGCCGGCTTCGTCTGCGAGCGCTGCGCCCAGCGAGGGAATGACCGTTGGCGCGCTGGCGCCGGATTTCGAACTGCCCGGTTCCGATGGCAACAACCATCGGCTGAGCGACTACCGCGGCCAGCACGTGGTACTCGCCTTCTTCCCGAAAGCATTCACCGGCGGATGAACGATGCAATGCAAGGCGCTGCGTGACAGTGACCAAGAGATCCGCAACTTCAAGGTGAGCTATTTCATGGCGAGTACCGACTCGCTGGAGGACAACACAGCGTTCGCGCAGAAGAACGAGGCCAGCTTCCCGATCCTCGCCGACACCGAGACGACCGTCAGCGCGGCCTACGGCGTACTGAGCGGCGGCTATGCCATGCGCCGCAACATCTACATCGATCCAGAAGGGGTGATCGTCCGCATCGACGACAGCGTGAGCCCCGCGACGGCGGGCGCCGACCTGGTCGACGCGCTGCAGGCCCTGGGGGTCCCACCAGCGTAACGCCGATCAGGGCGGACCGGATCCACAGGCCCTGGGCCGCCTTTCGTAAGTGTTGACTTACGGTAATTTTCAACTTACCGTAAGTTTTCACTTACGGATGCGTGCGCCCGCCCGTGTCCTCCTGGCGAGGAGGCCTCCCATGCCCACAGACTCCAACGCGCTGCAGTGCCTGGGCGACCCGACACGCCGAGCGATCATCGATCGGCTGCGCGCCGCGCCGGCCAGCGTGGGCGAGGTTGCGCGGACGCTGCCGGTCTCTCGACCCGCGGTGTCCCAGCATCTGAAGGTGCTGGAAGCCGCCGGGCTGGTGCAGCAGGAACGGCGGGGCACCCAGCGCATCTTCCGACTCGACGTGGCCGGCCTGGCCGACATCCGCCGCTACCTGGACGCACTCTGGGACGATGCGCTCGCTGCTCTGGCGCAGGATGCAGAATCGGAGGAGCGCTCATGAGCGACGAGGACCCCCGCGAGCTCTTTGCACCGCTGCGGAAAACCCTGCATCTACGCACCTCCAAAGCGCAGGCCTTTGCCCGCTTCGCCGAGGGCTTCAACAATTGGTGGCCGCGACATCTAGGGCATTCCGTCTTCGGTGAGCGCTCCAGTCACTGCCTGCTGGAGCCACGTAGCGGTGGACGCATCCTCGAGTTCGACCAGGACGGTGGCGAGGCCGAATGGGGGGTCGTCACAGCCTGGGAACCGCCAGCAAGACTGGCCTTCCACTGGTACCCGGGGCGCGACGCTGAGACGGCGCAGCGGGTCGAAGTCACGTTCACCGCAGATGCCAAGGGGACGTTGATCGAGTTGATCCACCACGACTGGCACCTCCTCGGTGCGCAGGCAGAGCCGAGCCGCGAGCGCTATGACAGCGGCTGGGACCAGGTGCTGGGCACCTTCGGCGCACACAGCAGCAGAGCGACGGAGCGCGCGGCGCACGGCATGACACCGCGCGGCCGCGTCGTGTCCCAGCGACTCACGGTCAAGGTCCCCATCGCGCGCGCCTGGGCACTGCTCACCACCGCTGAGGGTATGAATCAGTGGTTCACCAGCGACGCCACGGTGGACCCTGCGCCCGGCGGTCGACTCGTGTTTCGCTGGGATCACCTGCCGCCTGGCGCCGGCCCGCTGGAGCTGTTCGGCAGAGTGCGCCGCTACGAGCCGGAGCGCTGCTTTGCCTTCGACTGGCAGGCCGATTCAGGCACCTACGATCTGTACTGCCAGATCGACTTTGAAAGCGTCCCCGAGGGCACCCGAATCGTGCTGGAAGAGACAGGCTTCCAGGACACGCCCCTGGGGCTACAGGACCTGCTCAATCGGCAGGGGGGTTGGGCCCAGGAACTCACCGCACTGCGGGTTTTCGCGGAGCACGGCATCCGGCTCTGAGCATCACATCAGCGACACCGGATCGCCCCATCGGTGTCCAGCTCGCACAGATCCGGCGACCCCTGCTCGCGGTAAAATGCCGGCAGATTCAGTTCGCGTAACAGGTCGACAAACGTGGACAGCCGGCGAACCTCCTGCATGATTGGCAGCCACAGGGTCTGAGCGCGAATCGGCGTAAACCGAAGGTCATCATAGAGCAAGGATTGCGCCACCTCCGGCGCACCGAAGTAAGCCGCGAGCAGGGCCAGATCCCGGTGCTTCGTGGGCCAGGGCCGTGCGTCTTCTTGCGCAGTCGTCACCGCTGAGACGACGTCCAGCTCATCGGGCGCCCCGGAAGCTGCCGCCCGAGCAAACGCTGCGACGGGATACCCGGCCTGCTCCAGCAGCGCGAGGCTATCGCGAACCTTCTGCGCATCGGATCCATTGAGCGCCAGCAACAGCTCCAGGTACGCCCGCCGCTCTCCGTCCGGGTAAGCATCGATCGCCCGTGCCGCCGCATCGAAATCCGCGGCGCACAGGAGCGCCTCGATTTCCATCACGTCCATATCGACACTGGCCGGGAGCTGCGCCTGCGCCAGCCGGTGGTGCTCAAGCCCCAATTCAATATAACCCGCCCGCAGCAGCAGGTTGCCGTACTGGAAGTCCATGCTTGGCTCACGGCTCAGCGCGCGGGCCCGTTGATGAAATGCAGCGCCTTCCACCCAGTCTTTCTGAGCGTACCGCAGGGTGCCGTAGAACGACAGGGACTGGGCCGAGTTCGGATCGAGCTCGAGCGCTTTGGACAGGTAGCCGACGGCTTCCTCGATGAGCGCCGGGGAGGATTCAGGCGCCGTTACGAGCATGCGGGAAGCGGTCATGAGACCTAGGGCCGACCAGGCAGCGGCGTAGTCCGGATCGATATCGATGGCGCGACGAATGAGCAGGGGATTACCGGTGGTCCACCCCTGCAGCAGACTCTCATACGCGTCCACACTCTGGGTCCCAGCCCCCTCAAAGGCATTCACATCCGCACCAAAGGTCACCCCCAGGCTACCCGCAACGGTCTTCGAGATCTCTTCCTGGATTGCGAAGATCTCTTTGAACTCACGATCGAACACCTTCGACCAGACGTTGAAGCCGGTGGCGGCGTCGATCAGCTGCGCCGTCACGCGCACCCGTTCACCCTCCCGGCGTACGCTGCCTTCCAGCACGTAGGCCACACCGAGCGCGGCGCCGATTTCAGACACCGGTCGATCCTGCGCCACCTCGAAGGAAGAGGTTCGCGAGGCAACCCGCAGCGCTTCCAGACCGGCCAGCTCGTTCAGGATCTGCTCGGCAATGCCGTTGGCAAAGTAGGCCTGATCACCGGCCGGACTCATATCCGCAAAGGGCAGCACGGCGACGGTATTGGCGCGAGGCCCACTGTCCGACCGCGTCGCAGGGGCTTGCCGGTCGGGGCTCAGCAGCCACCAGACGGTCGCTCCGAACAGCAGCAGCGCTGCGAGCGTGACCCCCGCTTCCAACAGTGGCCGGCCTCCGGGCTTTTTCTGGATACCGGCGTCTGGCGTGACATCGAACATCCATGCGAGGTAAGCAACGACCGGCACGCCAATCAGCATGAGCGCGATGGCGGCGCGCAGGACAACGTCGTCAATGCCAAGCGGCTCGAAGGTGACGTCTGCGATCTGCAGCGTGACGAAGCAGACCACCGCATACCCCGAGAGCACTCGAAAAACCCGGCGTTTGGAGAGCTGCTCAATCACACATAGGTATCGACGCGGAGGAGAAGAGTTTGATTCTAGCGAAACGCGCAAATCCATGGCAGCCAGCGGGAACGCCGGCACAATGGTTGCGATCCTCCACACGCACGCTCACGATAGGTGCACCCCATCCGATTGGTCACTCATATGTGCGATGAGCAAACCCACGAAGACACTAAAGCGCATCTGCGCGAGCACGGCCTGTCCCGACGCCGCTTCGGCGTTGCGAGCAGCGCCGCGGCCCTGGGGCTGATGCTGCCGCCGCTGGCACGGGCGCTGGCCGTGACCGAGCAGGAGGTGGAGATCGAGACACCGGCCGGCCAGGCGGACGCCTACTTCGTGCACCCGAGCGATGGCGCGCACGCCGCCGTCATCGTGTGGCCGGACATCGTCGGAATTCGCCCAGCGTTCCGCGCCATGGGCAAACGCCTGGCGGAGTCCGGCTACGCCGTGCTGGTCGTGAACCCCTACTACCGCACGGCGCGCGGCATGGTGGTGCCCGCAGGCGCAACATTCCGCGACCCGGGGATCTGGGAACTGCTGAAGCCTCATGCGCGCTCGCTGTCACCAGACACCTGCGTCACAGACGGTAAGGCGTTCGTGAGCTGGCTCGACCAGCAACCCCAGGTCGATCGACAGCGCCCCGTCGGCACCATGGGCTACTGCATGACCGGGTCCTACGTGATGCGCCTGGCTGCGGCCATTCCGGATCGTATTGGCGCCGGAGCCTCTTTTCACGGCGGTGGCCTCGCAACCGATGCCGAAGACAGCCCGCACCTGCTGGCACCGCAGATGAAGGCGAGCTTCCTGATCGCGATTGCTGAAAACGATGATGCCAAGCGCCCCGACGAGAAGGTGTGGCTACGCAAGGCCTTCGACGCGGCGGAGGTGACCGCGGAAATTGAGGTCTACCCGGCCCAGCACGGTTGGTGCCCGCCGGACTCGGCGGTGCACGACGCTGAGCAGGCGGATCGCGCCTGGGGACGACTACTGGCGCTGTTCGAGCGTGAGCTCGCCTGATCGCGAGCGGCGCTCAGTCCAGGGCGCGCTCAAGGCCCGGCGATAGCGCGAAGGGAATCCGGTACAGCACGCTCACCTCCGTATACCGATCATCGATCGACGCCTGTGCATCAGTGGCGTCCGGATTCCAGCGCACCTCGAGCCGGTGCAGACCGGGGGCCAAACCGCTCAAGGAGATCAGGCCCAGCAAGCCACGCATCTTCATATCGGCACGCTCGGCAACGACAAAGTCAGCCAGGGGGATCTGCACATCCGCGAGCGAGACTGACCACAGATGCTGCAGGCACCCGCCTGCGGTCCGAGCTTCGGGGCCGGCCTGACAAACGTCATCCAACATCAGGTTGTCCCGCAACGGGTGATATGGCAGGAACAGGCGAAGGTGCTCGCCACGCTGGGTGAAGCTGTCGATGCGCGGCCAGGCACGCAGGCGATCCTGGGCGCTGGCCATATCTTCGTAGTAGGTGCTCAGAAAGCCGTCCCGCACACCTTCATTGTCGAGGTAGGTGAACTGGCCCGAGATCGTGAAGTTCGACCACGCTGCCGTGCGCAGGTTGCCGAGTGCGACCAGGATGCTGATGCTCAGCATCAAGGCCAGAAAAAACACAAAGGGTCGCGTATTGCTCTGCAGCGTCAGCTGCACCGGCAACAGCAGTCGCTTCGGATAGGCCAGCGCCGCGACGCTACGGAGCGCGCGGATCAGTCGGGCAAAGCCGGTGCTGTCGGCGAGGCCCGGTCGCCATCGCGCCAGCAGCCCGTCGAGCAGGTAGACCAGCAACGGTATACCCACGAACACGCACAGCAGCGCCAGCACACCCAAGCCCATCGCCGTGTTGGTCAGACCGAAACGCGCACCGATCGCGCCGGTTCCGACCAGCACCAGCAGCAACAGCGCTCCAAACCACAGCACGCTGAGGGTCAGCATGCTGATCACCGCGAAGAGCGAAGACGCGAGCTTATCCGTACCGCCGATGATTGCATCCAGTTCCGGCAACGTGTCCTGAAAGTAACGACGGCTATGGGGTCCCAGACCGGGGATACGGTCCCAGTCGATACCTTCGGGAAAAACAGTGCGCAGGCCGATCAAGCCGACCCAGTAGGCCCGAGCCATCAGATGCGCCACGAAACAGGCCGCAAGGCCGTAGCAGACGCCGGTCAGCAGCGACGTACCCACCGTGCCGGCGATGACCAGGCTGGTCGAGAGATGGGTATAGGAGTCTGCAAACTGATCAAAGAGCCACCCGGGCAAGGACAGCAGCGCAAAGATCGTGAGGCTCGAGATGATCAGCTCGAGCTCGTCGGTGCGATTGCGAAGATGCGTCAGCGCATCGTCCTGGAGCGGCTCACTCCGTTGATCCTGCCGGTCAGTCACAGCGCCTCAAGGTCCTCTTCGCGCTTCCCCCGCGCGAGACGCGTCCACCCTAGCGGCAACCCCGGCCGGTTGCCAGAGGCCGGTGGCGCTAGCCGAGCCCAGCGCAACGGTAAGCGGTGAAGCTCTGCTCCCCATCTTTGGGGCGCCCATGCTGGACCAGGTTGGTCGCGCCCAGATCCGCCGCATTGTTGCGCGCCAGGGTGTAGAGCTCTTCCTGCACCTTTGCTTCGTCGCGAGCCATGACGACCCGGGCTTTGGTGTTGGCGTTGATCACGCCGATGCGCTCGCACTGCGCCAGGTCGCCGGCGTAACCGATCTGTACCTGCTTCGCATCGGGCTCAAGATCAACCCAGGTGCAACCGGAAGCCACGAGTGTGGTGATGACGACGGTCCGAATTCCTTTCCACATGATCCATCCATTCGCTGGTGTCGGCGGCGCCAGTGTAGGAGCGGTAAGGCGCGCGATGCCGTTGCAGCGTTCGCAATTTCAACAGCGTTTCAGCGTCAACGGCGCGCATCCCGACCGCTCATGATCCGCTCGGGCCAGTGGTTCAGTTTGCGTTCAGTTTCACACCCGGAGTCGGTGCGATCGCGCTCTCAAGGCGAGGCCGGATAGCGCTTGCGCATGATGCGAACGGACGCCGTGATCATCTTTTTCAGCGTGGGCAGATGAATGTCGTCGAGTTTGTTGATGTACAGGCAGGACTTGCCGACTTTGTGTTTCCCGAGCTTGTCCTGCAGCGCAGCCATATCCTCAAAACCCGGCATGATGTAAAGCACCAGGTGGGGCTTGCGCGGCGATACCGCCACCACCGGCATATCACCCTCACGGCCGCTTTCGTACCGGTAGTGATAGGTGTCGAAGCCGATGATCGAGGGGCCCCACATCGCGGGTTCGCAGCCGGTCGCCGCGCTCATGAGCGCCATGACCTGCTCGCAGTCCGCAACCCGACAGGCATTGCCGACCGTCCGCAGGAACGCGGCGACGCTGCGGCCGGTCGCCACGGTCTTGTTGGGCGAAGCCTTCCGCGGCGCTGCCTTCTTCGCTGCCATCGCTCGAACCCTCCATGCGTCTCCCGGTGAATCGGACACAAACGGTCCCGGATAGAGCATATAGCCCCGCCGCCACGAACGCTTAAATGGGTTCCGTGGATGAGCAACCCCAACCCGAACAAACACAAGGAGTCTGACCATGAAACAGCAACTTCTCACCCTTTCCGTCGTTGTTCTCGGCACCCTTGCGAGCGCCCAGGCCGCTGCCGACTCTGACAACTCCCTTGCCACTGGCAGCCTGCAGAGCGCCTTCTCTTCCTGGGGCAAGCCGTCGGTCGAAGGCGACTGGAAAATCGTCGAGCAGGACGGCACGCACTACATCGAGCTGAGCGAGAACTTCCGGGCAAAGAAGGGCCCGGACGTGAAGATCTTCCTGTCACCGACGCCGGCCGCCCAGGTCACCGGCACCAACGCAGTGAACGGGAGCGTGCTCGTTAAGCAGATCGACGACTTCGACGGGCAGGCCAGGATCGCGCTGCCGGCTGGCACGGATCTGAGCCAGTTCCAGTCCCTGGTCTTCCACTGCGAAGCCTTCTCCAAACTCTGGGGCAGCTCGGCGCTGCGATAAACCACCCAGCCGCGCGCCGGAGCGTCCGGCGCGCGACGCCAATCCAGCAGGAGACATCCCATGCAACGCATCACCCTCTGGGCCCTGAGCCTTTTCGTCGCCGTCATCTTCGTGCAGTCGACCTTCTTCAAGTTCTCCGGCGCCGAAGAAACCATGATCATCTTCAACACCCTCGGCGCCTGGCTGAGCAGCATTAGTCTGCCCACCGCGCTCGCCGAGGCGTTCGGTCACTACGGCGCCTACGGCGTCGGAATCGCAGAGCTGATCGCCGCAGCGCTCATACTGATCCCGGCGACCCGCCGCTACGGCGCCGCGCTGAGCCTGCTGGTGATAACCGGCGCGGTGTTCGCTCACCTGTTCACGCCGCTGGGCGTCGACCGGGTGGTAGATGCGGCAGGGACGACGGACGGAGGCGCTCTGTTCTACACGGCGCTGGCGGTCTGGGTGAGCAGCGCGGTGATCCTCGGTCTGAGCCTCAGGCAATCCGATGCGCGCTCCGATCACACCCCCGCCTACCCGGAGACGGTTGCTCAGCCGTCGTAGAACAGGGGTTCGTGAAGCCCGATCAGCTGGCGCTGGCGCTGCGTGACCGCCCGGTCGCGCGCCGCCGGCGCCACGTGGTTGACCTGCGCCGTGGTGCGAAGGCGCTGCGCGATATCCCGCCGCCCATAGTGGGCCTGCAGAAAAAATCGGCCCGCATCACCTTCCAGACAGGGCATCCGGCGGTGCCAGACATCCGACACGAACAGCAGCGCATCGCCCGCCCGGCCCAGGAGCGGTACCACCTCCTTCCCGTCAAAGGTCAGCGCGGGATCGCTCAGCCGGTCCGGCGGTGGCGCCTGACCTGAGCGATGACTACCCGGCAGCACCCCGGTCGGGCCACTGGCGAGATCACAATCCTTAAGCAGCAGGTGCACGCCGACGGCAAAGACCGGATAAGGAATCCGGTCGTCCCAGGGAACCTCCGGCGGCCGTGGCACGTGGGGCCCGGAATCGATATGCCAGAAGCCGCCTCCGTGCCCGTGGCTTGCGCCGGCGGGATTGCGCCAGCAGGTGTTGGCAATGACGTGGCAGTCCGGCCCCAGCAGCGGCGTGAGCACATCGAGCAAGGTCTCGTTGCCGATGGCCGCCTGGGCCAGAGGTGAATAATTGAAGGCCTCGTAGCGAAAGTCCTCGTCTTCCGCCGCCGGCCGAGCAGCGCCGGCCCGGTTGTCCCGTGGTCGCTCCTGGTACAGCGCAGTCAGTTCCACCGCGAGCGCCTGCACCGCCGCGGGTGCCAGAAGGTCCTCCAGCACCGCATAGCCCGAGGCCTCGAGCTGGCGGCTGGCGGTGGGCGCCTGGTCCGCCGGCAGGTGTGCAAAATAGGGTCCCTTGCGCTGCAGCATCAATCGCCTCCTGTCACCGGGGCCTTCTGGAACCCCGCCCGGCAATGGTACCGTCACCCTTTTCACCATGCTCACGGGCACCGCCCAGAGGAAAACGATGACGCACAGCCGACAGATTTTCTCCACCCTCGACGCCAACGGCACGCTGACTGTTGAAGTCGGCGAGGTCGACATGCCTGCCCCCACCGGCAACCAGGTGCTGGTCAAGATGGAGGCCGCGCCCATCAACCCGTCGGATCTGGCCCTGCTATTCAGCGCTGCGGATCTGGAGAACGCCGAGTACTCACCGGGCAAAATCGTCGCGCAGATGCCCGAGCCGTTCCTCAGCGGCGCCAAGGGCCGCCACGGTCAGCGCCTGCCCGTGGGCAACGAAGGGGCCGGCGAAGTCGTTGCCACCGGGGACGGCGACATGGCCAAGGCCCTCATGGGCCAGCGTGTAGCCTGCGTGCCCGGACACGCCTACAGCGAGTACGCGATCGCCGAAGCACCGATGTGCCTGCCCCTGGGCGACGTGTCGTCCGCGGACGGCGCCAGCGCCTTCGTGAACCCGATGACCGCGCTCGGCTTCGTCGAGACCGCCCGCATGGAAAACCAGAGTGCGATCCTGCACCTGGCAGCGGCCTCGAACCTGGGTCAGATGCTCAATCGCATCTGCCTGGAAGACGGTGTGAAGCTCGTCAACGTGGTGCGCAAACAATCGCAGGTAGACCTGCTCAAGAGCCAGGGGGCGGAGTACGTGGTCAACTCCTCGGACGACGATTTCATGGCCCAGCTGCGCGCCGCCATCGACGCTACCGATGCCTACCTCGGCTTCGATCCCATCGGCGGCGGCAAGATGAGCGACGCCTGCCTGAAGGCCATGGAGCAGGTCGCTGCGGCCAAGATGAGCGAGTTCAGCCGCTACGGCTCGAACCAGGACAAGAAGATGTACGTCTACGGACGTCTCGATCTGGGCCCGACCATCCTGACCCCCAGCTATGGCCTGCAGTGGAACATCGCCGGCTGGCTGCTGACGCCGTTCCTGGCAAAGGCGGGCATGGAGACCATGGTCCGCATGCGTCAGCGGGTCCTCGATGGCATCACCTCCACCTTCGCCAGCGCCTACAAAGCCGAGGTCAGCCTGGAGCAGATGCTCGAAAAGGATGCGGCCATCGACTATCGGGCCATGAAGACCGGCGAGAAATACCTGGTCACGCCGCAGAGCTAGCGCCCGTGAGCCTGGTGCGCCTCCTGTTGCCAGCGCTTCACAGCGATCGAGTATCATCGGTCGCTGACCAAAGAACACGTTGAGCGACCCGGCGCGCGCCGGGGCTAGGAGAGCACGATGGCTGCCGTCCCCGAAGACCTGGGATTTGATCCCGATACGCTGCGCGAGAAGTACCGGGCCGAGCGCGATAAGCGCTTGCGCGATGACGGCAACGAGCAGTACGTCGAGGTCACCGGCGACTTCCCCCGCTACCTGGACGATCCCTACGTCGATGCGCACATCGAGCGCGAGCCGCTGACCGACACAAACGACGTGATCATCGTCGGCGGCGGGTTCGGCGGCCTGCTCGCCGGCGCGCGGCTCCGGCAGGCGGGGGTCGAGAACATCCGCATCATCGAAAAAGGCGGAGACTTCGGCGGCACCTGGTATTGGAACCGTTATCCTGGCGCGGCCTGCGATGTCGAGTCCTACATCTACCTCCCGCTGTGCGAGGAACTCGGTTTCGTTCCGAAAGAGAAGTACACGCACGCCCCCGAGATTCTCGCGCACAGCCGCGCGATCGGAGAGCACTTCTCGCTGTACGAGAACGCCTGCTTCCAGACAGAAGTCACGGACATGACGTGGGACGAAGACGCGCTCAACTGGATTGTGCACACCAACCGCGGCGATGCGATGCGGGCGCGCTTCGTGGTGATGTCGAATGGGCCTTTGAACCGGCCGAAGCTGCCAGGCATTCCTGGCATCAGCGACTTCGCCGGACACACGTTCCACACCAGCCGCTGGGATTACGAGTACACCGGCGGCGATTCGACGGGCAAGCTGGACAACCTCGCCGACAAGCGCGTGGGCATCATCGGCACCGGCGCCACCGCCGTGCAGTGCGTACCGCATCTGGGCGCAGCCGCGAAAGCGCTCTACGTCTTCCAGCGCACGCCCTCATCCATTGACTTGCGCAACAACCGGCCGACGGACCCCGACTGGGCCGCGCAGCTGCAGCCCGGCTGGCAGAAAGCGCGCATGGAGAACTTCAATGTGCTCGTCTCCGGCGGTATTGCCGACGAAGACCTGGTCGGGGATGGCTGGACCGAAATCATCCGTAACCTGGCACTGATGGTGAACTTCCAGGATTCGAACCTGACCATGGAAGAGATCGCGGCCAAGATGGAGCTGGCGGACTTCCAGAAAATGGAGCAGATTCGCGCCCGCGCCGCCGAGATCGTCGAGGACCCGAACACAGCGGAATCGCTGAAGCCCTACTACCGGCAGTTCTGCAAACGCCCCTGCTTCCACGATGAGTACCTCGCGACCTTTAACCGTGACTCGGTCACGTTGGTCGACACCCAGGGCCGCGGCGTCGACCGCATCACATCGCGCGGCGTGGTGGTCGACGGCACGGAATACGAACTGGACTGCCTCATCTTCGCCACCGGCTTCGAGGTCGGCACGGATTACACACGGCGTTCCGGCTATGACCTCACCGGGGTCGGTGGCCAACGTCTCAAAGACAAGTGGGCCGAGGGGGTGGAAACGCTGCACGGACTGCATACACACGGGTTCCCTAACTGCTTCATCATCGGCCACGCCCAGTCGGCGTTTACCGTGAACTTCCCTCATGCCATGGACGAGCAGGCCAAGCACATCGCCTACATCGTCGAGCAGTGTCAGGGCCGCAACCTGGCCCGGGTGGAGGCTGAGCGAGAAGCGGAAACGGCCTGGGTCGCTGAGATCGTGCAACTCGCCACCCTCAACGAGTCCTATCAGGCGGAGTGCACGCCCGGGTACTACAACAACGAGGGCAAGCCAAACCCGGTCGCGGTCAAGTCGAGCCCCTACGGCGCCGGCTCGGTGGCGTTCTTCCAGCGCATGGCCGCCTGGCGCGACGATGGCAGCATGGCGGGCCTCAAACTGGGCTCATGAGAGCGCCGACCGCGTCTCGGCCAGGTGCCGCTCCAGCGCGTTGATGTCCGGCTGACCGGGCAGATACACGACCTCGATGGTTTGCCCTTCGCGCAGGCCATCGAGATCTCTTTCCCAGACGCGCAGCCGCTTCTCATGAGCGTTCCCTGCGTCGTCCTGGAACCGATAGGTGAGATAGCACTTTTTGAAGCCAGCGCGATTCTGCCGAATCGACTCGATCGCCATCGCGATGGCATCGGTCTGAACGCCGTCGGCAATCAACGCCTGAAACTCCCGCCCGCGGGTTGCGATGCCTCGGATCCAGCGAACGATCAGCCAGCCGACCACCAGAAAGGGCGTGGCGAGCAGCGCGAAGAGCAGCAGGGCGTCCATGGTTCTTTCCTTCACATGCGTTCAGCGTCTACTGAACCGATGACAGGATATTTATAGACCCAGAAGCCACGCCACAGTGTCCGTACGCAGACACTGTCGCAGACCTACGCCGTGGCGTGCACCAACCAGCAAGCGGCGCCGAGCCGCAGGCCGTCGGGGCGCAGCTCTGCCTCCAGGGTGCGCCGCGCAATCGTCAGGGCTTCCTCCCGAGGCGCGCCTTCGAGCTCCTTCAGAGCCCGGGCCAGCGGGCCGATCTCGGCCAAGCGCGCCAGCGCATCATCCACCGTGTCCGCCAGGTGCAGGGTTTCCGTCACCGGCGTGATCTCGACGTTTGCGTAGCCGGCCGCACCTAAGAACCCGCGCATGTAGTCCGGATCAGCAAAGGCGAAGGGCCCGGGTTCCTTAGGATCCGGCGGCGTCTCCGGCTCCGGCAGCAGGTGCGCAATCGCCGCGCCGACCAGCGCCATCCAGGGGTTGCGCCGCGGCGGCTGCCAGCAGAGAAAGCACAGCCGGCCGCCTGGGACCAGCGCCGTGCGCATGTGCGTGAACGCGGCCTCAGGATCCGCGAAGAACATGACGCCGAAGCGGCTGAACAGCAGATCAAACCCGGCGCTGTAGTCGGCGCTGGCCGCATCTTCCAGCATGAGCGTGACGTTCGACAGTCCCGCCTGTGACACGCGCTCCTGCGCCCTCGCCAGCATGGGCGCGGAGACGTCAATTCCCCGGACGCTCGCCGCCTGCGCAGCGAGCATCAGCGTGGTATCACCGCAGCCACAGCCCACATCGATCACCCGGTCCGTGGCGCTCAGCCCTGCCGCAGCAACCAGTGCCGTGGTCAGGGGCGCGAGCATCCGGTCCATGCGTTCCTGTGCGTCGACCCAAACGGTACCCTGGGTCTGCCAGTAGTCGATCATCGCCGTATTGTCGGTCATGGTCCTCTCAAGCCCGCCAGCTCTATTAATCCACAAAGATCCCATTAGACTGAGCGCAATACAAACTGGACGGATGCTTCATGTACCAACGCCACGCGACGCCCTCCGCGCACCTGCGCATGCTCACCCTCCTCCTGGCCCTGCT
>JBCDIK010000033.1:0-21615 GCA_038749065.1 Pseudomonadota bacterium | reverse complement strand
TCCGGGGTGAACTGGATCCGGTGAAAGTCCCCTTCGACAGCGGCGGCGAGTTCCTTCACCGCCCGGGTCTTAGCCAGCCCGGGCGCGCCTTCGACGAGCAGGTGGCCGCCGCACAGAAGGGTCATGAGGAGACGCTCCAGGAGCGTTTCCTGGCCGATGACGCGGCCACTCAGCCAGCGGGTGATGGTCAGGACTTTTTCCTGCAGGGGGGGCATGGGTGCATTCATGCCGCCATTGTAACCAACCCGCAGGTCGGCGCGCCGTCGTGGCGCTGTTCGCGTCGCTCCCGCCCTGGCTGCGCCTGGATCTTCAGCTAGGCTCACTCTGACGTCCTCCGTTCGCGGAACCCATGCCTCGCTACATCGTCGACCTGCAGATCGATGCCCATGAGTGGCTGCGCTTCTACGGCGGGAGCGCACGCGTCGTGCATGCTCGGGCACGCTGCGGGACGCGGCTTGCGTTTCCCGCGGCCTGGCTGCGGGGCGCTGTCCGCCACGACGGCGTGAGCGGATCATTCCTGCTCGAGACCGATGATCGTCATCGGCTGCGGCGTCTGGCGCCCTTGTCTGACCACGTTCGCTAGGGCGCTGGTACCATGCGCGCATGTACACCGTTGCCCGCTCGGCGCTGTTCGCGCTGGACCCTGAAGCTGCCCATCATCTGGCTATGACCGCACTCGGTGCCCTGGGGGCGCTGCCTGGCTCGCCTGAGCCCGTGCCCGGTAGAGCGCGCACGGTGATGGGGCTGACCTTCCCGAACCCTGTGGGCCTCGCGGCCGGGCTGGACAAGGACGCCGTTGCGGTACTGGGTCTGGCGCGCCTGGGCTTCGGTTTTGTCGAGGTCGGCACGGTGACACCGCGACCGCAGCCGGGTAACCCGAAGCCGCGACTGTTTCGCGCGGCGCCGCAGCGAGCGCTGATCAATCGCATGGGGTTCAACAACGATGGCCTGCCAGGCGTGGTGCCGCGGCTACGCAAGCTGCGGCGCAGCGGGCGGCTGCGGGGAACCGTTCTGGGCGTCAACATCGGCAAGAACAAGGACACGCCGAACGAATCTGCCGCAGAGGACTACCGGGTGGGATTCGACGCAGTTTCTCCGTTTGCAGACTACGTGACCGTCAATCTGTCTTCGCCGAACACGCCAGGGCTCCGGGCCCTCCAGACCGGTAGCGCCCTGGCAGCCCTGCTCGAGCCACTCAAGCAACAGCAGCAAGAACTGGCGCAGCGAGATGGCAAAGTGACGCCGCTGGCGCTGAAGATCGCGCCGGACCTCGATGACGATGAGGTCCGCGAGATCGCCGCTGTGGCGAAAGACTTCGCGCTCGACGCCCTGATTGCAACCAACACCACCCTCGGTCGCGGGGGCATTCCCGATCACCTGTCTGGAGAGGCCGGCGGGATGAGCGGAGCGCCGCTGTTCGACCTCTCCCGGGCGACCGTGGGCCGGTTTGCCAATGCCCTGAAGGGGGCCATGCCCATCATCGCCGTAGGCGGGATCAGCGATGCCAGCCGCGGCCAGGCCATGCTCGATGCCGGTGCCGAGCTGCTGCAGATCTATACGGGATTCATCTATGAAGGCCCGGGCCTGATCGCCGAACTGGCGTGTCTTTAGCGCCACTGGTTGTCAGTCCGTACCCCATTCCCCATACTCAAGCGCACATTTATGGTGCGAACTTGACGCCAGCTCGCTGATTCTCGGCGAAAAAGCGCGTCATGTTGGCCGCTCGAGGAAGATTCGCACCAATACAGTGCGATGCAGAGGGGGAAAGCGATGGCGGTGTGGACTGGCCAGAAGGGGTCGGAAGCGGCGCGCGCGCGTCTATTGCGACGATTGAGCGGATTTGCAGTTGCCGGCATGGCGCTGGGGTGGGCCCCGGTCGCGCTGGCGCAGGACGGGCTGAGTGCGGGCAATACCGCCTGGATACTCACCTCGACCGCGCTGGTGCTGTTCATGACCCTGCCTGGGTTGTCTTTGTTCTACGGCGGGCTGGTGCGAAGCAAGAACGTACTCAGCGTGCTGATGCAGTGCTTTGTCATTACCTGCATGGTCTCGCTCGTGTGGCTGGTCATCGGCTACAGCCTTGCCTTCGACAGCGGGGGCGCGTTCATCGGCGGGACTGGCAAGGCGTTCTTTGCCGGAGTGACGGAGGGCGCGCTCAGCGGTGACATCCCCGAATCGGCCTTTGCGTTGTTCCAGCTCACGTTCGCGATCATCACGCCGGCGCTGGTGGTTGGCGGCTTTGCCGAGCGGATGCGCTTTCCCGCCATGCTGCTGTTAAGCCTCCTGTGGCTCCTGGCCGTGTACCTGCCGGTTTGTCACTGGGTCTGGGGCGGTGGCTGGCTGTCAGAGCTGGGCTTCATGGACTTTGCCGGGGGCGCGGTGGTGCATATCACCGCTGGGACCGGTGCTCTCGTGGCAGCGCTCGTGCTCGGTCGGCGGACCGGCTTTCCGCAGCAAGCGATGCCGCCGCACAACATGACGTTGACCATCGCCGGGGCTGGCATGCTCTGGGTGGGCTGGTTCGGATTCAACGGCGGCAGCGCGCTGGCGGCGAACGGCGATGCGGCCATGGCGATGCTGGTGACGCACATCTCCGCGGCGGCGGGAGCTTTCACCTGGATGTGCATCGAGTGGGCGAAGTACGGCAAGCCTTCAGCGCTCGGAATCGTGACCGGGATGGTCGCAGGCCTCGGCACCATTACGCCTGCCTCCGGCTTTGTCGGGCCGGCGGGCGCGCTGCTGATCGGCATCAGCGCTGGGGTCATCTGCTACTTCGCAACGACCTTTCTCAAGCAGCGGCTGCACATCGATGACTCCCTCGACGTGTTCCCCGTTCATGGCGTTGGCGGGTTGCTGGGCACGCTGCTCACCGGTGTCTTTGCCAGCAACGCGCTCGGCATCTTCAGCGGGCAGCAGGACATCGTGATAGCGGAGCAGCTGGTGACGCAGGCCATTGGCGCTGTCGCGACCCTGGTCTACACCGGTCTGGTGACCTGGCTCATCCTGGTCATCGTCGGGATTGTGACCACCAACCGTGCCTCGGAGGAAGAGGAGCAGCAGGGTCTCGATCTGACCATGCACAACGAGCGCGGCTACGATCTCTAGCGACCGGCGCTAAAGCTCTGCGGGTCGCGGCCGATAGCCTTGAGGTAGTTATCGCATCAGGGATGCCGCGACATGCAGATCGCCAACGCTTTTGGCCCGGTCTACACGACCCAGGGGCCGACCGTGCCCGCTCCGGTCAACCTGGGCGCCAGCGCGCCGCAGCCGGGCGCGCCCGCCTTGCCAACAGGCGCCGCAACGTCCACGGGCACCGTGTTTCCTCAGCAGAGCTTTCCACAGCAGAACTTCGGGGGCTTTTCGAGTCCGTTCACCGTGTTCGGCAGTCCCTTCGCCGCAGCGGGCTATGGCAATTTGTCCTACGGCGCGACCTCTGCAGCAACACCCGGTGCCGGAGGCGCCCACACGGTCGTCAACAGCACGAACGCTGTCGCGACCAGCGCAGCGCCTGAGGCGAGCGCTTTCGGCGCCCTGGATGGTGCAGCGGGTGCATTCGGTGCTCCGCAGGCGTTTGGCAGCTTTGGGTACGCGCAGCCGGCATTTCTAGTTCCGGCGATTCTCCCCGTCGGCTTGCCGGTGTTTGTTGCGGTCGGCGTGTTTGCCTTCGCCGCGCCCGGGGGTGCCGTGCCCGGTGGCACGCCAGCGCCTCAGCCCCCCGCTGGGGAAGCGCCCGTTGCACAGGTGCCGGTAGCTGACGCACCGGTCGCCGACGCTCCGGCGACCGACGTGCCCGAGGCACCAACGGCTGCTCCGCCGCCGCCGACGACACCCGCGATCATCGACGTGCCGCCGGTAACCGCGAATGCCGATGACTCTGCGGACGCGCCCGACGCGCCGGTCGTCACGCTGAGCAATCCTGACTTCGGACGCTATGCGGAGCGCTACGAGAAGCAGTCTCTGACCTCGGAGCTGGTGCTGTCGCTGCAAACGGCAGAGGGCGATGAGATCAGCCTGAGCTTCAAACAGCTCGACGTGTTCGAAAGCGACAGTTTCAACGGGCGTGCGCTCAGCGGTGAACGCGTCGAGCGCGAGGACGAGAGCACCTTCAATGAGCGGTTCGTTACCGTTGAGGTGGACGGCGAGCTGTCCGCTGAGGAACAGTCGGCCATCGATCGCGTACTCGCTGGGGTCACCGAGGTTGCCAACGCGTTCTTCGCAGGGGAGTACAGCGACGCTCGGTCGCAACTGCAGGCGCTCGACTTCGATGCCAGTACGCTCAGCGAACTGTCTCTGAACCTGACCAGCACCCGCGAAGCCGAAATCGCACGCAGCTACCGGGGTACGGGCGAGCAGGTTGATCAGCTTCGTAACCGCGGCGGCGAGATCGTGCAGGCCCTCGAGTTTCTGGCCTCTGAGCAGCGTCAGCTCATTGAGCAGGCGAAAGAGGTCTTCGATGACCCATCAGCGGCCAAGCTGGTGCGGACGCTGGTCCCGTCGCTGCTCGACGACGCTGTGGCGCAACTACGTGAAGAAGTGCTCGCGGCGGCGCCCCCGGCAGCGGATAGCGCCGACGCTCCTGAGAGTGGTGACGTCGCCGACGCGGCTGCTGCTGCCCTTGAAGCCCCGTTCCGCGGCGTTGCCTGATTCTTAGGCTCAGGGGTCCGGCGGGCGGTTGAACGTCGTGCTGCCGCGCCGCCAGGCGCTGCGCACCAGGGCATCGGTCAGCGCGGTAAAGCTGTAGCCAAGGTCCTTCGCGCCATCGGGATAGAGACTGGTCGGGGTCATGCCCGGCAGCGTGTTGGTCTCCAGCAGCGTAATGGCGCCATTCTCGGTGACGAGAAAGTCCGATCGTGACAGATCGCGCAGCCCCAGCGCCCTATGGGCGCTCAGGGCAATGCTCTCCAACTGTTGCAGTAACGGGGCGGACAACGGCGCGGGCAACAGGTGCTCGCTCTTGCCGGCCGCGTAGCGGTTGTGGAAGTCATACCACTCACCTGGGTCCGTCCGGATCATGATCGGTTGCATGGTGCGCGGTGCCGCGCCCTCCAGGTCGAGGACGCCGACAGTAACCTCTGCACCATCCACATAGGGCTCGATCAACGCGCCGCCGGGCCAGGTCAGAGCTCGCTCGATCGCCGCCTGGTGGGCGCTCCTGTCCCGTAGCCGCATCACGCCGATCGCCGAGCCTTCTGCGAGCGGCTTGATCACGATCGCAGTGCCAAGCTCCGCATCGATGCGATCGGCTATCGCTGCGGCCTCCGCCTCCGGGCCGAAGCTGAACCCACCGGCGACGGGCAGCGCGTGTGTCGCGAAGATCAGCTTCGCGATCCGCTTGTCCATGGCCAGGGCGCTGCCCCGAACGTCGGAACCCACGAAGGGCAGGTCCAGCAGCGCAAGCAGGCCTTGCACGGTGCCATCTTCGCCCAGCGGGCCGTGCAGAGCAGGGAACACAACGTCCGGCCGCTCAGCGAGCAGCGCAGCGGCGCTGTCAGCATTCAACTCAACGGTCCGGGCCCGGTGGCCGGCCTCGATCAGGGCGGCGGCGACCTCAGCCGCAGAGCTGCGGGAGACGTCGGCTTCCGCCGCGGGCCCGCCCATGAGGACGGCGACCGAGAGCACCTCGGGCTCGCTGGGTGAGTGGCTCATCGTTCCTTGCGCTGGTACCAGCGCGGCGTTGGCGGCAGCAGGGAGCTGCGTTCGTCGACATAGACCCAGCGCTGGTGATCGCGCCAGGCACCGTTGATATAAAGAAAGGCTGGCGAGTCGCCCTCATGACGAAAGCCGGAGCGTTTCACGAGCGCGATGGAGGGGGCATTGTCCGCCTGGATGTTCGCTTCGAGCCGATGCAGGCCGAGGTTGCTGACCGCGTGCTCCTTTAAGAGCTCGAGCCCCTCGCGCATGTAGCCCTGGCCGGCGTAGTCTGCACCGATGTAGTAGCCGAGAGATGCGCTCAGAAAAGAACCGCGCACAATGTTGTTGAGATTGATCGTGCCGACGATCCGCCCGCTCTCCCGCAAACACAACAGGAAGCCTTCATGGTCGTCGCGGCCGACCCGCCGCAGATAGTGATCAAAGGCGAGCCCGGTCCGCGGTGGCGCAATCCAAGGTTCGTGCAGGCGCGTGCTGGCCCGCATCAGGGCCAGAAACTCGTCGCGATCGGAGCGCTCGACCGATCGCAGGGTAATCCGCGCTTCGCTCATCGCGGCGCAGACGCTTCGTTGCGGGGCCGGTCCGCAGAACCTTTCCTCGGAGCACGCTGCTGCTCCAGCACGAAGATTTCCCAGAGTGTGGGTGGAATCATCGCCAGTCCCAGCACCAGCAAATGCAGCGGGTGCACAGCGAAGGGGCCCTCCATCGGCCACAGGCCATCGAAGGACAGTCCGCGCGCCTGCCAGGTCATGAGCCCGAGGGTGGTTAGCGCAAAGCCTATGGTCAGCAACGCGAAGCGGAGCAGGTAACGAAGCACGATCTGTTTCCGGGTTGATTCAGGCACGGCCTGCCCTTCGAGCAGGGAGGAACAGGTAGGCGGCGCCGCGCTGCGCAAACCACGCGCGGGCGAAGGCGTCGCTCGCGTAGCGCCTCGGCACGCTGTTCCCATCCGGTGCCGCCGGATCATTCACGAGCACTTCGTCACCGTCAACACCGTAGAGCAGAACCAGGTGTCCGCCGCTGCTCGGCTGCGGCGCATTGGGCAGCGCACCGGTCGCGTAGCGGATGCTGGCGACGATGTAGAACCCTGCTTCCAGCCAAGGCAGCACTTCCGCCCAGCTGGAAAAACAGGTCGCGGTGCCGAGGGCGCCGGCGCGGCTGGCCTGGTAGATCGCCAGGGGCCAGACGCCGAAGAGCCCGGTGGCTCGATCGCGGCTGGCGCGCACGAACGCCTGCCAGTCCACTGCGTAGCCACTCGCCTGCAGCGCCATGGTCGTCGCGGTGGGTGAGCAGATCCTCGGTCCCCAGCCCTGGGCGCCTGGCGGATCCGGCCAAAGCATCTGCGAAATCGGTGGCGGTGGCGGCAACTGCTGTGCGATCGCGGGCGTTACTGCGGTGGACGTGAGCGTTTGCCGTGCCGGGCGCACGGCCACGCTGATCCAGCAGGGCGCATCGAGGGCATGGGCGGGTGCTTCCAGCCGTAAGCGTGCACCAGAAGTAGCACGGCTGACCAACGCGCTATCCAGCTGCGCTTCGCCGGGACCGTAGACCCGACGCAGATGATGTCCATCGAGGGCCCGCGACGGCACGGCGCCCAGCGTGACGGTGCCGCCGTCCAATGCCAGGCGAAAACGAAATCGATAGGGTGCGCGCGTCAGGCTGGCGAAGCTTGGCACGATGAGATCGCCGGCCCGCAGGTCCGGCAGCTCAAGGGTGATGCCTCCAGCAGCGCGGGTCAGCGGTTGGTGATCGAGCGCATCGCCCGGTATCAGGCGGGACCGCTCCGCGTCGAGAGAGTGCAGGAATCGGGTGCCCGCCGGAGCGGTCTCCGGGTCGACAGGTTTGCTCATCGGGCTTGCTCCCGGCGGGGTTGTCGCGCCACCCTTGCGCCATGGCCGAGCCCCTTTACCTGTACACCACGGAACACTGCGAACTGTGCGACCGCGCGCTGCAGTTGCTCCTGGATGAACCGGGCCTTGCCGGAATCCGCCTGGTTACTGTGGACGTGGCGGCCGATGACAGGTTGCTCGAGCGTTACGGTGAGGCGATTCCGGTGCTTGAGTGGCGCGAGGCGACCTTGAGCTGGCCCTTCGATGCTGGCGACCTGAGCGCTTTCCTGCATACCTGACCGCAGAGCGGGCGAGCGCAGCTGACTTGGTGTCTGGCCGGTGAGTCCGGCTGCGCTAGCGCCCAAGCGCAGCGGCACGGCGACGCTCCGGGACCTGCTGCTCGCTGGCCGTCAGCGTGGGCACGGGTTGACCGCCGCCCAGTTTCTGGGCGTAGACCTGGCTGAAGGCCATCACGTTCTGCACGTAATTGCGGGTCTCGCGGAACGGAATGTTCTCGATCCATACGTCCATGGGCTCGCCGGCGCGCTCGGCGATCCAGCGATCCACGCGACGCTCACCGGCGTTGTAGGCGGCCGCGGCCAGCGGCCGGGAGCCGTCGAACCGTTGCAGCAGCATCGCCAGGTAGTGGCTGGCAATCTCGATGTTGGTGCTCGGCCGATACAGCGCGGTGCTGGTCGGTCGGGTCAGACGGGCGCGGCGAGCGACCCACTCGGCGGTGGTCGGCAGCAGCTGCATCAGGCCGCGGGCATTGGCATGGGACCGCGCGCGCGGATCAAAGGCCGATTCCTGCCGGGTAATGGCCAGCAACAGCGTCAGCGGCACACCGGTGGTGTGGCTCATGCGCCGGTACTCGACCATGTGCGCCACAGGGAAGCGGGCGATCAGATCGTTGTGGATACCGGCGGCATTGGCCGCGTGGATAGACTGTCTCAGCCACCCGATCTCGCGCGCGAGGTAGGCGGCGTTGGCACGCTCCTGCGGTTCCAGGCGTGGAATCAGGGCGGCCCACTCGCGGGTTGCGGCGATCTGCTCGCCGACCGCGTACAGCTCCAGCGCCCGGGACAGGTCTGCCCGGCTTCGCAGTTGCCCCAGCATGATCGGATCAGGCTCGAAGTTCTCTTCGTTGAGCATCGCCGGCGCGTCGACGCGCGCCGCGGCCAGGAACCCGTAATAGTGGCGCTCAAGTGCAAGGTCCTCGTAGCCGCTGCGCACGCGCTCGCTCATGCCTTCGGTTGCGTCCCTCGCGCGTGTGCGCCAGTAGCGCCATCGTGCCTCTTCACGCTGTGCATCGGGCAGCGCCGCAATCCAGCGGCGGGCTTCGCGCCAAGCCTGCTGCCGCACGGCGGTCTCAGCGAGGCGCAGCGCGACGGAGGGCTCCAGGGGTTCGGGGACGGTTTCGGGATAGGTTCCATCGGCCGCCCGGGCCACCGTCAACGCATCCGTAAAGGCCTGGCGCTGGTCGTCACTGAACTGCCAGTGCGCGCGCGCCTGCCAGAGCTGCTCGGCGGCCTTGGCGTCGTCACGACGTAGGAGGCGCTCTGCGGCATGCAGCACAATGGCGCGGCCTCGTTCGCTGTCCTGTTGCAACAGGGCGGCGTTGTGGCTGCTCTCGGGCGCTGTGTGCGCACCGTAGTAGGTCTGGGCCAACGGCTTGCCGGCATCGCTCATGAGCTTCACCAGATAGCGCGCCAGGGACCGCTCGTTGGCACGCAGCGCCAGTGCCAGTCGTTCCCACACCCGATCGTCCGACAGGCCACCGCGCGCGATCCACACCTTGAAGAGCGGGTCACAGGCCTTGGGCAGTGACTCGGCGACGGTCCAGATCGGGGCCACGGCAGCCAGCGCTTCCTTTTTCTTGCCGGTGCCATAGCGGGCGCGCTGGTGGTAGCAGGCCAGGTCCGCACCGCTTTCGCCGTCGTAATGTTTGAGAAAGGTCGACCACTGGCGGTTGCGCCCGAGGCTGCGCAGCCAGGCCCGCTTGAGCAGTGGCGTGACGGGCAGGCTGGAATGATCTTTCAGGAAGCGCGTGACGTTACGCGTGCGTGTGCTCCCGAGCGTGGCGCGTAGATGGTGATAGTCGAGATAGGGTGCGATCGGGTAGCCAGTGAGCGCTTTGCGATGCTTGCGATAGTCATCGAAACGCGCATTGCGAATCGCATCCCGCGCCTGGATGTAGGTACTGCGTTGCTCATAGTGCTCCGTGACCGTCGGGGCGCTCAGCGGCATAGGCGCGACGCCTGCTGTTGGAGCAGCAGGGGGGTCAGCGAGAACGGGTGTCGCAGTCCAGTTCGACAGTAGAACCAGGCAGGCAGCTAGATTGCGGAACATCATCCTGTTGTTCGTTCAGTGCTTGCGGTTTGACGTCGCAGCTTAGCAGTAGTTCGCACGCGTGCTCTGTGACGCGGGCACGGCTTTCAGGGCGTCTGGTCACCGACGCGTACGGCGAGCACATCGCAGGTGGCACCGTGCAGGACGCCGTTGGCGGTGGAGCCGAGCAGCAGCGCCAGCCCGTGGCGGCCATGAGATCCCACCACGATCAGGTCGGCTTCCTGGGCGATAGCAGCACGCTGGATCTCGGTTTCCGGGCGGCCGAAGATCAGATGCTGCCGGTCGGTGGGAATCTTCAGCCGTGCGCCGAAGCTTGCCAGCCGGCTTTCCGCCTGCTCGTGAATCTGATCCTGCACCGTAGACAGGTCCATGGGCACATCTCCGCCGTAAGCAAGGCTCAGCGGTTCCACCACGTGCACGATGTGCAATTCTGCGTCAAACAGGCCCGCAATGGCCTGGGCTCGCTCGGCGATCGGGTAAGACTCTGTCGTGAGATCCACGCCGACCACAATGCGGCGATAGCCGCCGTCTGTCGTTGTGCTCAAACCCCCTCCCGCTTGCCCCTGCCGGCTTCCTGCGGCGACCATACACGCACCGCAAGCAAGCGCTCAAGGGATGGGTATGAGCTGGATCGTGATCGCGCTGATCGTGCTGCTGGCGGCCTTCGGGCCGGTCATGTGGCTGCGGCCATCCGCACGGGATAAACGCCTGACAGCGCTCCGTGCCCGGGCGCGGGAACTGGGGCTGAACGTTGATGTGCGTCCCCTGGAGCAACTCAATCCGAGCGCAGCGCAACGGGTCTCAGCGGGCGGGGCGAAGCGCGATACCACGGTTCTGCTGGCGGTCTATGAATCCTTCCTGGAGCGCCGCCTGCGGCACATTGAGCCGTTCCGGATCTTCCGCGCACCCGCTGGGAACGAAGCGCCGATGACCCGCGCGGCGGTCGAGGTGGCGCCGGGCTGGGTGTTTGATCCCGATGCGGCCTATCCCGCCTCCCAGCACTGGCTCGCGACGCTTGCGGTGCTGGCACCGGCGCTTGAGGAGCTACCAGGCGATGTCGCGGCGCTCGCCCTGGGCCCGCGCAGCCTGGCCGTCTACTGGCGCGAAACCGCCGGAAGCAGCGTTGAGACCGTCGACGATCTGGCCCGTCTGCTGGGCCGAATCGGGGCCGCAATCGGCCAGCTGGACACGACCTTTGCGCCGGCAAGCGGTGACGACGTTCCTTGACAGTGCTTTTTCGTAGCCCGTATAAACCTCGCCGTTCGCGGCAGAGCCGGGTTTACGTCAGCTTATTTGTCTGAACAGCCCCGATCGGCCGTGGGTTACCGACACTGATCCCAATGGATGGGTTTTTCGGCGTCACCCCCATATCGGGGGCAGGCGCTCCCGGGATCTGCAGGAAGCCCTTGAAACCTGGCCCCGGGACCCGGGGCCGCTGTTTAGGAAGACTATGGCCCGCTCACTGGTCATCGTGGAATCGCCCGCCAAGGCGCGCACGATCAACAAGTATCTCGGCAAGGACTACATCGTGAAGTCCTCCGTCGGCCACATCCGCGATCTGCCAACCGGCGGACGTGGCAGTGACCCCAAGGCGCGCGCTGCCGAAGCGGCCAAGACTCGGGCGCTGCCCCCGGAGGAGCGGGAGGCCTACAAGGCAAAGCGCGCCCGCCTGCAGCTCGTTAAGCGCATGGGCGTTGATCCTGACAACGACTGGGCCGCGGACTACGAAGTCCTACCGGGCAAAGAGAAGGTGGTCGACGAGCTCGTCAAACTCGCCGAGAAAGCGCCCATGGTGTATCTGGCCACGGACCTCGATCGCGAGGGCGAGGCCATCGCCTGGCACCTGCAGGAGACCATTGGCGGCGATCCTGAGCGCTTCCGGCGCGTCGTGTTCAATGAGATCACCCGCAAGGCTATCCAGGCTGCCTTCGAGGATCCGGGCCAGCTCGACATCAACCGGGTCAACGCGCAACAGGCGCGACGTTTCCTCGACCGCGTGGTGGGCTTCGAGCTGTCGCCCCTGCTGTGGGCGAAGGTCGCCCGCGGTCTGTCCGCAGGCCGTGTGCAATCCGTGGCCGTGCGGTTGCTCGTGGAGCGAGAGCGCGAGATCCGTGCCTTTATACCGGAGGAGTACTGGGAGGCCTTTGCCGACCTGGCCCCCGCGGGCGGTGACAGCACCCGATTCCAGGTCGCCCGGGAGAACGGCGAGAATTTCCGTCCGAACAGCGAGGACGTCACCGAGGCCGCGCTGGGTCAGCTGCGCGCGAGCGCCTTCGAGGTCACCAATCGCGAAGATCGCCCGACCCGCAGCAAGCCGAGCGCCCCATTCATCACGTCGACGCTGCAGCAGGGCGCATCGACGCGGCTTGGGTTCAGCGTCAAGAAGACCATGACCATGGCCCAGCGCCTGTACGAGGCCGGCTACATCACCTACATGCGCACGGACTCCACCAATCTCAGTACCGATGCGGTGGCGGACTGCCGCGCCTTTATCGAGAAAGAGTACGGGCCCGAGTACCTGCCGGATGCGCCCAAGGTCTACGCGAGCAAGGACGATGCGCAGGAAGCGCACGAAGCGATCCGCCCTTCGAATGTCGGTACGCGACCCGAGCACTTAAGCGGTGTCGACGACGACGCGGTGCGGCTCTACGACCTGATCTGGCGCCAGTTCCAGGCCTGCCAGATGCCGCCGGCGGAGTACCTGAGCACGACGGTGACGGTCACCGCGAGCGGTTCTGACAGCGAGTTTGAGCTGCGTATCCGCGGCCGGATTCTGAAGTTTGACGGGTATACGCGAGCCTTGCCGGTCAATGCGCGCAAGGATGAAGACAAGGTGCTGCCGGACTTCGCGGTCGGCGACAAGCTCGAGCTCAAGGATGTCGAAGGGATCCAGCACTTCACCAAGCCGCCCGCGCGCTACGGGGAGGCGAGCCTGGTTCGTGAGCTGGAGAAGCGCGGCATTGGGCGCCCATCGACCTACGCAGCCATCATCTCGACGATCCAGGATCGTGGCTACGTCACGCTGCAGAACCGCAGGTTCTACGCCGAGAAAGTCGGCGAGCTGGTCACCGACCGGCTGGTGGAGAAGTTCGAGAACCTGATGGACTATGGCTTCACCGCCCAGATGGAGGAGGAGCTGGACAAGATCGCCGAGGGCGACGCGAAGTGGCGGTCGGTCCTGGACGAGTTTTACGGCGACTTCAGTGACAAGCTGGTCGACGCCCGGCAGGCGGACGGCGGCATGCGGCCGAACGAGCCCACGGACACGGACGTCATCTGCCCGAGCTGTGGCCGGCACATGCAGGTGCGCACTGCCAGCACCGGCGTCTTCTTGGGCTGCTCCGGCTACACGCTGCCGCCCAAGGAGCGCTGCACGCAGACCCTGAACCTGATCCCCGGGGAAGAAGCGGTCGATGTCGACGCCGATGAAGAGGCGGAGTCCAAGCTGCTGCGCAAGCTCGAGAAGTGCCCGCTGTGCGGCACGGCCATGACCAGCTACCTGGTCGATGAAGAGCGCAAGCTGCACATCTGCGGCAACAATCCGGACTGTGCCGGCTTCCGGGTCGAGGAAGGAACCTTCCGGATCAAGGGCTACGACGGCCCGGTGATCGAGTGCGACAAGTGCGGCTCGGACATGCAGCTCAAATCCGGGCGCTTCGGCAAGTACTTCGGCTGCACCAACGAGGAATGCAAGAACACCCGCAAGCTGCTACGTAACGGCGAGCCTGCGCCGCCCAAGGCGGATCCGATTCCCATGCCCGAGCTGCGCTGCGAGAAGGTGGACGATCACTATTTGCTGCGGGACGGTGCCTCCGGCATCTTCCTCGCTGCCAGCCAGTTTCCGAAGCACCGCGAGACCCGGGCGCCGCTCGTGAAGGAGCTCAAGCCGCACGCAAACGAGCTGGATCCGAAGTTTGCCTACCTGCTGACAGCGCCTGATCAGGATCCGGAAGGCAATCCGGCGTTGATCCGCTACAGCCGCAAGACCAAGGAGCAGTACGTCCAGTCAGAGATCGATGGCAAGGCCTCTGGCTGGAAGGCGTTCTACGACGGCAAGCGTTGGGTGGAGCAGGGCGAGGTCAAGAAGCCTGGAGCCAAGAAAAAGGTCGCCCGAAAGAAGGCAGCCAAAAAAAAGGCCGTCAGCAAGAAAGCGACGGCCAAGGGCAACGGGGCAGGGGCGAAAAAGCGCAGCGCCGCGGGCAAGGCGTCGGACTAGAGCCGACGCCGCGCACGCCAGCGGTGTCTACACCGACTGGCGGATGACGCCGACGCTCAGTCCCTCGATCGCGAAGGATTGCTCGCGCAGGTCCACCTCGATAGGTGCGTAGTCGGGGTTTTCCGGCAGCAGCGTGAGCGCGTGCTTGGCACGGCCGCGCTGCAGCCGCTTCACGGTCACCTCATCATCGACCCTGGCAACGATGATCTGGCCGTTGGCCGCCTCCGGCGTTTTATGCACGGCGAGCAGATCACCGTCGAGGATGCCGACCTCGATCATGCTGTCGCCGTTGACCCGCAGGAGGTAGTCGGCGTGGGGCCGGAAGAACGAGGCCGGCAGATCCACCCGGTCCTCGATGTGTTCCGTCGCCAGGATTGGCGCGCCGGCGGCGACGCGACCGACGATCGGGAGGCCGCCGTCCTCCGGTAGGCGGATGCCGCGAGAGGTTCCCGGGATGATCTCGATCGCGCCCTTGCGCGCCAACGCCTTCAGGTGTTCCTCGGCGGCGTTCGGAGACTTGAAGCCGAGCTGCTGAGCGATGTTAGCCCGCGTGGGCGGGTACCCGGTGTCGGCGATGTGGCTGCGGATCAGCTCCAGCACCTGCGCCTGGCGCGCGGTGAGCTTCAGGGCCTCTGCGGCGGTCTGCTCCAATCCCATAACTGCGTTCCTGTTCCGATGAACGATGTATCGTCTTGATTTATTGCCAGAAACCTTCCTGCAGTGAGACCATCCGCCTCGCTCGCTCAGGCGCCCATCGGTTGGGATGGTGAACGCCGGTGCCGGAGCTGTGACGGGGCGGAAACGGGGCCGCCCGGTCGGATGACTGTTGGTCCGCTGAATCAGCGGCAGGGGAGGTTACTGGACAAATGTTCAGACTGTTTGGATGTACAGTATTAGAGTATACGCAGGCAAGCCGCGCATTCACAAGCGCGTTCGCGACGCCGCTGCTGGCGATGAGTCTGCTGGTTGCGCCATCGTTGCTCGCGGCGGCAGCGCCGGCGGTGGTAAGTGCTGCCGCTGCCCCCGGCAGTGCGGCGGGGATCCTGCCGGAAGCCGTGCTGGCGCTGCTACCGGCCGATGAGCGGCTCGCGAGCCTGGACCCGAGCGAGGCAGGCACGCGCATCATGCGCGCGGTGGAGCAGGCGCAGGATGGCTTCGGCGATCTCACCGTCGATCTCACCATGGTGCTTCGCTCGCGCAGCGGCCGTGAGACGGAGCGAGCCCTGACCATCGCTCAGCTCGAAGTCGAGGGCGACGGCGATCTGACCCTCGTTACCTTCGAGCGCCCGAAGGCGATCCGCGGTACCGGCCTCCTCAGCCATGCTCACCCCAGCCGCGATGACGATCAGTGGCTGTACCTGCCGGCACTGCGCCGGGTGAAGAAGATCGGCGCGCGCAATCGCTCTGGCCCGTTCCTCGGCAGCGAGTTCGCCTTCGAGGATCTCACCAGCACACCGGTAGAGAAATTCGAGGATCGCTACCTGCGCCGGGAAGCCTGCGCCAAGGATGAGTGCTACGTGATCAACCGACGGCCCCTGGATGCGTTTTCCGGCTATCAGCGGCAGACCCTGTGGGTCGACACGCAGGGCCTGCGAGTGCTGCGTATCGAGTACTTCGACCGGCAGGAACGGCTGAAGAAAACCCTGGTCGCCGACGACTTCGAACAGCACCAGGATCGATTCTGGCGGCCCCGGCGTATGGAGATGACCAACGCGCGCACGGGCAAAAGCACCCTTCTGTACTGGCAGTATTTCCGTTACAGCACCGGGCTGAGTGCGAGCCGGGATTTTTCTGTCAACGCCCTGCAGCGTGTGCGCTGAGCCGGCCAGCGCCTGCCACCGTTGTCGGTGCCAGCGCCGATGGTCGCAGCTGGCCCTGGTGCTCCTGCTCTTATGGCCGCCGGTCGCAACGGCGGCGGCAGCGCCCGTCGCGGATACGGGCGCTCGTCGGGCGCCGCCCGTGGAAGCCGAGCTCGACCTGGCGCTACAGAGCCGCTACTTCTTCGAGACCGGCACCGCTCGCCAGACGCGCTGGCATCCGGCCCTGGCCTTGCAGCCCCGGTGGCACGCTGAGACCGACGATGGTCGGGTCAGCGTGACCGCAAGCCCCTTCCTGCGGCTGGATCAGCGCGATGCCGACCGTACCCACGGCGATCTGCGCGAGGCGTTCGTCAGCGTGGTCGGTGAGCGCACCGAACTGCATGTGGGCTTCCGGCAGATTTTCTGGGGGGTGACGGAGTTCAAGCATCTGGTGGATGTGATCAACCAGACCGATCTGGTCGAGAACATCGATGGGGAAGACAAACTGGGCCAGCCGATGGTGGAGCTGGTGCTGTCCCGCGCCTTCGGCAACCTCAACCTGTACTTGCTGCCGGGCGCTCGTGAGCGGACTTTCCCCGGTGCCGATGGGCGTTTGCGCTTCGGCTTGCGCATCAGCGATGACGCCCGCTTCGACTCCGGCGCAGGACGTGGGCGCGTCGATGGCGCCGTGCGCTGGAGTCATTACGCCGGGCCCTTGAGCTGGGGGCTGTATCACTTTTCCGGCACCAATCGGGACCCGCTCCTCGAGGTGGCCTCAGAAGACGACGGCGAGCTGCGCCTGGTACCCCGCTACCGGGTCATCGACCAGACGGGTCTCGATGCGCAGCTCATCCGCGGCGACTGGACCTTCAAGCTGGAAGCCATATCCCGCAGCGGCGATGGCGAGCGCTTCGCGGCCGCCAATCTCGGTTTCGAGCGCACGCTCGTCGGCGTGCTGGGCTCGCGCACCGACCTCGGTCTGGTGGTCGAGTACCTCTGGGACGAACGCGGCGATCAGGCGTTGAACACGGTATACGAACGGGACCTCGCGCTCGGTGCACGGTTTGCGCTCAACGATGCAGGCGGCACCGAGGCTCTGTTCGGGGTGATCTGGGATACACAGACGGATGAATACCTCCTGTCTCTGGAGGCCAGCCGCGAGATCGGTCAGGATTGGCGCCTGGGACTGGAGGGACGTGCCTTTGGCGGTGCCCGGGAGCGCGCGCCACTGGCCGAGCTGCGTGCCTTTGAGGACGGCAGTGCGAAAACCGCGTTTCTGCAACGCGACTCGCTGCTGCAGCTCGAGCTGACGCGCTTCTTCTAGGTCCCTGGGCGCCCCGCCAGGGCAGAGACTATTCGTAACAGGCTGACTCAATTGACTGCACCGACTACCGAGCCCCCCGCGAGCGTGACCCGCGCGCAGGCGGCGGCTGAATGCCTCTTCGATCGCGCAGCGGTCACCCGCGCCATCGATCAGATGGCGGTCCGTATCTCTGCGGACCTCGCCGACCGCAACCCGCTGGTCCTGTGCGTCATGAACGGCGCGCTGCCCTTTGCCGGGGCGCTGTTGCCGCGGCTCCACTTCCCCCTGACGCTCGATTACCTGCAGGTCTCCCGCTACCGCGGGAGCACCAGCGGCCAGGCGCTGCGCTGGATGCATCAGCCGGAAGTCGAACTCGCGGGCCGGCACGTGCTGCTGCTCGACGATGTGCTCGATGAAGGCAAGACCCTCACGGCGCTGCTGTCCTTCTGTCACGATGCGGGCGCGAGCGCGGTCTCCAGTGCCGTGCTGGCCCGCAAGGCTGTGCCCGGCGTGACCGTTGCGGCCGACTACGTCGGGCTCGATTGCCCAGATCGCTTCCTGCTCGGCTGGGGCATGGACATCGAGGGATACTTGCGCAATCTGGACGGGATCTACGCGCTCCCCGAAGATCTCACCGGCATTCTCTGATGAGTGCGGTGCTCGCGATCATCGGCGGCAGTGCGCCCCCTCCGGGCGCTGGTGACTGGCCGGCGATTGAGGTTCCCGAGTCCCGCTATGGCGTGCATTCCGGGCCGATCCGCCGCATCGAGCTCACAGCCAACGCGTCCGCCTACTACCTGCCCCGGCATGATGAGTCGCGGCACATTGCACCGCATCGTGTGAACTATCGCGCCAACGTCGATGTCCTGAGCCAGCTCGGGGTGACCCATGTGCTGCTCAGCTACGCTGTCGGAGCACTCGTGGCCTCGCTGCCGCCGGAAGCCCTCGTGCTGCCCGATCAGATCATCGACTACAGCTACGGGCGGGAGCACACTTTCCACGACGGCGATGCCGTCGAGCACCTGGAGTTCGCCGAGCCCTTTGATGCCGGCCTGCGCGTGGCGTTGGCGGTGGCGGCCAAAGACCTTGGGGAGTCGGTGGTTGCGGAGGGCTGCTATGCCTGTACCCAGGGCCCGCGGCTGGAGACGGCTGCTGAGGTCCGCCGGCTCGCGGCGGATGGCGGCACGCTGGTCGGCATGACCGCCATGCCAGAGGTGGCGCTCCTGAAGGAGCGGGGCATCACTGCGGCAGCCTTGTGTCTCGTCATCAATCCGGCCGCCGGCGTTGTGCCCGGAGCGGTGGATATGGAAGAGCTGTATCGCGTTGCCGAGCGCGGCAGCCGACGGGCCCAGGCGGTCTTACTGCGGGCGGTCGAGCGCTTTCAGGGCTGACCAGGCGGCGGTCACCGCATCGCTCGCGGGGACCGGATCAACGCGAATGAGTACGCCGAACTTCGGATGATCGAGGTAGTGCAACTCGGCACTGCGCATTCGTCGCTGCTGCGCGAGCTCCATGAAGTAGTGCCCCTGTGGGACCCGGCGCTCGAACAGTGGCGCCGGTGCCTGCGCACCGGTCGCAGATGCCGAATCCAGCGTCGGCGTCGCGGTCTCAGGTGTAACCGGCTCGGCGCTGGTGACCGCGGGTTGTGAAGCGTCCTCGATCGGCACCAGGTAGCTGCCCAGCTCCGGTTCGTAGTACGCGAGCTGCGTGCGGAAGTGGAGGTAGCGACTGACGGTGAGCTCCACGATGCCCTGGAGCTGAAAGTCGTCACCGTAGCGATTGCCGGCCTGCAGCAGGAGCGGCTGCGGTGCATCACGCGGCGGCACCGGTTGCAGCCAGCTTCCGGCCAGCAGAATGTCGTAGCGCCGTTCGAGCCGTGCCCGAACAGCGTTCAAGCGCTTCAGATCGCCGGTCGCGAACCGGTAGCTGGCCTCTCGCAGCACCTGCGCTTCATCCTCCAGGGCCAGGACCAGGTCCTGTTCCAGCGTCGCAAGCGTCTGCTCGGTGAGCGCGTTCTGAGTATCGGGTGCGAGCACGTCGGCCGGCCCGGCGGCCGATTCGCCGGATGGCTCAGTCGCCATGGGGATCGCGCTCACCGGGGGGGCTTGATCGAGCGGTGGCAGCGGCCAGGTGACGGGTAGGCGGCTTGCGGTGCGATCGAGCATGCTTTGCGTTTGCGGGGTGAGCGCGTAGGGATGCTGCACGGCATCGGTCAGAAACGCCGCTGTGCGCGCTGGGAGCGGTGTGACCATCGGGCGCGTCAGCGTCTCCCGAGTCTGCTCCTCGGAAATGTTGCCCCGTGCGAAGACGATCAGCTCCGCCTTGAAGTAGCGGCCGTCGCGCAGCTCCTCAGGACTGGTCGCGTCTTGCGCCGCCTGCACCGTGGTGCCGACGCTGAGCGCACCGAGCAGGGCCGCAGCCGCCGTCAGCCGGCGACGGGTACCGGCTGTGAACAGGTCTGCGGGACTTCCGTTCGTCATGCTGTCAGTGCGCCTCATCGGTGGTTTGCGGCGCGATGCGTTCCATCAGGGCCAGAGCGAAATCATACCGCGCATCGAACGTTGGCAGGCTGCTGCGAATGCGCAGGATGCTGGCGCCATCCATGCGGTACGTCTGCGATTCGCGCTGCATGAGCGTAATGATGGTCATGGGGTCAACGGGCGTGTCGCTGCGGAACTCGAAGCGTCCGCCCTGGTCCCCCAGATCAATGCGGTCGATGCCGATTGCGCTGGTGCGGTGCCGCAGCTCGGTGACCGCGAAGAGGCGGCGCAGCGGCTCGGGCGGGGCGCCGAAGCGATCGATGATCTCCACCTTGAGCTCGTCGAGCTCGGCGCGCTCACCGGTATTGGCGATGCGCTTGTAGAGGATGAGCCGGCTGTGGACGTCCGGCAGGTAGTCGTCGGGGATCAGCGCCGGCTCGTGCAGGTTGACCTCGTGGTGGGTCGGTTCCAGCGGGCGATCGAGGTCCGGGGTCTTGCCGCTGCGGATCGCGTGTACCGCGCGATCCAGCAGGTCCATGTACAGACTGTAGCCCACAGCCTCGATCTGCCCGGACTGCTCATCGCCCAGGAGCTCGCCGGCCCCGCGGATTTCCAGATCGTGGGTGGCGAGGGTAAAGCCGATCCCGAGCTCTCCGGATGCCTCGAGGGCCTCCAGCCGCTTGCGGGCGTCTGCAGTCATCGCTCGCGGCTCCGGGGTTAACAGATAGGCGTAGGCCTGACGGCTGGAGCGACCGACGCGGCCGCGAAGCTGGTGCAGCTGGGCCAGCCCGAACCGGTCGGCTCGATCGATGATGATCGTGTTGGCATTGGGCACGTCGATCCCGTTCTCCACAATCGTGGTGCACACGAGCACATTGACCTGGCGGTGATAGAAATCGTTCATCACCGCTTCCAGCTCACGCTTGGGCATCTGCCCGTGGCCCACCGCGACGCGTGCTTCCGGCAGCGCCTCTGCGAGCTCGGCGGCAACGCGCTCAATGCTCTTGACCTCGTTGTGCACGTAGAACACCTGGCCACCGCGTTGCAGCTCCCGATGAATCGCCTCGCGGATGACGTGCTTGCGGGATTGCTGGATGAACGTCTTGATCGACAGTCGCTTGGCGGGCGGGGTGGCGATCACGGACAGGTCGCGCAGCCCGCTCATGGCGAGGTTCAGCGTTCGGGGAATGGGGGTTGCGGTCAGCGTGATGACGTCCACCTCGGCGCGCAGGGCCTTCAGGCGCTCTTTCTGCCGTACGCCGAAACGATGTTCTTCGTCGATCACAACCAGCCCCAGATCCGCGAAGCGAATGGCCGGGTTGAGGAGCCGGTGGGTGCCGATCAGGATGTCCACGGATTTGTTTTCGAGTTTCTTCGCGGTTTCCTTCAGCTCTGCATCACTGCGCAGCCGGCTGACCAGGTCGATGTTCACCGGCCAGTCGGCGAAGCGGTCCTTGAAGGACTCGTAGTGCTGTTGCGCGAGCAGGGTGGTCGGCACCAGCACGGCGACCTGATGCCCGGCGGCGACGGCTACGAAAGCGGCGCGCATCGCCACTTCTGTTTTGCCGAAGCCGACATCGCCACAGATCAGGCGGTCGGTGGTCTTGTCGGCGCACAGATCGGCGATCACCTCGTCGATGGCGCGCGCCTGATCCGGTGTTGCCTCAAAGGCGAACTGCGCGGCAAAGCGGTCATAGTCCGCGCCTGGTGCCGGGAAGCGTCGCGATTCCTTGGCGGCCCGCCGCGCATAGATATTGAGCAGCTCTGCTGCGGCATCGTAGGCCCGCTGCGCGGCCTTGCGCTTGGCCTTGTCCCAGCTATCCGTGCCGAGCCGGTGCAGCGGCGCCAGCGCGCCTTCGCTGCCGCTGTAGCGGCCGATCAGGTGCAAAGCGGTGACGGGCACATAGAGCTTGGCTTCGTCGGCATACTCGAGCGCCAGAAACTCGTAGTCCTGCCCGTCGATGGGCAGCGTCGTGAGCCCCAGAGAGCG
>JBCDIK010000032.1:0-21946 GCA_038749065.1 Pseudomonadota bacterium | reverse complement strand
GCCGCGAGAGTCGTTCATTGGAGTTTTGCTGTGCTGTTTGTGTATGCGTTAACGAAGCAGCTGGACTTTGTGGAGCAGCTGGAAGATCGGGCATTGCTCCGTTTTGAAGTGGCGTTTGCCTGCGTTTTCCTGGTCGTGCTGTTCGCCCGGTTTGTTTACATGCGAAAGGCTGGCGCGACAGCATTGCCCGAGCAGACGCCAGATCTGGTCAAGCTGCTGGCCCGCGCCTGCCATTTGGGGATGTACGCCGGTCTCTCATTGACGGCGCTATCCGGGATCGCAATCGGCGCTCTGTACGGGTCCGGCACCAAGGATGGTATCGCGATGGAGATTGTGATCAGCCTTCACGAAGTGTCGATCGGGGCCAGCATTTTCTTGATCCTGCTGCACATTGGCGCAGCGATTATGCATCGCCGTGCCGGCGACGGGATCTGGAGCGCGATGGTGCCGTTCTGGAAAGAGCCTGCCCCTAGCGGCGATCGGGCAAGCGCTCACCGCGAGGCTTAAGCCCCGTCACTTAATCCCAGTGCTTGCGCCATGCGCGCCAATGCGTTTGCCCGGATCGTCAGCTTGTTCCCCGCGTATGCATCCGTTGGATATTGGGCGAGCTGTTCGGCCTCCTCGACTGCCTTCGCCACCACCGCATCCTGGGCGACCAGGCGATCCAGGTACCCCGCGTCCACAGCACCCTGGCTATCGTAGATGGTCGCCTGAATGAACGCGCCGGTGCGGTGCCTTAAGGACAATCGTTCCTCGGCCAGCACCTGGGCGAACATCGGGATCACCATGCCGATGGCCGTTTCGTTCATGCCGTACTTTGCCGATGCTTCAGGGCCGATCCGGGTGTCACTGGCCATCAGCATGAAGGCGCCCATGGCAATACCGTGGCCGGTGGCGGCGGCAATCAGGGGTTTTTTGAGGCCATAGAGGCGGTGCGCCAGGATCCCACCGCGCTTGACCAACTCGGTGACAGCGGCCATATCGCCTGCTTTCATCACCGACAGGTCAAAGCCGCCGGAAAACACGCCCGGTCGACCGGCGAGGACGACCGCGCGGGCAGCTTCGCTCTCGTCCAGGGCACTATTGAGCGAATCGATCATGGCGTAGGAAACAGCATTGGCCTTGCCATCATCCATAGTGATCACGGCGATGTCGCCAGTGTGTGTCAACGTTGCGGTCATCTGAGAGGTTTCCTTAGTTTGGGTGTTGTTCGGAAGGTTGATCTGCTTCGAGAGGTAACGGCAGCTTGGTCGCTGCTGAGTCAGCGCGACGCTCCCGTGCGCTCAAACTTCAGGTGCTCTGGCGCCCAGGCTGGCACACAGGTCACCACGAGCCTCAGTTCCTCATCGCCGTTGTTCTTGATGTTGTGCCATTGGTGGGGCGCAATCACCACCGTATCGCCGGCCTCGATCTGTTGATAGCGGTCTTCGACCATCATCAGTCCGGAGCCTGAGACTACGTGGTAAATCTCTTCCATCTTGTGGTGGTGGGGCACCACCTCGATCCCCACCGGGATCTTGATCTCTGCGATGCTCAGGGATTTGGCCGAGGAGTTTCTCGGGCTAACGATTTCCCGCGCGATCGCTTTGTCTTCGGCTTCGTACCAGGGCTGATCTTCGAGTTTGATGACTTCGACCGAGTTGGCCATGAGTGTACTCGGGAACATCGCGAATCCGATCGCGATAAAGATCCACAGAACGGCGGATCGAATACTGAAGCGCGGGTCCAGGTCCGAAGGTCGTTGACTGAACTTAGCCATGCCTCACATGCCCCCACTGATCACGATGTCCTGTCCGGTCATCCAGCTCGATGCGGGCGAGGCCAGGTAAACCACTGCGGGTGCGATGTCCTCCGGCGTCCCCAGCCGGCCGAGGGGGATCCCCAGCTTCTTGCCCATGGCCGGGATGTCCTTCTCTTTCAGACCCTGGTATTCAAGGAACACTTCTGTGGGTATGGCGCCGGGGGAGACCGCGTTCACCCGAATCCCGTGCGATGCGAGTTCCACGGCCAGGGTCTGAGTCAGGTTGTTCACGCCCGCTTTGGCAGCTGCATAAGGCCCGTGCGTGGGCGCGGGACGGGTCGCGACCAGCGAGGAGATGTTGATGATGGTGCCGCCCCCCTGATCCTTCATCCGCGTGGCGGCGGCCTGCGCGCCGAGCCACACCGCTTTCAGATTCAAGCTGAGCTGAAAGTCCCATTGATGCTCCGGCGTGTCGGCCAGCGTTCGGGCGATGCGCTCGTCGGCGCCGCCCGCGTTGCTGACCCAGCAGTTCAGAGACCCCATCTCTTCGACGGTGGTGGCTGCCAGGCGCTCGATGTCTGCGGTTTGGGTCATGTCGGCAGTCACCGCCAGCGCTCGGCGTCCCAGCTGGCGGATCTTTGCGGCGACCGCTTCGATTTCGTGGGTGCGGCGGGCGGCCACCACAACGTCAGCGCCGGCTTCCGCAAGGCCCAGCGCGATGCCTTCGCCGATGCCGCGGCCCCCGCCGGTGACCACAGCGACCTGACCGTCGAGGCGAAAACTGTCGATGATGCTCATGGCGCGCTCCGGTGACTGGAGTCGCCTATACTAGCGCGATCAAGAAGGGGACCGATCTATCGTGCAATTTGATGAAGTTCTGCTCGGGCGCCGGAGCATTCGCGGCTATAAACCTGACCCGGTGCCGAAAGCACTGATCAAGGAAATCCTGGCGATTGCCATGCGCTCACCGTCGTCCATGAACACCCAGCCGTGGAACTTCACGGTGGTGTCTGGCGAGGTGCTCGATCGGATTCGAGCGGGCAACACGGAGCGCAATCTGGCGGGCGTGCCGCACTCGCGGGAGTTTCGCATTGGCGAGCCCTTTGCAGGGGCGCATCGGGATCGCCAGGTGGGCGTAGCCAAGCAGCTGTTTGCGGCGATGGGTATCGCCCGGGAAGACAAGGAAGGTCGGCAGGATTGGGTCCTGCGTGGCTTTCGGCAGTTTGACGCGCCGGTGTGCGTCATCATCACCTACGATCGCGTGCTCGCTGGCAGTGACGACACGGCCTTTGACTGTGGCGCTGTGACCACGGCGCTGGTCAATGCCGCCTGGTCCCGGGGCCTCGGTGCAGTCATCAATAGCCAGGGCATCATGCAGTCGCCGGTGGTGCGCGAGCATGCACAGATCGCGGAAGACCAGGTGATCATGAAAGCGGTCGCCCTGGGCTGGCCCGATGAAACCTTTCCCGCGAATGCGGTGGTCTCTGAGCGCAAGAGCGTGGAGGAGGCGGCCCGCTTTTTGGGATTCGAAGACTGATCTGAGCTTGCCGCCAGCCGCGGTTGCGGGGACTGCAAGCACCAGGGGCCATGGCGCAAGAACGGAACCTGTATCTGTTTGATCTGGACGGGACCCTGGCGCTCGTCGACCATCGCCGAGCGCTCCTAGCGGGTGATCGCCCCGACTGGCACAGCTTTAACAAAGCCAGCCTGTTCGACCCACCGAACGACGCGGTGGCGGCAGTGTTGCGATCGCTCTTCGATCACGGCTATCAGATCTGGATCGTGAGCGGGCGCAGCGACGTCGCCGAGCTTGAGACTCGTGGCTGGTTGGCTAAGCACGCGATCCCCTACCATTAGTTGCTGATGCGTTCGGCTTCTGACAGTCGTCCCGACCATATCCTCAAAGAGGGATGGGCCCTTCACTATGATCTGCCGCAGCGTGCGATTGCCGTCTTCGACGATCGACAGGTCGTGGTCGACATGTGGCGCCGCTTGGGCATCCCTTGCTTTCAGGTCGCAGACGGCGACTTTTAAGGGATTGCACAGTGACAAGAGGAAAGGTTGGTCGGAGTGAGAGGATTTGAACGCGTCGCGCTGCAGCGAAGGCCCGGGGCCGGAGGTTCGGCTCTACGAGAAAAATGAGTGTTGGGGAGAAAGGTTGGTCGGAGTGAGAGGATTTGAACCTCCGGCCCCTACGTCCCGAACGTAGTGCTCTACCAAGCTGAGCTACACTCCGATCTTCCCTCGAGCAGGGGCTGCCTGCTGGACTCGACCCGGGCCGGGAACCCCGAGCGGGCCGCTAGTCTAGAGACCCGATCAGTCGATCTCAAGGGCTCCGCAGGGCCCAAGATGTGACCTAGCCCAGGATCCGTTCGCGGCTGTACAGGCGGATGGCCAGCCAGGCGAACAGCGCCCCGACCAGCAGCGTGACCGTTGCCGACAGCGCTACATGTAGAGGCTCAATGGGCTCCCGAGCGATGATCTGGGTGACCAGCGTCGCCTGGCTCTGGCTTGGGATCATCATCAGCCACCAGGTGCGCTCCAGGTCCAGAAACTGGGTCACGATCACCGGCATGGTCGGGATCAGGATCAGCAGGCTCAGGTAGGTCTGGGCCTCCTTGTAGCTCTTCGCGTAGCTGGCCACCAGGGTCAGCAGCCCGGCCGCAAGCACGATCAGCGGCAGGCAGACCGCAAACACCTTGAGCCCCTCCAGCGCGCCGAAGTCGAGGCGCATGCCGACCTTGTGGAAGGGGATGAACGGAACGGAAAAGGCAAAGACGATCAGAAACAGCAGTAGGACCAGCATGCCGAAGATCCCGGTCGCGCCCATCTTGCCCAGCACCAGCGCCCGGCGGCTGACCGGCTGGATGAGCAGCGACTCAAGCGACTTGTTCTCCCGCTCGCCGGCGGTGGTGTCGATGGCCAGGTAAAAGCCGCCCATGAACACCGCCAGGATCAGCAGATAGGGCAGGGTGGACATGAGCATTAGGGCACGCTCGGCGGGGGAAGAGACATCCACCTGCTGCACACTGAGCGGCTGGACAACGGCCGGGTCGACGCCGCGCATGGCCAGGCGCAGGCTGCCCAGGGTGCCGGCGTACTGGCTCAGCAGACCACGGGCGCGACGGAAGGTGCTGTTGGACGCGCCAAAGTTCGAGCTGTCGTAGATCAGGTCCAGGGCGATGGGGCGGCCGGCGCTGAAGCGCTCGGCGTAGTTGTCGGGGATCCGCAGCACCAGGCTCTCATCGCCGTTGCGGACCGCCTGCTCCGGATCGTCGATGGCCTTCAGGTCAAGCTCCGTGTGGTTGCGTGACAGGAAATCGATCAGCGCCGGGGCGTGCTCACCGCCGGTGACGGTGAGTTCGAGCGCTTCCTCCGATTCGCCCAGGGCGTTGTTCAGCACGAAGCCCATGAGCACAACGAACAGCAGCGGCCCGAGCGCGGCAATGGAAAATGACGAGATCATCGTGCGCCGGTCGCGCAGGTTGTCGATGCACTCCTTGCGCAGCACGATGAGCGCCTTGCGCCAGCCGCCGCTCACGAAGGCTCTCTCATGACTGCCCCAGGGTCGTCAGGGCGATAAAGGCTTCTTCGAGATCATCTTCGCCGGTCTGTGTTCGAAACGCGTCCAGAGAGCCGCGAAACTTCACGATGCCTTCGTCGATCACCACCAGCGTGTCACAGAGGTTCGTCACCTCCTGCATGATGTGGCTGGAAAACAGCACACAGCGGCCCTCAGCCTTGAGGTCGCGGATGATCTCGCGCAGGCCACGGGTGGCCATCACGTCCAGTCCGTTGGTCGGCTCGTCAAGGATAATGTTGCGCGGGTCGTGGATGAGCGCCCGCGCCAGGGCGACCTTGACGCGCTGGCCCTGGGAAAACCCGGCCGTGCGGCGATCGCAGAACTCGCCCATGTCCAGCCGCTCGATGAGGCCGCTCAGGCGCGTATCAATGGTCGCCCGGTCAAGGCCATGCAGCTCGCCGAAGTAGCGCACGTTTTCCCGGGCGGTCAGTCGCGCGTAGATGCCTGCATCGTGCGGCAACACTGCCAGCCGCCGGCGGACCTCGAGGGGATCCGCGGCCACATCCACGCCGTCGATCAGGGCCTGGCCGGCATCGGCTTCGATGACGGTGGAAAGCATCCGAAAGGTGGTCGACTTGCCGGCGCCGTTGGGGCCCAGCAGGGCGGTGATCTCACCGTCCGGGGCACTGAAGGACACATCACGAACCGCCTCCACGGAACCAAAGTGCTTGCGCAGGCTGGTGACTTCGATCACCGCGCCGGCCCCATCAGGTCGACGAAGAAGGGCTCCGGTCCCAGGCGGTCGAGGCAGCTCGCATCGAGCGCATCGACGTCCAGGTCCTCAATGAACTGCGACAGCAGATTGGGCACGCAGCCGCGGGCGATCACGCCATGTCCCTGACCGGGCGCGATGAGGTGCCGGGCGTTGCTCAGGGTCGCCAACGCCTGCTCGGCGTTGGCGGGGGGCGTGATGGGATCGAACTCTCCGGAGAGGAGGAGCGTGGGTAGATCTGTTTGCAGGGGCGCGTGGAAGTCGGGATCGATGAAGCCCTGCGGCCACTGCTCACAGATGGCGACCAGGGAAGCGAGCTGCTCGCCGCCTAAGAAGGTGCTCGCGAGCGAGTCCGCGCGCGCCTGCGGATCGAAGTCATAGTGAGGCACGTCTTCGGTGCAGACCACGGCGTTGTGCATGCCGTAGCTCAGCGCGTCGGTGAGCTGATCGGTAATGCGCAGCGCCTGAGCGGCCAGCGGCACGTAGTTTTTCTCCCGCGCGGCCTGGCTGATCAGCAGCGGAATGAGCGCGGCGGTTTCCGGTGCGTAGGTCATCAGGCGGATGGCCACGGCCAGGTGCGCATAGCTGAGCGTCAGCGATGCGGTCTCCCCAGTGGTGGGGTGCGGCAGCGACAGCGTCGGCGGCTTGACCTTGAGCTGGGCGCTTAGCGCGGTAAAAGTCTGAGGCAGCGCTGGAAAGGCAGCCTCGCAGCTCGGCGCGCCTGCGCAGCGGGCGAAGATGCTGTCCAGAATCTGCTGCGCGTTCTCGGAGATCTGGGGTCCCAACGCCATGTCGAGCGGCACCACACCGTCGATGATCAGGCCGCGAGTCTGCTCTGGATAGATGCGTGCGTAGTGGGCGACCACTCGGGTGCCGTAGCTCACGCCATACAGCGTGAGCTGCTCGTAGCCGAGCAGTGACCGAACAAGATCGAGATCGCGCACCGCGCTGCTGGTGGTGAAGTACCGCGGGTCAGCGGGTAGGGCCCGCGCGCACTCGGCGGCCAGGCGCGCGGTAGTTTCCGGATCGAATTCCGTGACCGTTTCCTCTTCCAGAGCCGGACAGGCCAACGGGGTCGAGTCCCCGGTGCCGCGCTGATCGAGGATGATGATGTCCCGCTCACGCAGGATCGGCGTCAACATCGGCGCCAGATCAGCGAACAGGCTGATGGAAGAGCCTCCGGGGCCGCCGTTGACCAGCGTGAAGGCATCGGCGGCCGGCTCTGGTGCTAAGGATCGCATGCGAACGACTCGCAGCTTGATTTCTGCGGCGCCCGGCGTGCTGACATCCAGCGGCACGGAGAGGGTCGCACACTCGGCAGCCACGCGTGTGGCGCCGCCGTTGCCGGTGAGGGCGCAGTCTTCGAAGGGCAGTGGTTGCGACGCTGCGCTGACCACCGCGCTGTGCAGGAGCACGGCCAGGCTGATGATCAGCATCGCGAGGGTTCGCGGGTGCCGGCGGTCAGGCGGACCGTACCGGTCGGGGCGCTTAAGGATCGGTTGCAAGGTCAGCGTCAGGCCAGACGCGACAGGGAATAGTCACACAGCTCCTGCAGCGCCTGACGGTAAGGGCTGTGGGGCAGGACGGTCAGTTGCTCCAGCGCGCTGAGGCACTCGGCGCGCGCACGTTCCTGGGTGTAGGCCAGCGCGCCGCACTCGCGGACGATGGCCAGCACCTGCGGCAGCGCGTCTGTCGACTTGTCGCGAATGGCCTGCTGGAGCTGGTCACTGTCAGTGCTGCTGGCGTGGGCAATACCGTAGATCAGGGGCAGGGTCACCTTGCCTTCGGCCAGATCATCACCGGCATTCTTGCCCATCTGCGCCGAGTTGCCGGCGTAGTCCAGGTAGTCGTCCATAAGCTGGTAAGCCAGACCGAAGTGCAGCCCGAACCGGCGCATGGCCTCAATCTGCTCCGCGCTGCCACCGGCCAATACGGCACCAGTGTGGGTCGCGGCTTCGAACAGCAAGGCGGTCTTGCAGCGAATGACCTCCATGTACTGATCTTCGTTCAGGCCCAGATCGCCGAGCTTTGCCAGCTGCTGCACCTCGCCCTCGGCGATGGTGTTGGTCGCGTTAGACAGGATGCCCATGATGCTCATGCTGCCGAGCCCGACCATCAGCTGGAAGGCCCGGGAGTACAGGAAGTCACCGACCAGCACGCTGGGTGCATTGCCCCAGACGGCGTTCGCCGTGCGCTGACCACGGCGCAGACCGGAACGGTCCACCACGTCGTCATGCAACAAAGTAGCGGTGTGCAGGAACTCAATGACCGCGGCCAGGCGGATGTGCTCGGGGCCGGGCAGTGTCATGTCTGCGGTGGCGCTGTGGCCGAGCGCGCGCGCCGCCAGGATGACCAGCACCGGACGCAGCCGCTTGCCGCCGCTATCGACGATGTAGCGGCCGATCTCCTCGACGAGCGCCACATCGGACGTCAGCTGCCGCGGGATCAGGTGATTCAGAGCGGCCAGGTCGTCGGCCAGGAGCTCGCCGTAGATTGCGGCCACAGCGCCGGGGTTGGCCAGCGCCTCACTGGGGTTTTCTACGCTGCTGGCCGGTTGGGCTGGCATCCGATCTCCTAAGGCGGCCCGCCACTGTCGCAGGCCGGGCGTCATTCTCGGCGACGCGGTCCAGGAAGCATCGTCTTCCCTAACCTGTTGTTTTTGGGTGAAATCTACGAGACTGCGCCCATCCGGCCGGGCTGTCGCCGCTTGAGCAGCCGGATTTGCTATCCACGCGGCCTGGCCGTAAAATTGCGCGCCTTTTTCGGGGCGGTCGCCTTTCCGCGCAACGCCCACCATTGTAATACAGCTTCGACACGGGGTCAGGACTGCCAGTCGCGCGGTCGGACGACCCTGTTGATAGAGAGATTGAGGAAACGCAGATGTTTGCGGTGATTGCCAGCGGTGGAAAACAGCACCGTGTCCGGGCCGGCGAAGTGGTTCGACTGGAGAAGCTCGACGGTGAGCCCGGTGACCAGGTCGTGTTCGACCAGGTCATGATGATTGCCGACGGCGACAAGGTCTCCGTCGGCAAGCCCTACGTCGATGGCGGCAGCGTCGTCGGCGAAGTGGTCAAGCAGGATCGCGCGCGCAAGGTGCACATCCTCAAGTTCAAGCGTCGTCAGAATTACATGCGTCGGCAGGGCCACCGCCAGTGGTTCACCGATGTCCGCATCACCGATATCAAGGGATAACGCGCCATGGCACATAAGAAAGCAGGCGGCAGTACTCGCAACGGCCGCGATTCGGAAAGTAAACGCCTTGGCGTCAAGAAGTTCGGCGGCGAGCTCGTCAGCGCCGGCAACATCATCGTGCGCCAGCGCGGCACCCGTTACCACGCCGGCCCGAACGTCGGCATGGGCCGTGACCACACGCTGTTCGCAACGGCCGATGGCCACGTGAACTTTGTGCTCAAGGGCAAGCCCCAGCGCCAGTACGTGTCCGTGGAGCCAGCCAACGCGGAAGCCTAGGGCCGCTCCCTGCGCTTCCGAGAAAACCCCGCCCGGTGCGGGGTTTTTTGTGTATGAAATTTATCGACGAAGTCACCATCGACGTGGCTGCCGGCAACGGCGGCAACGGCTGCCTGAGCTTCCGGCGCGAGAAGTACATCGCCCGGGGCGGGCCTGATGGCGGTGACGGCGGCCGCGGCGGCGACGTGATCTTCGAGGCCCAGGACGCCCTCAACACCCTGGTGGATTTCCGCTTCAAGCCGCTCTACCGGGCGAAGAACGGGCAGCCTGGCAGCGGCCGCAACAAGACCGGCGCTGCCGGGGAAGACCTCATTGTCCAGGTGCCCGTGGGCACGCTGGTGCTCGATGAGGCTACCCTTACGACCCTGGGTGACCTTGCGAATGCCGGTGACCGGCTGCGGGTGGCGCAAGGTGGGGAGCGCGGGCTGGGCAACGCCCACTTCAAGAGCAGCACCAATCGCGCGCCGCGCCAGACCATCCCGGGCAGCCCCGGAGAAAAGCGGCGACTGCGCCTGCAGCTGCGGCTGCTCGCCGACGTGGGCCTGCTCGGCCTGCCCAACGCCGGCAAGTCCACCTTCATCCGCGCGGTGTCAGCAGCCACGCCGAAGGTGGCCGACTACCCGTTCACCACGCTCATCCCGAATCTGGGAGTTGTCCGCGCGGGCAGCGACAGCAGCTTTGTGGTGGCGGATGTGCCCGGACTGATTCGCGGTGCGGCCGAAGGGGCTGGGCTCGGGATCCAGTTCCTGCGCCATCTGTCGCGTACCCGCGTGCTGCTGCACCTGATCGATGCGCTGCCCGTTGACGGCAGCGACCCGCTCGAGAACGCGATGCTGCTTGAGGACGAGCTCGCGAGCTACAGCCCGGCACTGTGCGAGCGGCCGCGCTGGCGCGTGCTGACCAAGATCGACACGCTGGACGAGGCGACGCTCGCGGCGCTGCGTGCCCGTTTTGCCGAGCGCTGGCCGGACGCGCCGGTCCACGCAATCTCCTCGGTCGCAGGTACCGGCGTCGACGCGCTGATCGACGCCCTGGGCGCGGCGATCACGGCTTTCAAAGCGGCGCTCGCGGAGGATAGCGAGCAGGCCGATGCGGAAGCGGCGCTGCACGACCGGATCACCGCAGAGGTCTGGGACCAGTCGCTTGCCGCGCGGCCCATCAAGCCGCAACCCGGCGCTGAAGAGGATGACGATGACCAGGACCACGACGTCGAAGTGGTCTATGTCCGTCCTGATGGCTCCCAGAGCTCCACGCCCACATGAGCGGCCTGCTGGTGCGCCACCCGGTGACTGGCACGGGGCCGTTCGTGGTGAAGATCGGTAGTGCGCTGCTGACCGAAGGCGCAGAGGGACTCGCCCACGACCGGCTCGCTGACTGGGCGGGACAGCTTGCCCAACTACGGGAGCAGAGCGTCCCGGTGGTCGTGGTCTCCTCCGGCGCGGTTGCGGAGGGCTGTGCCCGCCTTGGCCTTACTGCGCGCCCGCGGCGCCTGCACCGTCTGCAGGCCGCCGCAGCCGTCGGCCAGGTGGGCCTTGCAGAAGCGTATGAGCGCAGCTTTAGTGCCCTGGGCCTGCGCACGGCAATGGTGCTGCTGACCCATGAAGATCTCGCCAGTCGCGAGCGCTACCTCAACGCCCGTTCAACGCTCAACACGCTGCTGCAGATGGGCGTGGTGCCGATCATCAACGAGAACGACACGGTGGCCACCCAGGAGATCCGCCTTGGGGACAACGACACCCTGGCGGCGATGGTGGCGAACCTGGTTCAGGCGCAGCGCCTGCTGATCCTGACGGACCGGGACGGGATTCATCAGCGCGATCCGGCGCAGGATCCGCAGGCGCCGGTGTTCGACACGCTGAGCCTGGATGATCCAGCCCTGGACGCCGCCATCGGGCCGAGCCGCAGCGCCTTCGGCAGCGGCGGCATGCATACGAAGGTGACCGCCGCGCGCGCCGCCGCACGCTCCGGGGCGGTCACGGTCATCGCCAACGGCCGGGCACCGTCGGTCATTGCGCAGGTTGCCGCCGGCGCGCCCGTGGGGACCTGGCTGGCGGACGACAAGGCGGCGCTCGCGGCCCGCAAAGGCTGGCTGCTGAGTCAGAAGCACGTTGACGGCACACTGACCGTGGATGCCGGCGCGGCTCGCGCGCTGGCGGAGCAGGGCGTCAGCCTGCTGCCGGTGGGGGTGACCGCGGTCGCCGGCAACTTCCGGCGCGGTGATCTGGTTCGGATTCGCTCCGCGGACGGCCGGGATCTGGCCCAGGGCCTGATCAATTACGCGAGCGAAGAGGCGGCGCGCCTGGTCGGCGTCGCGTCGGGAGACATTGCGGCGGTGCTGGGCTACACCAATGAGGAAGAGATGGTGCACCGGGACAACATGGCGTTGCTCCCGGCGTGAGGGCCTTGCGGCCTAGCTGCCCGAAGGGGCAGGGCTCAGGCAGAGAGCCCCTTGACGGCCCGGTTCAGCCGGGACTTGTGCCGGGCGGCGGCGTTCTTGTGCAGGATGCCCTTGTCAGCCATGCGATCGATGACCGGGCCGGCGGCTTTCAGCGCGGCCTGGGCAGCTTCAGTATCGCCTTCAGCCACGGCGGCGCGGACTTTCTTGATGTAGGTGCGCACCATGGAGCGCTGGCTGGCGTTGTGCTGGCGGGCTTTGACCGCCTGGCGGGCACGCTTGCGGGCTTGAGGACTGTTCGCCAAGGTAGGCTCCTGAGCGCTGAAAATTTAAGGCGGCGTAATATGCCGGGCACCCCCTAAGGTGTCAACCGCGGCCCCGGAAGACCCGTCCACTGGCGAGCGCGCAGGCGCCAACCTGTCCCGCCAGGGGTCCGTGGTGGCCGGCATGACCCTGCTGTCGCGGATCACCGGTTTCCTGCGCGACGTGGTCCTGTCCTATTTCTTCGGTGCGAGCTACGCCGCCGACGCCTTCTTCGTCGCCTTCAGGATCCCGAACTTCTTCCGCAGGCTGTTCGCGGAAGGAGCGTTCAGCCAGGCGTTCGTGCCGGTACTCGCCCGCTACAAGAGCGAGCCCAGGGCCGTGCTGCGGGCCTTCATCAGCCACATGTTCGGGAACCTGGGGCTGGCCCTGCTGGCGGTGGTATGCCTCGGGTGGCTGTTTGCTGACGCACTGGTACTGGTGTTCGCGCCGGGCTTCATCGACGAACCGGCGCGCTACACTCTGGCCACCGAGCTGGTGCGGATTACGCTGCCCTATCTGTTCTTCATTTCCCTGGTGGCGCTGGCCAGCTCCGTTCTCAACGCGCACAACCGGTTCGCCATCCCGGCTTTCACACCCGTGCTTCTGAACTTCTGCCTGATCGGCGCCGCGCTCTACGGGGTCGCGAGCCAGGCCGGCTCCGCGGCGCCCGCGCTGATCGACGGCGCGGTCATCATGCTCGGCTGGGGCGTGCTCATCGCCGGGATCGTGCAGCTGCTGTTCCAGCTGCCGTCGCTCGGACGGCTGGGCCTGCTCGCGCCGCCGCGCCCGAAGCTGGCCGACGACGGCGTGCGCGAGGTCGGCCGGCTGCTCGTTCCGGCGGTGCTCGCGGCCTCCGTGGCGCAGATCAACACGCTGATCGACACGATGCTCGCCTCGACGCTGATCACCGGCTCAATCTCCTGGCTGTACTACGCCGACCGGCTGCTGGAGCTCCCCGTGGGGCTGGTTGCCGTCGCGCTTGGCACGGTGCTGTTGCCGCATCTGTCGTCGCTGGCATCTAAAGGCGATGCGGCGGCCTTCAGCGCGACCCTCGACTGGGGGATCCGCATGGCGGTCATCCTGGCCGTGCCCGCCGCCTGCGCCCTCTATCTGCTGGCCCTGCCGATCTTCGCCACGATCTTCATGCATGGGGCACTGACCCCGGCCGATGCTCTGATGGCGAGCTTCGCCCTGCAGGCCTTTGCCGCCGGCCTCGTGGGCTGGGTGCTGGTGAAGGTGCTGGCGCCCGGCTATTTCGCTCACAAGGACACGCGTACCCCTTTTCGTTTTGGCGCGATCGCGGTCGCGGTGAACATCCTCGGTAACCTGGCGCTGTTCTCCTGGATGGGGCACGTCGGCCTGGCGCTGGCGACCTCCGCTTCCGGGCTCGTCAATGCCGCGCTGCTGCTGCGCGGCCTGCTCGCGAGCGGTCGCTACCAGATCACGCCCGCCCTGCGAGCGACGCTGCTCCGCACGCTGCTGGCGGTCGTGCCGATGGCGGTGCTGCTATGGGTGCTCGCCCCGGGCAACGCCTTCTGGCTGGACGCCGAGCCTGGCACTCGGGCGCTAGCGCTCGCGGGACTCATCGCGGCTGGCGCTGCGACCTATGCGGTTCTGCAGCTCGCGCTGGGCGCCCGTCCAGCAGACTTTCGCTACCGGCTGTAACGGTATACTGGGCGGATGGAAATTATCCGGGGCCTGCACAATCTGCGCGCGCATCATCGCGATTGCGTGCTCACCATCGGCAATTTCGATGGCGTGCACCACGGTCACCAGATGCTGCTGTCGCATCTGACCGCAAAGAGCGCGGAGCTCAAGGTGCCGAGCCTGCTCATGACCTTCGAGCCCCAGCCCCGGGAGTACTTCCGGGGCGCTTCGGTGCCCGCGCGCCTGACCCGCTTTCGCGAAAAGATGGTGCTGCTGCAGCGAACCGCCCTGGATCGTGTGCTGTGCCTGCCCTTTAACGAGCAGCTCGCGGCGCTGCCCGCGGAAGCGGTCATCGACGACGTGCTGCGTGATCGTCTGGGCGCCCGCTATGTGGTGGTGGGCGATGACTTTCATTTTGGTGCCGGCGCGCGAGGCAACTACGACATGCTCAAAGCCGCCGGTGACGCACATGGGTTCGGCGTCAGCCATATGGGCACGCTGACCTTCGAGCATGATCGGGTGAGCAGCACGCGCATCCGCGAGGTGCTGGCGGACGGCGACTTTGAGCTCGCACACCGCCTGCTGGGTCATCCCTATTTCATCATGGGCAAGGTCGTGTACGGGCGTCAGCTCGGCCGGCAGCTCGGCGTGCCGACGGCGAACATCCGCCTGCAGCGTTACCGCGCGGCACTCGAAGGTGTCTACGCGGTGACCGTCTATCGTCGCGGTGATACGCGGGAGTACCCGGGCATCGCGAACATCGGCGTGCGGCCAACGGTTGAAGGCAAAGAGCCGCTGCTGGAGGTCCATCTGTTCGATTACGCCGGCGATCTGTACGGACAGCTGCTGTCGGTGACCTTTCGCAAGCACCTGCGTGATGAGCGCGCTTTTGATGGCCTGCCGGCCCTTCAGGCGCAGATCGAGAAGGATATGACGCAGGCTCGGGCGTTCTGTGCCGATGGCGAACTTGAACCCGGCTTCCCGGCGGTGACCGCGTGAGCGGGGTTGCGGTTCCGAGCTCGTCGCTAATGCGCGCCTGGCCCTGGCTGCTGCTTGCAGCGCTGGTCATCGCCGCGGACCAGCTCAGCAAGGCGCTGGTGGTGGCGCAGCTGACCTTTGCCGAAGAAGTCCCGGTCACCCCGTTCTTTTCCTGGGTGCATCTGTGCAACAGCGGTGCCGCGTTCTCCTTCCTGCAGGGCGCCGGCGGCTGGCAGCGCTGGCTGTTCATCGGTCTGGCGGCGGCGTTCACCGTCTTCATCCTCTACGAGCTGCGGCGCCTGCCCCGGGGCGAGCGGCTTATGGGCTGGGTCTACGGGCTCATCCTCGGTGGCGCGATCGGCAATGCCATTGACCGGGCATTGAACGGCTGCGTGGTGGACTTCCTGGCTTTCCACTACGACACGGCGTATTTCCCAGCGTTTAATGTGGCCGACTCGGCGCTGTTCTGCGGCGCCGTGCTGTGGATCGGACAGATGATCGGGGAATACCGCGCGGAACGCAGCCATGGCTGATCTGATCTCAAGCACCGGCGCCATCGGCCCCGGGAGCCTCGTTACTCTGCACTTCACGCTGCTGCTGGCCGATGTGCCCGCGGGCGCTGACGCGCGCATCGACGGGACGGACGATGGGAGCCCGGCGAGCTTCGCCATCGGCGACGGCTCCCTGCTGCCGGGATTTGAAGCGCCGCTGCTGGGGCTGCGTGTCGGCGCTGAGGAAACTTTCCGCATCGCCGCGGAGGACGCTTTTGGCGAGCCGCAGGCGGGCAACGTCCGTACCTTGCCGCGCGCGGACTTTACGCAGATGGATCTCGAGCCCGGGCTGCTCGTGTCCTTTGCTTCGCCGGACGGGGAGCTGCCCGGGCTGGTACGGGAACTGACCGACGAGACCGTCACGGTGGACTTTAACCACCCGCTGGCTGGGCGGCCGATCGACTTCATGGTGCGGATCCTGAAGGTCGAGCCACCGCCGGTCTCCGCCGCATAGCGCAATAAAGTTGCGCGAAGCGGGGCCGATTGACCGTTCATCGCCCCAGCGCTCCCGCTCGGCGGCGCGGGCTACGGGCTCGCCGTGACCCTCGTTAAGGTATCCGAGTCATTTTGCGGATGCTGCGCATGAAAACCCAGGGCTTCACCCTTATTGAGCTGATGGTCACGCTCGCGATCCTTGCGATCGTCGCCGCCGTCGCCGTGCCGCTGTATACCGCCTACTCCGAGCGCACCTACCGGACCGAGGCGCAGTCGGATCTGCTCAGCGCTGCGCAGGCCATGGAGCGCTTCGCGGCCGTGAACTTCAGCTATGAGAACAGCGCCGATACGGACGCTGACGGTGCTGGGGATGCCAACGCCGGCCCGCTGGCTGCAGACATTTATCAGGCCCGGTCGCAGACCCAGAACCGCTACACCTTCACCGTCGCGGCAGCGGCGGGCACCTTCACCGTCACCGCGACGCCGGACAATCCCGGCGTGATGGAAGAAGACGGCATCATGACCATCGACGAGGCCGGCAACCGGCGCTGGGATCGCGCGAACGACGGCCTTGGCGCGGGCGATGAAGGCTGGGAGGAATAGAGCCGTGCGACGACCGCGCGGATTCACGATCGTCGAGCTGCTGGTGACCCTGGCAATCGCGGCGATCCTGCGTGGCTTCGCGCTGCCGGCCTTCAACGGATTTACCGCGCAGCGTCAGCTCACCGCCCAGGTGAACAACTTCGTGCTGGCGCTGAACTACGCGCGCAGTGAGGCCGCCCGCCTCGGCGGCACCGTGACCGTGCAGGCGGCGGATCCGTCCGATAACGCCAACGAGTGGGGCGAAGGGTTCTGCGTGGTGCAGGGCACGCCTGGCAACTGCAACGGCGTCCTGCTGCGCAACTTTGCCGGCTATGACGCCGGCGCCATGGACGCTACCGGCACCCTCGATGGCACCGTAGCGTTCAGCTTCAACTCCCGTGGATTGATGACCGCCGGCGCAGCCGGCCCCCTGTCGATCTGCACCACGGACACGGATGTGGACCCGGGCCGTACGGTCACGCTCAGCGCCATTGGCCGCACCTCCGTTGCCGATCTCGTCTGTCACCCCTAGGAGACACCGGATGAATCCTGCGCACCTGCCCCTGAAAGCGACCCTGCCCCGCAAGCCGCGGGGGTTCTCCATGATCGAGCTGCTGGTGGCCGTGCTGGTCATGGGCATTGGCGTGCTGGGGATTACCGGACTGCAGATGGTGAGCCTGCAGAACAACCGGGACGCGCTGCTGCGGGCCGAAGCGACGCAACTCGCCTACGACATGATGGACCGGATCCGCGCCAACCCGACCGGTGCGCCCCTGGGCGCACCCTATGCCGGTGTGGACCTGGGCGATGCACCGCCTGGGGGCGCGGACTGTGTGACCAACAACTGCACCGCCAACAACATGGTGGCCTTTGACCAGTCGGTCTGGAAATGCCAGCTCGGCAACTGGCATGAGGACGACACCTGCGTCGATTTTCGCGACGACGGGGTCATTGCTTCCGAAGAGGATCAGCCCGGGCTGCCCGATGGGGACGGCAGTATCGCCATCGATGGTGCTGGCCTGATCACCATCATCGTGCAGTGGACGGGTCCCAACAACGTCGCTCAGCAGGTCGAGATCGACAGCCAGAGCTGAGCGGCGCCGGCGCACCTGCGCGCCGTCTGCGAATTAACACCGTCTGTCGGGGAAAGCCTGCCAGGCGCGATCGATGCCCTTAGGGTAGAGCGGTGGAAAAAACCGGGCCGCAGACCCTCATGCCGCAGCAAAACAGACCAGCACAGCCAACCCGAACGCCGCAACGCGCGACCTCACGCCGTGGTCGGCGCGGTCCCGGCAGCCAGCGCAGTCGGGGGTTCTCCCTGATCGAACTGATCCTGGCCCTCGCCCTCGGTCTGTTGGTCGTCACTGGCATTGTGAATCTGTTTGTCGGTAACAGCCAAACCTACAGCATTCTCAACGGGCAGGCCCGGCTCCAGGAGAACGCGCGCTTCGCCTTCGAGTTCATCAGCCGCGCCGCTCGCACCGCCGGGTTCTTCGGCTGCGCGCCGGAGTTCGACAATCTGGTCAACACGCTGAACGCGCCGGGTTGGAACAGCATGCCGGAGTTTGACCTGGGCCAGGCCGTTTCCGGCCACGAAGGCAACGGCGCTGGCAGCTGGAGCCCGGCGCTCGCGAACCTGCCGCGGACCTCCGGCGGCGGCAGCGCCAATGTGTACGTGAACGGCAACGGCATCGATATCGCCACCATCGTGGATGAGACCGATGTGCTCGTCCTGCGCAGCATGCGCCAGCCGGTACGCCGCCTCACGGTCCCAACGGCGCCCACCGGCAACCCGGTGGTTGAAGCGCCCGGCGGTGTGTCCGACTTTGCGACCGGCGACATCGTGCTCATCTCTGACTGCGAGCAGGGCGCGCTGTTCCGGGTCAGCAATGCCGCCGTCGCGGGCACTCAGGTGACGCTGACACAGGCGGCAGGCGGTGCTGGTGTGTACGAGAACGCAGCGCAAGTCCCCGGACCGACCGGTACCCCGGTCGCGCGGACCCTGTCGATCATCGGCCGGCCCTACGCGGAAGACTCGCAGGTGGCCGCGGTGGAATCAGAGTTCTTCTTCATCGCACCCAGTGCCGGTGTCGACAACCGTGGCAACACGCCCAACGCCCTGTGGCGCAAGGCGGGCACCGACGCCCCGCAGGAGCTGATCGCCGGCATCGACAACATGCAGGTGCTCTACGGCGTGGACACGACCCTGAACGACGGCGTGCCCAACGCTAACCAGTATGTGGAGTTTGATGCGGTGCCAGATGTCGACCAGGTGGTGGCCCTGCGGGTGACCCTGGACGTGACCTCGGTAGATGCGGTCACGGACGACGGCGCCCAGCTCGAGCGCACCTTCAGCAAGACCATTCTGCTGCGCAACGCGCGGCCTGGCGTGTAGGAGGCAGGCCATGATGCTCAACGTTCATCGCAGGAATCGCACAGGTATCGGTGCCCGTCAGCAGGCGGGGGTCGCGCTGTTCATCTCTCTGGTGCTGCTGCTGGTGCTGACGATCATCGGTATCTCCGCCGTGCAGACCACCAGCCTGGAAGTGCGCATGGCGCGCAACGACTACGACACGCTGCTGGCGTTCCAGGCTGCGGAGTCGGCGCTGCGCGATGCGGAGACGCAGATTGAGAACTTCCTCAATCTCGACGACTTCGACGACACCGGCACCCTCGGGCTGTGGGACATTGCCGATCTCGGTGACCCACCGCGCTGGGAAACGGCCAACCTGTGGACGGGCGCTCAGAGCGTCGTGGCGCCCACGGTCGTCGACGGCGTGGCTGCGCAGCCGCGTTACATCATCGAGGACGCCGCAGAAGTGCAGCGCAGCGAAAGCATCATGATCGCCAACAACGACGATGCCGGCGGCATCGCCGACCGGATCAACATCTTCAGAATCACCGCGCGCGGCGTGGGCGGCACGGCACAGGCGACTGTGACCCTGCAGTCTACCTTCGGCCGGATCATCGACTAGGAGAAGACTGATGGGCTATGCAGTAGTTAGCGCCGGTCAGCTGTCATCGGCACGGTCACACAGACGCCAGCGCGCGTTCACCCTGCGCAGCACCCTGTGGCTGTTGCTGGCATTCCCAGCGCTCGCGCTCGCTGATCTCGAGGCCGAAGACGATGACTTCGTGGGTCTGGAGGACACGCCGCTCACGCGTAACGTTTTCGGCAACGATTCGCAGGACCCCGGGGCCTTCGGCCTTGCGTCCTTCACCCAGCCGAGCCAGGGGACGGTGTCCTTCGATGCGGGCGGCAACTTTACCTACAACCCGAACGGCGACTACTCCGGTCCGGACCAGTTCACCTACACGATCCAGCCCGTCGGTGGGCTCTGCCTGCTGCCTCCGGGTCTGCAACCGCCCTACTGCGCCGACCGTGAGACGGCCACTGTTGACCTCGAGATCGAGGCTGACGCCGACGCCCCGATCATCAGCGTTAGCAACGTGGCCGGTGATGAGGACACGACTATTGCCCTTAGTCTCTCCGCGGTGGTCGCTGATACAGATGGGTCTGAAACGCTGGTTGGTCGCCTGCGCAACGTTCCAATCGGCGCTACGATCAACGGCGCAACCGATCAGGGCGGTGGGGTATGGCTCATCAGCGGAACGGATTTCAGCGGTATTTCTGCGACCCCTCCGCTCAACGATAATGGGGTCGTCTCGCTCGAGTTTTCTGTCGTCGTCACCGACACGGCGAGCAACACGGATACGGAAACCCTCGGCGCAAGCTTTACCGTGCGCGTTGATCCGGTCGATGATGCGCCAACCCTAGTCGCAGCCCCGGCTCCGGTCTCCGTACCCGAAGATGGCGCTATCGCCGTGGACCTGTCTGGCATTTTCAGCGACGTCGATAGCCCCCTCACCCTGAGCATCGCCTCCATCGGCGGCGATGCGGTGACCGTTTCCGGCACCGAGACCATCGGTGGCCTGACGCTGACGGCTGATCTGATTCCTGAGGCCAACGGCACCGTCAACTTCGAGGTCGAGGCAGACGACGGGGTCAATGCTCCGGTCTCCACCACGGTCACGGTCAATGTGACGGAGGTGAACGACACGCCGGTGCTGGTTGCGCCCCTGGCGGACGTCGATGTGAACGAGGATGCCGGCACCATCAATGTCAGCGTCGCCGGCGCCTTCGATGATGCGGACATCGCGACCAACGGTGATGCGCTGACCTATACGCTCGCCACCTCCGGCGACAGCCTGTTTACGGGTACCTCCGTCACTGGCAACACGCTGAACTTCACCCTGGCGGCGAATGCCAATGGTGCGGTCAACGTGGTCGTGACCGCCACCGACAACGCGGGGGCCTTCGCTCAGGACTCCTTTGCGCTGGTGGTGAACGCCGTGAACGATGCCCCGACGGTCATCAATCCCATTGGCACCGTCGCCCTGCCGGAAGATGCGCCGGCGCAAACCTTCGACCTGTTGAAGGTGTTCGATGATGTCGACATTCTCACCAATGGTGATGTGCTGAACTTCACCATCACCTCCAACACCAACCCGGGCCTGTTCAGCGATCTGAGCATCTCCGGGGACAAATTGACCCTGGAGGTCGCCCCCGACACCAACGGCACGGCCACGGTCGTGATCGAGGCGAGCGACGGCGATGTGACCGTCTCCGACAGCTTCACGGTGACCGTCGCCTTTGTGAATGACATCCCGATTCCGGAAGACGACGCCGTCACCATGGTTGAGGACAGCGGCGCGATCCTGATCGATGTGCTGGCCAATGACTTCGAGGCCGATGCCCCGGCCACGATCTTCAGCGCTGGCAACGGCGGGTTCAGCGACTCGCCGAGCAACTTCCGCTACCTGGACACCAATGGCGATACGGTCGACCAGCCCGACGGCACGGTTACCATCGTTGGCAACCAGATCCAGTACGAGCCAGAAGCGAACTTTGTCGGTACCGATACCTTTACCTACAAGATTCAGGACTGCTGCCTGCCGGACGAGAGCAATCCTGGAGAAGTGAGCGTGGAGGCAACGGTGACGGTGACCGTGCTGCAGGCGAACGATCCGCCGGAGCCGAACGCAGCGGTCCGCACCTTCACCATGTTCACGAACGATACGCTCGTGATCGACAGCAACCTGAGCCTGATCCGTGACACCTATGATCTGGAGTTCTCGACGCTCGACCCGAGCACGGGCGACACCGTCGGCGGCACCATCACGGCAACGGTCGTCAGTGCGCCGGATGCAGGCGGTGCCTTCAGCTTTGCCAGCGACGGAACCTTCAGCTACACGCCGCCCATCGACTATCAGGGCATTACCGAGTTCACCTACCTGGTACAGGACGATGTGGACTCCGCCGCTGCCGTGAACACGGTGCGGATCGACGTGCGCGAACCGCCGGCCCCGGCGACGCCGCCGACCCCGGGCGAAGTGGCCGTGACCTTTGATCTGGCGACAACGCCCCTCGAGCAGGCCAACGGCGTCACGCCAAACGTGTTGATCATGATGGATGACTCCGGTTATATGGACTGGAACATCACCACTCAGGGTGAGGCTAACGACGGGGTGATTCGCCTTTCGAATGAGG
>JBCDIK010000031.1:0-22138 GCA_038749065.1 Pseudomonadota bacterium | reverse complement strand
CGCCAGGCACCGGTCCTCCGGTGCCCAATCACCGATGATTCACAGGTAGCGCCCTCATACTTGTGGCCCTTCCCTTATCGCTGGATACCGCCGTGCGCTGCTGGTTCCGCGCCGCTCTCGGCGCGCTCAGTCTGATCTGCTCTTTTCCGATCTTGGCCGCCAGTGCCCAGCTCGGTATGGAGCGGTTCGCGGACCAGTACGGGCAGATCTTCCAGATTCGCGATGTCGCCAGCAGCGCGTCCAGCAAGTCCTCGATCGGCAGCGGCTTCCAGGTGAGCGCGGACGGCCTGATCGTCACCAACTTCCATGTCGTCTCGAGCTACGTGAACGCCCCGGACAGCCGGCAGCTCGAATACCTCGACCAGCAGGGCAACAGCGGGCCGCTGACCCTGATCGATTTCGATGTCATCAACGACCTGGCGGTGCTGCGTCACCCTGAGCCGGCGGACGCGTTCTTCCCCCTGGCGCAAACGACCCAGCGCAAGGGCGAGCTGATCTACGCGCTCGGGAATCCGCACGACTTCGGCATCACGCTCGTCTTCGGTGCGAACAACGGCATGGTCGAGCACAGCTACGATCCACAGATCCTGTTCTCCGGCTCGTTGAACCCCGGCATGAGCGGCGGGCCCGGGCTGAACGAAGCTGGCGAGGTGGTCGGCGTCAACGTGGCCACCGCCGGCAGCCAGCTGAGCTTCCTGGTGCCGCTGGCCGCGCTGGAGCCGCTGCTGGCCGCCGGTCGCGAGCTGACGCCCGAGCGCTACGAAGCAGAGATTACCGGCCAGATCAAACGCTGGCAGCAGGCGCGCTACGCGGACCTGCTGGCGCGGCCCTGGCCCCGCAAGTCGCTGGGTGAGCACCAGGTGCTGTCCGAGCTGCGCCAGGACTTCCAGTGCTGGGGCAACAGCAACGAAAGCGACAGCGATGCCAACGTGCGCTCGCAGCGCACAAGCTGCACGTCGGGTAACAGCGTGTACCTCAATGGTCGCCTGAATACCGGGCAGATCCACTATTCCTTCGACAATGAAATCGCTCTGGACCTGTCGTCGTACCGATTCCATCGCGTGGTCGGCAATCAGGCACTCTCGGCGGATAACGCAGCGGGCAAGGACGACGTCACGCCCTACCAGTGTTCGAGCCGGTTTCTGGAGGACACGGGTGCGCCGCTGGCAGAGCTACAGCCACTGCCGCTTGACGGGACCAGCGCCGGCTTTATCAAGGCCAGCTACTGCGTTCGCAGCTACACACGCCTGACGGGGCTGTACGACGTGCTCTTTCTGGCCGAGCGCAGCGAAGCGGACCGTATCCTGACCGCGCACTACACCCTGGCCGGCGTGGAGCAGACCACCGCTGACGCGTTCGCTCGACGCTTCCTCGGAGCGCTGGCGTGGAAATAGCCATATCGCGCAGCGGTCGCGGCAGCGGCATCAACGGCACCCTGGTCAGTCGCCATCAGCTCGGCTACATGCCGTTGGTGGTGGGCCGAGGCTTCGGTAGCGATCTGCACCTGCCCGACCCGCGCCTGGATGCAGCGCACCTGGCACTGGGCTGTGACCCGGAGAGCGGGCCCTGGGTGGAAGCGCTGGCCAGCACCAACGGCGCAAAGCTGAATGAGCACCCGCTGCCCGCCGGCGAACGTGTGCCTTTCGCCTCCGGTGCGGTCATCACTCTGGGTCGCTGCGAGCTGGCCGTCTACGCCGTCGATCATCCGGTGGCACCCGCGGTCAGCCCGAATGCGACCGAACGACTGAAGAGCGCCCTGCAGACGCCAGCAGTATGGCTGCCGCTGACGATGGCCAGCCTCGCGCTCGTGCTCGGCCTCGACTTCTTAAGCTACGGCCGCGACTACGAGCCGGAAGTCCTGCTCAACAATCTGACCGGGTTCTTCATCACGCCGACGCTGTGGATGCTGTTCTGGAGCCTGATCAACAAGCTCAGTCGTGGCGAATTCAATTTCCTGCCGCACTGGTGCATCGGCGTGGTCGGCGTGGCAGCGCTGCCGCTGCTTGAGGAGCTGCTGCAGCTGGTGGGCTTTAACTGGCAGTCCCTGAACGGCTACCGGCTCCTTGATGCGCTGACCAGCGCTGCGCTGCTGATCGGCGGGCTGTACCTGTCGCTGAGCCTCGCGACGCAGCTTGGCTCGACGCCCCGCGCGCTCGTGACGGCGGTGCCGGTGGCCCTGCTGCTCGTGACCAGCTACCTGCTGCCGGCGCTGCAGGCCGGCGAGCGCGTGAATGCGCCGCAACTGCTGGCCCTCTCCCGCCCGCCGGTGTTCCAGGTCACGCCCGCCGTGTCTGTAGACAGCTGGTTGGCGGATGCCGATGCGCTCTTTGGCGACACCCGGGCGCACGCGGAGACCTTGCGCCTGGAGGCGCAGGCGCGCCGCGATGAGCTCGCTCGCAGGGAAGCGCCATGAGTCGTCTTACCGATCTGGGTCAGCGACTGCGCCAGGACCGTAGTCTTCTATCGCGCTACAGCGCGGTGCTCGGGCTGCAGCTGGGCGCGTTCCTGCCAATTTCGTTCGTGGTGCTCATGCTGCCCATCGTCTTCCGCGAGCAGGGCCTGCCCCTGTCGCACTTCTGGGTGTTCGCCGTGCCCAGCATTCCCGTGTGGCTGCGGCCGCTGTGGGCACCCCTTATCGATCGCTACGGCAGTGAGCGTCTGGGCCGTCGCAAGAGCTGGTTCCTGCCCTGCACGATCTTCGGTGCCGCGGCCTACCTGCTGATGGCGCAGCTGCAGCCGGTGCCGGAAAACCTGGCGCTGATCATCACCGCCCTAACCATCACCACGGCGATCATGACCACCCAGGACATCGCCGTCGACGGCTACATGATCGAGAACATCGCCCCCGCGGAACGCCCCGCCGCAGCGGCGGCGCTTGATATCTGCCGCAACCTGGCCATGTTCCTGGCCTGGGGTGTGCTGGTGATCATCTACGGCAGCGCGGGCTGGACGACGGCGGTCGCGACCGCGGCAGGACTGCTGCTGCTCTTCTCGCTGCCGGCCATTTTGCGGCGGGAGCCGCCACGACCTGAGAACGCCGTCGCCGATCCATCCCTTCGCAAGCTGCTGGTCCGCGCCGACGCGCGCCGGGTGCTGCTTATTTGCCTGGTGCTGGGGTTTGCCGGCGGCCTGCTGGTATCGCTCTACCCCACCATGCTGATCGATAAGGGCTTCAGCGCCAGCGAGGTCGCGGTCATCGCCGGCAGCGCGACGCTGTTCGGCACGGTCATCGGCGCCACGCTCACGGCGATTTTCATGCGCTACTGCGGCTACCGGCGCACCCTTGGAGCGTCCGTCGGCATCGTCCTGCTGGGCTTTCTGCCCCTGGCCTGGCTGGGCGCTCAGAGCGCGCCCAGTGGCCTGATCGTGTTCCTGATCACCCTTAACGCGTTGGCCCTGCCCTCGTTCCTGGACGTCGCTTTTCAGGCGGTCCGCCTGCAGTGGACCTCAGAGGCGCAAGCCGGTACGGAGTACACCACCCAGGTGGTACTCACCCGCGCTGGCTTCAGCCTGGCGACAGCCGTGGCCGGGCCGCTGGCGGCGCTGGTGGGCTGGTCCGCTTACTTCCTGATCGCGGGTCCCGTGGTCAGCCTGGCGGCGGCGTTCCTGTGGTGGCAATACCCGCAGGTCGAGCGGCTGGTCGCCGAGCGCGAAGAGCAGGAAACGGCGGAAGCGACGGCGTCCGGCGGCGCTCAGGAACTGCAGGACAGCTGGGAGCAGCCGACGCGCGTCCGCGCCCAGTCGGGGCGCAGTGCCGCGTAGGCTTCCTGCCCAGCCTGCGGTTCGTAGGGCCGCGCAAGCAATGCCTGCAACCGTTCAATCTCGCTGAAGTCGCCCTGCTCCGCGCGGTCGATCGCCTGCTGCGCGAGATAGTTGCGCAGCACATAGCAGGGGTTGCTGCGCGCCATCCGCGAACGACGCTCCTCCGCAGGCACCTGTGCGATCCGGGCCTGGTAGGTGCCCAGCCAGCGCCACCAGGCTTCGATGTCCGGCTCTCGAGGACTCGACGGGTAAAACGCCGTCGCAATCTGTTCCTGTGCGTGTACCGCCGTCTGTGTCGGGTCAACCCCAGCCAGCGCCTGGTAGAACCGCGTCATATCCACTTCCGAAGCCGTGAGCAACGCGTGCAGCTGTGTAATCAGCGCTTCATCGTCAGCCGCCACGGCATCGAGGCCGAGCTTCGCGCCCAGCATCAGCCAGCGCCGGGCATGGTAGCGATCTGCAAAGTCGCTGAGCACATCCTGCAGCGGCTGTGGGGTTTCGATGAGGGGCAACAGGGCGTTGGCGAGCTGTAGCAGGTTCCACTGGCAAATGGCCGCCTGTTGTCCGAAGCGGTAGCGCCGCTGCCCCGCATCGGTGGTGTTCGGCGTCCAGTCAGGATCGTAATCATCCAGCCACCCGTAGGGCCCGTAGTCGATGGTGAGACCGGTAATGGACAGGTTGTCGGTGTTCATCACGCCGTGCACAAACCCGACGCGCTCCCAGCCCAGCACCATGTCGAGGGTGCGCTCGGCAACCGCTGCAAACCAGGCGAGGTAGACCGGCGCCGCCAGCGCGCCTGCCGCGTCGGTGCGATCGCGACCATCCAGCAGCTCGGAAAACTGCGTGCGGATCGTGAAGTCTACGAGGGTTCGCAGCAGCTCGTGATCGCCCCGTGATGCAGGGAGCTGATAATGCCCGAAGCGCAGGAAGGTCGGCGCGACCCGGCACACCACGGCGCCCGGCTCGTAGGCAGCGTTGCCATCGTAGAGCATGTCGCGCAGCACCTGGTCACCGGTGAGCGTCAGCGAGAGCGCTCGCGTGGTGGGAATGCCGAGGTGGTACATGGCCTCACTGCACAGAAACTCCCGCACGGAGGAACGCAGCACGGCAAGCCCATCGGCGGTGCGTGAGTACGGCGTTGGCCCCGCGCCCTTGAGCTGCAGCATCTGCAGCGTGCCATCGCCGGCGCGCACTTCGCCGAGGTTGATGGCGCGACCGTCACCGAGTTGTCCCGCCCAGTTTCCGAACTGATGCCCGGCGTAGACGGTGGCGTGGGGGTCCATGCCGGGTAGCTGGCAGTTGCCGGTGAAGACGTCGGCAAAGGCCTGGCTGCGCAACAGCGCAGGCGCCAGCCCCAGGGAGACGCCGAGCGCTTCGCTCACGGCAACGGTTTGCGGCGCCGCGAAGGTGGCGGGCAGCACACGCGAGTAGAGCGCGCCTTCCACCTGACGACGCTGATTGTCAGGGTTCGGATCCGCCGGTAGCTCCCGGGTGAACTGATTATCAAACGACAGCGCTTCCGCCAGGGCGGTCAGCGCAGAGTCATCGTTGGGCGCGCGCGTATTCATGGTCGCATTAGAGCAGGTGCCCTGGAAACTGAACAGCACCGCGGGGCTAAGGGGTGGCCGTTGGGGTAGCATGGTCGCATGCGCTCCATGGAACACATTTTCTTCTTTACCCTGCTGGTGCTGGCCACGCTCGCCTTCATCGGGGTGATCAACGCGTTCATCGTGCCGCTGTTCTGGGCGATTGCGCTGGCAATCCTGTTCGAGCCGCTATGCGACCGGGTCGCTGCGCTGCTCGGCAATCGCAGCGGCGTCGCCTCTTTTCTGACGATCCTCGCCATCTTAGTCTCGCTGATCCTGCCCATCATGCTGCTGGGGATCGTGGTCACCAATGAAGCGGTCAAGCTCATCACCGCGATCGAAAACCAGACGATCGATCCCGGTGCCGCAGTCCGCTGGGTGCAGCAGCAGATTCCGGAAGTGGTCGCCTACGCCGAGGGGCATGGCTTCAAGATCGAGGAGCTGACGAGCCGGGTTTCGGATCTGGCACTCACCGCCGGCCGGCTGGTGGCGTCGAATGCGCTGCAGGTCGGGCAGAACACGCTGCGGTTCTTCGTGATGCTGCTGCTCATGATCTACCTGCTGTTCTTTTTCCTGCGCGACGGCCACACCATCGTTGAGCGCATGATCCAGATCCTGCCCCTGGGCGATGCCCGCGAGCGACAGCTCTTCGAGCGCTTCGCCTCCGTAGTCCGGGCCACGGTGAAGGGCACCTTCGTAATCGCCGCGGTGCAGGGCTTCATCGGCGGCCTGGCCTTTGCGCTGCTCGACATTCGCGCCGCCGTGCTCTGGGGCGTGGTGATGGCCGTACTCTCGCTGCTGCCTGCCGTTGGTGCGCTACTGGTGTGGGGACCCGCCGCCGCCGTGCTCTTTGCCGGCGGCGAAATCGTCAGCGGCATCATCCTGGTGCTGGTCGGCGTGTTCGTGATCGGCCTGGCCGACAATCTGCTGCGACCGGTGCTCGTGGGTCGCGACACACAGATGCCGGACTATCTGATCCTGCTGGCCACGCTCGGGGGCCTGGCGCTGTTCGGCATTTCCGGGATGGTCATCGGCCCGCTCATCGCGGCGCTCTTCATCACGCTGTGGGAGATGTTCGAAGAGAGCTACGGCGATCGGGAACTCGAAGCGGCCCGTCAGGCCATTGCCCGGGACCGGGCCGGGGCTGAGGCCCTGCTCGATGCCGCCGATGCCGCCGATGCCTCGGACACCGGAGAAGATTTAGAAAAAAATGAATCTGAATCCCTCGCCGGCGCATCTACCCCACAGAACGACGGCGAAGCTTCGGTCTAGAATTCGGTGACACCACGCCGTCCAGGGAGCCGTACCTTGACGCGAGATGACCTGTTACCCCGCTGGACAGCCTTGACGCTGGCCCTGCTGCTGACCGCTGGCTGCGGTGGCGGCGGCTCCTCCGGCGGTTCGGCCGTCCCGGCCCCTCCGCCCAGCAGCGCACCGCCGCCAGCGCCCGCGCCGGTGCAACCCACCCAGGCAGAGCTGGAAGCGGCATCAAAAACCGCGGCCCAGAGCACCTTCGGAGTCGAGTACGACGAGATCGTCGGGATCGCCCAGACGGGGCCGCAGGCCTGGCTCGACGCCCAGTTCGATCTGCCGCCGACCTACCATCTCCCCCTCGTCGACGAGCTGCTCAACAACTACGACAACGGCGCTTATCCGGAGATCACGGAAGACGTCGTGATGCTGATCCTGAGCAAGCGGCTCGCCTGGTGGCACCGCACCTTCACTGCGCCTGATCTCGTGCGCCAGCGCGTCGCCTTTGCGCTCAGCGAGATCTTCGTGGTCGCCGACAGCACGGACGTTCTAAACGTTTACCCGGCGGCGCTCGCGACCTACTACGACCTGCTGCTCGAGCAGGCCTTCGGGAACTACCGCGACCTGCTGGAAGGCATCGTCCTGCACCCGGCCATGGGCGTCTTTCTGTCCCATGTGAACAATCGCAAGGCGGACCCCGTCGCCAACACCTTTCCCGATGAGAACTTCGCTCGTGAGGTCATGCAGCTGTTCTCTATCGGTCTGTTCGAGCTCAATGCCGACGGCAGCCTGCAGCTCGACGGCGCCGGCAACCCCGTGCCCACCTACGACAACGTCGATATTCGCGAATTTGCAAAAATCTTCACCGGCTTGAGCTACGGCGGCCCGGCAGCAGCGTTCGGGCGCACGACACCGGACTTCCGCAATCCCATGCAGATGTTCGATGCGTTCCACGAGACCGGGCCGAAAACCCTCCTGAACGGACAGACCGTGCCCGCCAACCAAAGCGGCCTGCAGGACATCGCTGCCGCCGTCGACAACCTGTTCAATCATCCCAACGTGGGCCCCTTCCTCGGGCGGCTGCTGATCCAGCGGCTGGTGACCTCGAACCCCAGCCCTGCCTACATCGAACGGGTCGCGGCCACCTTCAACGACAACGGCACCGGTGTGCGCGGAGATCTCCGCGCCGTGATCCGGGCGATCCTGCTTGACCCGGAAGCGGGGGCGAGTGGTGGCGAAGGCAAACTGCGGGAGCCTATCGTGCGCTACACGCACATGGTGCGAGCCTTCAATCCGTCCAGCGCCGACGGCTTCCTGTTCAACTACGGGTACTATCTGCAGTCGGTGCTGCGCCAGCACCCGCTGTCTTCCCCGAGCGTCTTTAACTTCTTCTCGCCCGAGCACCGTCCCGCCGGCGCGATCGCGGATGCGGGGCTGGCCGCGCCGGAGTTCCAGATTACGACGGCCACCACGGTAGTGAACATGGCGAACGTCGTGGATTTCGCGATCAACGGCGATTTCGTGACCGATGCCGGGGAAGCCTTCGCCGACGTCACGCTGGATTTCTCCGAGTACGAAGCCCTTGGCGACGATCTGGACGCCCTCCTCGATCGTCTGGACCTGGTGTTCACCTACGGACAGCTCAGCGACGCGACCCGCAGCGCGATCATCAGCGCCACGGAGGGGATTCCCGAGACGGCACAGCGCGCCCGCAATGCGATCTACCTGCTGCTCATCTCGCCCGACTACGCGGTGCGCCGCTAGGGAGTCAGACCATGCCTGCATTTACCCGCCGTCGGTTGCTAACCCACAGCTGCTCCCTCGGGGCGGCCAGCGTCACTCTCTCCAGTTCGCTCGCAAGCCTGGGCCTCGCGCGCCAGGCGAGTGCCGCCACGCTCACTGACTACCGGGCCCTGGTCTGCATCCTGCTCGCCGGGGGCAACGACTCCTACAACATGGTGATCCCGAACGACGGCGACCAGTACGCCGAGTACGCGGCCCTGCGGGCGGACCTGGCCCTGCCCCAGGCGAGCCTGCTACCGCTGAGCGGCACGACGGCGGCCGGCCGCAACTATGCACTGCACACGGGCATGCCCGCCGTACAGTCGCTCTACGACAGCGGCGACCTGGCGGTTCTGGCGAACGTGGGCACCCTTGTTGAGCCCGTGGATGCCGCCGCCGTCGAGGCCGGTGCGCGCGTGCCTCTCGGGCTCTACTCCCACGCCGACCAGATCGCGCAGTGGCAGACCGGTGTGCCCGACGACCGGATCGCCGACGGCTGGGGTGGGCGCATCGCCGACCGCATGAGCGACGTCAACCTGGCCAACGGCATCGCCATGAACATCTCGCTCGGCGGCACCAACACCTTCCAGAGCGGCCTGCTGACCAACGAGTACGCGATCTCCGCCGAGGACGATGGCGCCCCGACCATCGCCGGCTACGATCGCGATGATGACTTTGGAACCTTCAAGCGACGCATTGTCGATACGCTGCTCGCAGCGCCGCAGAGCGATCTGTTCCGTCGAGAGTACGGGGCCCGCCTGCGCGACTCCCTCGATGCGCAGTCAGTGTTTGTGACCGCGCTGCAGAACGCGACGCCGCTGGCGACGACCTTCTCCGAAGGACCGTTCAGCGCTGCGCTGCGGCAGATCGCGCGCGTCATGGCGGCCCGGGATGAACTGGGCGCCTGCCGGCAGACGTTCTTCGTGCTGGTGGGTGGCTGGGACCACCACGACGAGGTGCTCGAAAACCAGGCGCGCATGTTGCCCGCCATCAGCCAGGGCCTTGGGGAATTCCATGCGGCCCTCACCGAGCTGGGGCTGCTCGATGCGGTGACGACCTTCACCACGTCCGACTTCGGCCGGACCCTGACGTCTAACGGTCGCGGTTCTGACCACGGCTGGGGGGGCCATCACCTGATCATGGGCGGCGCGGTCAACGGTGGCACCATCTACGGGGACTACCCGCTGCTACAGCCGAGCAGCCCGCTCGACACCGGGCGCGGCGTCTATGCCCCGACCACGGCGACGGATCTGTATTTCGCGGATCTGGCTCGCTGGTTCGGCGTCAGCGCCGCGGACCTGGACCAGGTGCTGCCGAATATCCGCAATTTCTACAGCCCGGAGAGTGCCACGCCGCCGCTGGGCATCGTGACTTGACGGAGCATTTGGGCGCACCCGCTCGCAGCCCGCTGCGCAGACTGCCCTGGCACACCGTCGCGCTGTTGGCGCTTGCCCTGGGACTGGGCGCACTGGCGCCACTGCCGGATCCCGGCGCAATCCCATCGGCCGGGCCCTTCGCGCAGCTCGTTCTGGACCGCGCGAGCCCCGCGGAAGCCTGGCGCTGGCTGACGGCACACTTCATCCATGTCGGGACCGGCCATCTGCTGTGGAACCTCGCGGCCCTTGCGCTGCTGGGCGGGGTGATCGAGTTCGGTGGTCGGGGCGCACGGCATCTGTGGCCGGCGGTGGTGACGGGGGCGCTGGCGGTGAGCCTCTGGTTTTTCCTGGTCGATCGCAGCCCCTTCTATTGCGGCCTCTCCGGCGTGCTCAACACCTTGCTCATCTTAGCGCTGGCCCGCAGCCATCCGCCTCTCGCCGCACAGGACCGTGAATCCGGTGCCAGGGGCGGCGCTGTGACCGTTCTCCTGTGGCTGATTGGCGCCGGCGCCTTCGCCAAGGCGGGCTATGAGCTGTGGACGGGCGCCGCGCTCCTCACCGACCATCCCTGGCCCGCGGCCCCGGGCGCGCACCTGGCAGGGCTGACCGCGGGCTGTGCACTCGTTGCCGGCCGCCGATTCTTGACGGGCCATTCATAGGCCGCTGCGCAACATCGCGCTTTGTTTCGACCGGCCAGATCCATGTATCACCTGACCGAGGCTTATCTGCTCGCTGCCTTCATCAGTCTGCTCGCCGCCGGCTGGGGCGCCCTCGTCGCCGGCAGCAGCGCCGTGCCGGTGCTGTTTGCCCGTACCCTCGAGCCGGCCCAGGCGAGCGTCGTGCTGCGCCGGTACTGGCCGGGGTACTTCAAGTTCGCGATCGCTTTAGGACTCGGCGCGCTCGGCGTGATCGCCCTCGCGGGACCTTTCAGCGCCCTGCCCCTGAGCTACACACTGCTGCTGAGCGCCCTCGCCGCCCTCATGACCGCGCTGTTCTACACCGCCTGGGCCCTGATTCCGCGCATCAATGCCGCGCGGGATGCGACCGACGGTGAATCGAACGGCGACTTCGACCGACTGCACCGGCTCAATGTCGCGCTCACCGGCGCCGGCCTGCTGCTGGGCATTGTGTTGCTCGCGGCACTGATCTACGTTCTGCCCGGTCAATTCACCTTCTGGCCCACCGCCACCGGACACTGAGCCGCCCGGGCACGGCCACAGGAAAGCCGAGGCCCTGATGACCCAGCCTGACCGCCTGTCACGCAGACGCGTGCTGCACCATCTCGCGACGCTCGGGGTCATGAGCGTTGTGCCGCCAGGGGTTGTCGCGGCGACGGACGCCGGGCTCGACTGGCAGCCCGCGGCCCCTTTGCCCATCGCGACCCAGGAGCTGTACCCGGTCGTGCACGACGGACGGCTGGTGGTCGCCGGCGGTATCGCCGCCCGCCTGCGCGTGCCCTACTTCACGGACCGCAGCTTCGCCTACGACGCGGATCAGGATCGCTGGCAGGAACTGCCGCGGCTGCCGCAACCGATCCATCACGCGGCCCTGGTGTCCGGGCCGGATGGTCTCGAACTCATGGGAGGGTTCCACGGCGGATACACGCACCTGTGGCGTATGCGCGATGCCATTCACCGGCTGCAGGATGGTCGCTGGGAGCGCCGCGGCTCGCTGCCAGTGCCGCAAGCCGAAGGCGTGCTGAGCGTCGCGCCGGATGGGGCGCTGCACCTGGTCACCGGGCAATCCCCGCGGGGCAACGCCAACCGGCAACGCTCGGATCATCAGGAAACGACCGCACACTGGCGACGCGCCCCAGGGGCCGCGCGCTGGGAAGCTGCCGCGCCCATCCCCACCGCCCGCAACAGTGCCAGCGGGGGCTGGCTGGGCGAGACCCTGGTGATCGCCGGTGGGCGCACCGCCGAGGGCAACCTGTCGCACACGGAACGCTATGACGCGCAGGAAGATCGCTGGCGCACGGGCGCCCCCCTGCCCTTGCCCCAGGCGGGCACCGCGGCGGTGGTCCATGAGGATACCCTGATCGTGCTGGGCGGGGAGATCTTCGTGCCGCAGGCGGGCGTGTTTCCGAACGTGTGGCGCTATGATGGCGCGCAGGATCGCTGGCAGGCTCTGCCGGACCTGCGGACACCGCGCCACGGGCTCGGCGCTGGCCTGCTCGGCAAGCGGCTGCACGCGATCGGAGGCGCGACAGAGCCGAGCGGCAACGGCACCTCGAACGCCAACGAATATCTGCTGCTGTAACAAACGAACGGACAGCGCGCACAGAAGCCAGCACGCGACACCAGACAGGGGAGAACGCCATGTTTCGGATGACGATCTTCGCAGATGAGCCGCCACCCGTTGCAGCCGCCCAGACGCGCCTGCATGAGCTGCAGCGCCTGTGTCCGGCGCTGGTCGGCTACGTGGAAAGTGGCGCGTTGCCGAACCAGATCGATGACGCGACCCCGGCCTTCAAAGCGATCAGCGAGCTGTATTTCGCCAGTACTGTCGCTGCCGAACAGGCCGCGGCCGAGCATCGCACCCTGGCCGCGCTGCTCGCAGTAACGGACGATGCGCCGATGATGCTATGCCAGGAACGGACGGTGCTGCGCACCGCCGCCTACCGCCCGGGCACCGGCATCAAGATCACCTTCCCCTTCAGGCGCCTCGCAGCACTGGCGCTGGCAGACTTTCAGCACTACTGGTGGCATCAGCACGGGCCGATCGCAGCGCAGACGGACGGAGCGCTGTGCTACACCCAGCAGCACCTGCTGCCCACCGGTGACGGAGCACCACCACCCCGCTACGACGCCATTACCGAGCTGCACTTTGCCGACCGTGATACAGCGGTGGCCGCCATGGCCTCTGAGCACATGAAAGTGGATCAGACGGAAGACGCGCGCAATTTCGTCGACCTCGATTCCGTCGCGATTGTCCTGATGCGCGAGCAGGTGCTGCTCGCACCCTGAGGCCCTGGCGAGCGCCAGCGTACGGGGGTTTACCGCTTCTTGGCCGCCTGGCGCGCGCGCCGCTCATCGCCCAGCGCTTTGAGCCGTTCCCGGTTGCTCGCATCCACCCGCGCATAGACCGCCCGCCAGGACTCATCGGCGCTCCACTCAAAGGGCGTCTGCCAGTGGGTCGCCGGGCCCTTCGCCTGCGCGAGCAGCTCAAGGGACTGACGAACCACCGCACGCTGCATCACCCGGTCGAAAGGCTTACCGATGGGGTTTCCGAGGGGAAAGTCGTTGAACAGGAACCGGGGCACACCAGCGTGGGTGACGATGTCCAGCGCGGAGCCGGCAATCACGGTCGCAATGCCATGTGCTTCGAGTTTCCGGGCGACCAGACTCACGGTCTGGTGACAGACGGGTCACAACGGCACGAGCAGCGCGATGTCTGCCCCATCCTCGATCGCGCGATCGCGAATCAGCGGTGCGTCCTGTTCCAGCGTCTGCCGTTGGCTGTATTCCGTCGGCACGCAGTGATAACGCGACGCCAGGGCCCCCAGTTCACCGGCGGCGACCAACTCTTTCAGGATCGCCAGCGGAAAAAAGCTGCCAAGGTCTTCCGTATGGGTGGTCTCCTTGTCCCAGGACAAGTCGCCGGTAAAGAGCTGTGCCGGGGGCTCATCAATCGAGCCGGAAAAGGTCGCCTTCTCCATCAGGAGTGTTTCGCCGCTGGGGCTCACCCCGTCGCCCGGCTTCCGATCACGCATCGGGCTGGCCGTGGTGATGAGCGCCAGGGTGGACTCCGTCACCGGCTTGCGTAGCACAGTGAAGGGCGTCTCGTCCGCCTGCGCCCACTGGTAAGGCTTCGGATAGCCCTGCGCGGCGTAGTAGTCGCGCGTTCGCTCCATGTAGGGAACGGGATCGGTGCAGCGCACCGCGTGGTCTTGGCCCATAGCAACCTCCTCAGGCTCCGAGCATAGCGCAGGGAGCGAGCGGTGCGCTTGCTTTATTTTGTTATTTCGTGAAATATCAAAGTATTGTAAGGAGCCCCCAATGGCCAGCGAACCCGATACCGAATCAGAGCAGTCCGAGCAGGCCGTCGCCCAGCTCGCCGCCATGGCCCACAGCGGCCGTCTGGCCCTGCTCAAGCTGCTGATCCAGGCCGGGCCCGGCGGGCTTGCCGCCGGGGCGATCGCCCGGGCAGCCGGAATCGCACCGCCGACCGCGACCGGGCAACTTGCCGCCTTGCGCGACAGCGGACTCCTTTGGGCACAGCGCCAGGGACGACAGATCATCTACCGCGCCAACTACACGGCGCTGACGGGCCTGCTGCAGTTCCTCATGGCCGATTGCTGCTGCGGGCGCGACGAGATCTGCGCGCCCCTAGGCGCTAACGTCAGCGGCGCTACCGCCTGATGGCAGTGTCGCCCGATACCGCCGACCTGCTGTCCCTCAATGCGCAGTGCGACTGCATCCACCTCGACCCGCGCGACCTGCGCCAGGCGGTGGCGAGCGCGGTGCCGGACTCACAATCCGCGCGATTGCTGACCGCGGCGCTCGAGGCACGGCCTAACCTGCTGGCGCACACGGCCGTCTTCCTCGGCGCCGCGCAGTGGCGCTTGCTGCGCGAGGCGGTCGCCACGCTGGAACACTGGCTGTGGCAGGACGAGCAGCTCGCCACCATCCCTGGATCCCAGACCGCAACCTTCGGTCCAAGACCGGCCGTCGGAACGGGCCTGATGCGCGCCTATGATTTTCATCTGACCGAGTCCGGTCCACGGCTGATCGAGATCAATACCAACGCCGGAGGCGGCTTCGTGGCCCTGGCGTTGCAGGAAGCGCTCGCCGCCGGCGCTCTGACACCGGCGGACAGCGGCTGCCCGATCGCCGCACCGTTCCCGGTTGGCGTGGCCCGAGCGGCGCTGCTGGACAGCTTCGAAGCCGAGTGGCGCGCCGGGCCCGGGCGCAGCGGCCGCGCGTTGCAGGACATCGCCATTGTCGACGTTGAGCCCGCATCCGAGTTCCTCTACCCGGACATGCTGCTGGCCGCGAGCGCGCTGCGCGAGGCCGGCTACCGCGCCCGCCTGGCGCCGCTTTCGAGCTTGCGCGTCAGCAGCGACGGCAGCCTCGCCGATCAGCAGGGCAAGATCGATCTGGTCTACAACCGGCTGACGGACTTCGAACTTGGCGAGCACCACAGCACACCCCTGCGCCAGGCGCTGCAGGGGGAACGCACGCTGGTCAGCCCGGCGCCCTGGCACCACCGCATCTACGCCCACAAGCTGCAGCTCGCCCGATTGACAGAGCTGAGTGATCGGAAACAGGCCAAGCTGCCATTTCTGGCGCGGACCCTGACGCTTTCAGCTGACAACGCCAGCGCGGTCTGGGAAGCCCGCAAGCGTTTCTACTTTAAGCCCACGGACGGCTACGCCGGCAAAGCGGTCTACGCAGGACGCAAGCTGACTCGCGCCACCTGGGCAACGCTCCAGCGGCGACCCTACGTCGTACAGGACCGGATTGAAGCTCCGCGACGAATGCATGGCGGCCCGTCCACGCCCCTGCGCTTTGATGTGCGGGTGTTCGCCGCGCGCGGGCGCGCCTACCTTGCAATGGCCCGCCTGTATCGCGGCCAGACGACAAATTTCCGTACCCCAGGCGGCGGGATCGCCATCATTGCAAGCCCGGTCGTTGACAACGCCGACTAGCCCCTCAGAGGCAGGGCTCGAGTGTCTGCAGGTCGATCGGCGGCGTTACCGCCTGTCGCTGCGGCCCGAGCCATAGTGTGGCGTCGGGCGGCAGATCCACTGCAAAGCAGGCGCTCGCGCCCGAATTGATATCGAAAGTAAAGCCGTCAGTAAACGAACGGACCACCCGCAAGGACCACTGCGCCGCAGCCCCAGCGAGGCTCAGAACGTCATCGTCCTCGATGCCGATTCCAGTCAAGGATGCAATGCCGCGGTCGCTGGACAGCGAGCCGCGATACAGCGCGTAGCGACCACCTCCGGAGAACGTCGCCTGCCATACGCCGGTTGTGCAGTCGTGATACAGCACAACGCCGCGCTCAGTGCCCGGCTGCAGAGGGTTCGTGGGAGGACCACAGGAGACGCCGTCATCGTCCAGTAGCTCTACCCGGGCGCGGGTGTTGCCGGCACGTGCGCCATCGATGTCAAAGAGTTCGACTTCCAGGTACTCACCGCCTTCGGTCAGTGAATCGTCCAGAATCGTGACACTGACCTGCGTGGCGCTTTCACCCGCGCCAAGACTGCCCGTGCCGATGCCAGCCACATAATCCGAACCGCCGAGCGCACTCCCGTCCAGCGTACGGTAGCCAAAGGACACAGCGCGATCCGCTCGCGATCCCGCCAGCGTCACGGGGATCAGCGCGGTGCCAGCGCCTTCTGACACGGCTACCGCGTCGACACTCAGAACCGGCTCTGCGCTACTGCAGGGCCCCAGATCCGGCAAAGCGAAAGGAGGTGTCTGAGGGCTGCGATCCGGGCCCACCAGAACTGTCGACGCTGCCCCCCCAGCGGACTGGAAACACAGTGGAGTCTGATCCGCGAAGGTAAAGGCATCGCTGAAGCGACCGGTCACGCGCAAGGCAAACGACAACCCCGTGCCGGACGCGAACAGCGTGTCGGTGCTCTCGATGCCGACCGGCACCACGTCAGGGAATCCAGCATCGGAGGTAAACCGCCCTTCGAACAGCCCGAACTGCCCGCCCGGGGTCGCAAGCAGGTGCCAACGCTGCGCGATGCAATCGCGGTACAGGAAGAGTCCGCGCTCAATCCCTGGTTGCACTGCCGGCCTGGGTGGGCCGCAGGCGACCCCATCATCGTCGCGAATTTCTGCGACCACCTGCAGCGATGGCGGACTCACCGGCGTTTGAGAAACGCTCGCAACGCTCAGCGAGAAGGACTCGAGGGGTTCTACCAATTCGTCATCGAGCAACGGGACCTCAATATGAAATTCCAGCTCACCCGCTGGAACCGTCAACGTCCCGCTTGTGCTGCGGTAGTCCTCACCCGCCGCTGCGCTGCCATCCACGGTTTCGTAGGCCAGCCGCATCGGGACCGATACCGCCGCATCAAGCCGACCGACAAACCGTGCAGCGCCACTCCCCTCGGCGACACTGACCTGAGCGATAGATAGCCCGGGCGGTCCTGCCGCGCAGCGACGCCCGGTACGCAAGTCCAGAGTTGTATCGGTGTAACGCTGTCGCTCGCGGCCAAGGTAAACGGGTTGCTGCGCTGTCTCGAAGCAGACCGGTTGATCAACGCTGAATCCGTCCTGATCACCTCCCCAGGTCCGGAAGATGTACTCGACCGTGTCAACGTCGGGCTGTATCAGCTGATCATTCGCTTCCAATCGGTAGGGCACCGCTGTGGACGTTGCGCTAGCCGTCTTGAGGATACCGCTGAAGATCTGCAGGCTGCCGATGCCACCTCGACCCACTCGAAGGTGCCAGCGTTCGTCCACGTCGCAGTCAGGCCACAGATAGGTGCCGTTGCTTCGCGCAAAATTGATAGGCGGAGCACCGCAGGGGAAGGACACTGGAACATCATCATCCTCGATCGTCAGTGGCGCACCAGGGTTCGCAACCTCGGCGCCCTCCAGATCAAACAGTCGAAGCTGAAAACTCTCGGCTCCTTCGGGGAGGGCATCATCCACCAGCGGTATGGCAACGGTTAGCAGCTGCTCTCCAGCTTCGAAGCGCAAAGTGCCGCTCGTGCGCTCGTAGTCCGGCCCCGCCATGGCCGTACCGTCCAGCGTTTCATAGCCAAGCCGCACCGGTGCGCTCGCTGGCCGATCCAACTGCAGCGCAACCGTCAGCACCCCGGACCCTTCGAGTGCCGTCGCCGGCGCGATCGCGAGCGTCGGCGGCGCACCGGCACAGTCTGGATAAACGGAAACCTGTTGCTGTGCCGACAGTCCCGCCGCATCCGTCACCGTTAACGTATGGCGGTAGTAGTAAAGATTGCCATCGCAGCCCAGCGGCGAGATCGTGACCGTTGTGTCGCAGGCGGTATCCGCCGGCTCATCATGCTTGTGATTGTTGTGGTGAAGCGCTGTCACCCAGCGACATTCAAGCTCAGAGAAACTGTGCTCCGAATCCTCGATATTCGCGGCCAGACGATAGGTGATCGGCCGGTCAAGTGGATACCGAAAGGTCGCTGCCGGCTCGCTGATCGTGATCTGCGGCGCCGAGTTGTTGACGTACACCTGACGGGTTGCGGGTGCTGACATGGCGCCCTGTGCATCGGTCACCGTCAGAGTGACGGTAAAAGTCTCCGGTGCATCAGTCGCCGCCGCAAACTCGTGATCGACGACGCGCTCAGAGGCTGGAGCAGAGCCATCCCCCAGGTCCCAGCGGTAACTCAGTGCACCACCTTCGGGATCGAAAGAGGAAGAACCGTCCAGCAGAACCCGCAGCGGATTCTGATCAGGCGCCGAATCCCGATCGAATTCGATGCGCGCCGTGGGGATCTGATTGCCTGCTGCAGCGTAGCCAACTCGGCGTAGAACCGTCGCATAGCTGATGTAGTGCAGCGCGCCCTCAACCGGATCAACCGCCATGGCCACGACGCCGCCCAGATTCTCGGCAAAGGGTTCCACACCCAGGGCGTTACCGGCCGAGTCAAAATGCAGGGTGCGAATCCACCCTTCCGCAAAATCCGCGAAGAAATAGCTGTTGCGGTAGGAGGACGGATAAAGGCTGCCCTGGTACCAGGCACCGCCGGTCACCGAATTGCCGCGAAAGGACGCGCCAGACAATGGGCTGCCAGAGCTCCCCAGATCCACCGTTTGCGGTTCACCATTGACGAACACAGCAGCTCTCGCGGGTCCGTTCGCGGTACGCCCCCAGTCCAACAGCGGCCGCGCATGAAGAAAGGTGGGAGCAGTACTGATTGCACGAGTTAAATCGCAGGGGTTAGGGAGACTGGCGATACCGACTTCGGAGGGTGCGCCGAGCAGATCCTGAAAATGAAAATGTGGTCTCACACAGCCTGCTGTTGCCGCCAGGGGGTTTGGCGCATCAAGATTGGCGATCGGCTGATCCCGGTAGCGCGGATATGCTGTCATCCCTTCATAAATCGGCCACCCGGCGTTATCCCCACGACGGACGCGCCGCAAGGACTCCCAAGCGTTGTGGCCAACATCCCCGACCAGCAGGATCCCAGGGTTCGCCTGCGTGATCTGGTGACTACCGCTGTCGGGTATGAGCGTCGCGCGAAAAGGGTTTCGCAGCCCAAGGGCCCACACCCGCGAGCGTGGCGCTCGGGGCGCGGCCGCGTCAAAGAAAGGATTGCCTTCGATTCCGGCGCCGGTGGCCGGATCGATTCGAAGTACCTTGCCACTCAAGGAATCCACGAGTTGTGACCGGAACGCGCCGACATCTTCCGCGGGGCGGATCACGCCTGACTGCAACGCATCCGCCCCATAGCCGAATGTGGTGGTTTCGCTGCCGCCATCAAAGCCTCGGGAGTGGGCGCCGTCGCCGGTGGTGACGAGTAGGCTTCCGTCTACCCCAAAGATCAGGGACCCAGCGCCGTGCGAGTCACTGACGATCGGGATGCCGGTCGCAGTAGTCTCGCCGATCAACACCTTGCGTGACGTCGGCTCAGCGGACGCGCTCTGCGCATAGCCGCCTCCGGTTGCAGGCATGCGAGCGCGGTAACGTGTCACGCGCGCAATCGTTGACCGGAGATAGTCATCCTCTGAAGCGCTGTAGCCCGGGCCACACTGAGCTACGCCGCCTGTTGGTGCTTCTGCACAGTGATCGAGATGGTGTCGATCGACGACATAGAAGGCGTAAACGTAGCCATTGCTCAGGAAGCCGGGGCTGAGCGCAAAGCCCAGCAGCCCGTGGTCTCGCCAGTTACCCACTTCCTCAGACAGATCCAGAAATGGCTCTGCCGCACGTTGACCGTCTTCGACGACCCAGACGCGCCCGGCTTTCTCCCAAACAAAGAGGCGGCCGTTGCTATCGAAGGTCAGCCCGACGGCAGCGTCCCAGGGCAGGCCAATCGTGGTCTCACTAAATCCTGGCTGTAACAGATCTGCCCAGGCTGCGGGCGCCAGGCAGCACCACAGCAACGCCCATACACCTGCGCGCCCTGCGCAATCGGGGAATCTGCTGGGTGCCGTGGTACGCAACATACATCTTCTCAACCGCGTAGGAGCAGGCCCAAGGAGACGATCCGCTGAACACAAATGTCAAGTAAATTCTACGAGCGAGTAGGGCTGGATTGTGATTCGATAGAGGGGAGATGAAGCTGCCAGGCCAGGGCGCAGATCAATTGACTGACCCGGGCGGAATCAGGACAATCCGCGTCCTTCTGGGGCTCGTGGCTACGTAGCTCAGCTGGTTAGAGCGCGGCATTCATAATGCTGAGGTCGGTGGTTCAAGTCCACCCGTAGCTACCATTCCCCAACGGCCCCGATGGCGCTTCGCGCTTGCCGAACCTCCCGCACCTGTTCCCGAGCGATCGCAGCCAGCGCTTTGACCGCATCGAAGCGAGCCGTCTTGAGATTGCCCGCTCGAAACAGGGTCATGGGCTGCTCCGGGGGAACTCCGCGGCCCTCGTAGCAAACCCCATCCGCCATGGTGTAGATCTGATTCGAGAGCGTCAGCACCCAGCCGTTGGGGAGCGTTTTTGGCAACAGATCCGACAGGGAGCCGTGCGTCGGTTCACCATAGTGCACGACGTTGTCCTGCACGCGCATCAGCATGGCGAACTCTTCGCCGGCGGACACCGTCTGATCGCTGGTGAGCAGATAGACCGGCCCCGTAAAGCGCGACCGCTGGGAAGGGGTAATCATGACCCGCTGGCGACTATCGTCCCCTTCCGCGGGCACGAAACGGCTATAGGCAAACCGCTCCTGCGTAGCGAAGCGGGAAGCGACCGCCTGCGCGACCTCACCAAAACCACCAAAATTGAGGCTCACGTCGAACACCACCGCATCGACCGCTGCGAAGTCGTCGATGATCTCATCGAAGATCGCATGCGCCGCGGCGACCTCCTGCGCTTCGGTACCGCCATCGGTAAAGCCCTGCATGCCGATCTGAACGACGACGCCAACGTTGCCAAGCTTGCCCCACATCAGCGGCAGCCCCGAGCGCCGCGTGCCCGCGCCGGCAAAGAGCACCGCATTCGTTTGCGTGATCTGCTGTCCGTACCAGCGGTTGAGGGCCTTACGCAACGCGCGATCATCCTGCGGATCTTCCAGGGTGGCCCGGATCAGCGGCACCAGGGTGCGGGAGTCGGGTGGCGGCAGCTCGAAGCCGCCCACCCAGCCCGTTTTGCCGCTTAAGGACAGGTGACTGTCATCGAACCCACGCAACAGCTCGCCCAGCACACGTCGCAGGCGCTTTGCGCTGGGCCTTGGGCCGAGCGCCTCGCGGGCGCCGGCGACGCGCGTAGGCCAGTCGACCCCACGGGCTGTAAAGAACGGGTAGTGCGCATCCATGACCGCAACCAGGTACTCGAAGGCAGCCTGAGGTTCACGGCTCATCCCCTGCGCGCAGGCCTCCGGCACCGCTTCAAGGCGTTCCAGGGTGTAGCGGGTTGCGGTGGCCGAGGCACTGGCTCGTACCCGAGCGGGGCCCAGCACCTCGACCTGTGCGAAAGCACCGGCCGACTCCCCGGCCAGCTCCTGCGTCACCGCTTTGTCTACGAGGCAGCCAGCGGCGCTCTCGCCGTACGCGGTGATGCCCTCGGCGCGAACGTCGAGCACCATGCCATACCCGGGAGCACGCCAGACGCCGAGCAGTTCAACAGGGAATGACGGCGTGGCCGACACCGAAGCGGCGCTGTGTGCCACCCAGAGGAGCACGATCGAGAGCATTCGCGCGCGAAGCATCGGGGGTGTACTGGCGGCAGACCGCTACTGCTGGCTGAGCGGCTGACCCACCGGGCGGCTGGCGAGGGTAGGTGCGCTGCGCAGGCCCTGCTCATCGACGAGCAGATAGCCGAGCTGATACATGCAGCTGAAGTACGGGCTGGTCGGGTCGAGGCTGTCTGCCTGACCGCGCGCGGTCGCTTCTTCTTGGCAGGCCTGTGAGTCGTAGGCGAACAAATATTCGCCGCCTGCGGGGTGATACCAGGCGAACTCAGGTGCCGGCGCGGGCGCACTGGCGCAGCCACCGAGGGCCGCGAGCAGGACGAGCAGGAATGTGGCTGATCTGAGCATGCGCGCACTCTAGGGGCGCTATATGACGGGGCGATGACACCGCAGCGGGGGGCGGTCCAGGGGCCAGGGGTCGTGACAGGGCCCGTTGGGTCTGAGCCGGGGCAGCACGGGAAGCGTGACGCGCGGCACGAAAACAGGGGCGCAGCTCGCCTGCGACTGTAACAATCAACAGTCGCAGTTCTGCTATCATTTCTCTGTCACGTCAGTAAGCCACTCGAATATGACATCAATATGACACTGT
>JBCDIK010000030.1:0-22140 GCA_038749065.1 Pseudomonadota bacterium | reverse complement strand
GGTCCAGCCCGCGGCGTCGATTTCCCCGCATTTCTCGCGGGCGTTTGGGGGGCCGCCTGGCACTGCCGACCGGTGCGCAGACGGCCCAACGCCCGGGCCCTAAGGTTTGCCCGAATCTGTAGTGCTGCGGTTTGGCATATGTTGTTGCAGAACACCTGGCAGCGCCTGTTCCTGGCGCTGATCTTTCTTGGCCTCAATGGCTGCAGTTCCATGACCCCTTCAGAGTGTGCGCAGGCGGACTGGCGTGCTGAGGGCGTTCGCGCTGCGCAGGCCAACGAGCCGGTCACACGGTTCATGACCCTGCAGCACGCCTGTAACCCGCACGGGATCAACCCCGATCGCTGGGCCTACGTGACCGGCTGGGAGTCGGTCTACCGCTAGCCGGTGTTGCGCATGCCGGCGGCCACGCCGGCGATGGTCACCATGATGGCCTGGGCCAGCGCCGCATCGGCGTCCGCACGTTGTCGCTTGAGCAGTTCGGCCTGCAGGTAGTTGAGCGGGTCGGTGTAGATGTTGCGCAGCAGAATCGACGCCCGCAGCCAGGGCTGATCTTCCAGCAGCTCCGCTTTCTCGAGCAGCGCCAGCAGTGTCACCTGGTCTCGCTGTACGGCTTCCCGCAAAGTCTCGCCAATCCCCCGCAGCGACGGCTCCACTAGGTGCTCGTCGTAGTAGGCCGACAGCTTTAGGTCTGCCTTGGCGAAGACCATTTCCAGCATGGACAGGCGGGTCGCAAAGAATGGCCAGCGGCGTGCCATCTCGAGCAGCACCTCCCGCTGCCCGGCATCGACGGCGGTCTGCAGCGCGCGACCGGCGCCCAGCCAGGCGGGCAACATCAGACGATTCTGCGACCAGGCGAAAATCCAGGGGATCGCCCGCAGCGACTCAATGCCGCCATCGGTCCGGCGCCGCGACGGGCGGGAGCCCAGAGGCAGGGTGCCGAGTTCGAGCTCCGGCGTGGCTTGGCGAAAGTAGCGCACGAAGTCCGGGTCATCGCGCACCCAGCGCCGATATTCCGAGCAGGCGTCGGCGGCCAGCTGATCCATGAGTGTGCGCCACCGATCCTGTGGCGCCGGTGGCGTGATCAGGTTCGCTTCGAGGATGGCACTCGCGTAGAGCGCGAGGGTCTGCGTCGTGATGGCCGTGCTGCCCAGCTTGGCGCGGATCGTCTCGCCCTGCTCGGTGACCCGCAGCCCGCGCTGCAGACTGCCCGGTGGCTGTGACAACAGCGCCTGGCGCGCTGGTGCACCGCCCCGACCGATGGTGCCGCCCCGGCCATGGAACAGGGTCAGGGCGAACCCTTCCCGCTGCGCCAGAGCCACCAGGCTCTCCTGGGCACGATACTGGGCCCAACCAGCGGTCAGCATCCCGGCGTCCTTGGCGGAATCGGAGTAGCCGATCATCACCATCTGCGCGCCGTCCATGTACTGCCGATACCAATCGATGCTGACCAGTCGCTCGATCACCGGCGCAGCGTTTTCCAGATCGTCGAGGGTCTCGAACAGGGGCGCGATGGGGATGTTGAACTCGCAGCCCTGTTCCTTTAGAAGCAGGCGCACGGCCAGTACGTCGGAGGCCCGGCGCGCCATGGAGATCACGTAGGCGCCGAGTGCGCTGGGATTCTGAGCGGCAACCACGGCGCAGGTATCGAGCACTTCATTCGTATCCGCACTGCCGCGCCAGCCCGCTGGCAGTAGGGGGCGCCGGCTTTCGAGCTCCCGCAGCAGAAAGTCCTGCCGCTGCGCTTCGTCCCAGTCGCCGTAGTTGCCAAGGCCCAGCCAGCGCGTGATCTCGTCCAGCGCTGCCGTGTGCCTGGCACTCTCCTGGCGAATATCCAGTGGCAGCAGGTGAACACCGAAACAGCAGACGCGACGAATGAGATCCAGCAGCCCGCCACGGGCGACGACCGCCATACCGCAGGTCATGAGCGAGTCGTAGCAGAGCTTGAGCGGCTCGAACAGTTGCGCCTCATCCTGCAGGATGGTCGCAGGGTCCAGGGGCGCGCCGTCCAGCGCAGCTTCCAGGTGCGCAAGCGTGGTGCGCAGCAGTGCACGCACTTCCTTCAGAACGGCCCGGTAGGGTTCCCCCGCGCCATCGGCGGCCGCGGCCAGGGCATCACTGCAGCGGGTCATGGAGAGTTCTTCGATCAGGCGGCTGATGTCACCCAGGTACAGGTCTGCAGCTTTCCAGCGTGCCAGCAGCAGCACTTCTGCGGTCACGGCCGCAGTGACGTTGGGATTCCCGTCGCGGTCCCCGCCCATCCAGGACAGGAATCGCACCGGGGCCGCGGTCAGCGGCAGCCCCGCAGTGCCCTGAGCCTCCAAGGCCAGATCCAGACGCCGCAGGAACCGCGGCACGCCGCGCCACAGGGCGTCTTCGACCACCGCGAAGCCCCAGCGGGCTTCGTCGATCGGCGTGGGTTTGCTGCTGCGAAAGTCGACTCCGTACCAGATCTGTGCAATGAGCTCCCGCAGCCGCAGCACGATGTGCGCGCGCTCGCGCTCCGAGTGTCCGCTCAGTTCCAGCTCCGACAGGCAGTGCCCGATCTCGCCGTGCTTGTGAATCAGCGTGCGCCGAGTGATCTCGGTCGGGTGCGCGGTCAATACCAGCTCGATGCGCAACGCCTGCGCTGCGTCCTGGATCGCCTCGGCAGACAGGCCGGTGCCGCTGAGCGTCTCGATGGCCCGCTCTAGGGTCTGACTGGCAGAGGCCACCGGATCCATCTCCCGGGACACGGTGTGATACTCGTCCGCGATGTTGGCCAGGTTCAGGAACTGGCTGAAGGCCCGTGCCACCGGCACCAGCTGCGCATCGTCGATGCCGTGCAGCAGTTCCAGCATGGCTGCTTGAGCGCCGGGCACACCTTCCCGAGCCGCTCGGGAGCCCTTGCGAATGTCCTCGATCAGCGCCAGCAGGTCCGCGCCATCAGCGCCTGCGATGGTCTCGCCGAGCAGCTCCCCGAGGAAGCGTACGTTGCTTCGCAGCGAGCTGTAGTCGGGATCCGTGTGATCTGGCCGCGTCATGTTGTGAGTACCGAGGCGATGGTGAGCATCGCCACGCTATGCAACCTGTCGGAGCAGGGCAAGGCGGAACGAGTGGCGCGGCTCCAAGTCTGCTTCGCTTAAATTATAGATTGTGTTGATTTCTGAATTTGAAAATTGGAGACTCACTCCAACTTTCAAAGGACTGCCGTGGCGTAGCTGCGGTCTCCCAGGCGGCACCCATGCATCAGACCGAAGCGCTGTCCAAATCCAGACGAACGGAGCTGCGACTGGTACAGGCGGTGCGCGATGAATTCGCAATCGCGGGTGGTTTCAGCGCAGCGGCTGTCGCCCGGCGTACGGGTATGTCTCCGGCGACCTTCTACAACCACTTTCCGGGTAAGGATGAGGCGCTGCTGGCTGCATACGTGGCCATGCTCGATGAGCTCGTTGCGCTCGTCGATGAGCACTGCCGCATCGAGCGCCTGTTGGCGCTGGGGCTTTCCGGATTTTTTCGGGATTGGCTGCAGGCGGGGATTGCGTTTTTCGCCCAGAACGTCGCGCTGCTGCGCGCAGGGCAGGTTGCCATGGCCCGTTCGCGACCGCTCCGTGAGGCCTATCGTCACCACGAGCAGGCGGTGCTCGATCGCTATCAGCAACTGCTGCAGCTCGGACAGGCGGCCCGGGTGATCCGCGCCGGTGATAGCGCCGCCATGAGTCGCGTCCTGCTGGTGCAGACCGAGAGCTGGTATCACCCCATGGTGCTCCGGCTCGAGCCCCGGGATGAGCTCTTCCATGAGCTTGCAGAAAGTTATCGACGGTTGCTTGCGGCCCCGACGGTTGCGCAGGAGGTTCAATGATGAGCGAACAGTCTACCGCGACGATCGCCACGGACGCCGCGGAGCGACAACTCCTTGAGCAGGCGCAAACGCTGAGCGATGCGTTTCTGGCGCAAAGCGCGGCGATCGAGGATGCTCGGCGGATTCCGCCCGCGGTGTCCGCACAGATGGCGCGTGCCGGGTTCTATCGGTTGGGAATTCCGCGCAGTATCGGCGGCCTCGAGGCTGCCCCTGCGGTCAGCAGCGCGATCTTCGAAACGCTGGCCCGCGGCGATGCCGCCTGCGCGTGGGTTGCGTTCATTGGCACCACCTCGGGCACGGCCCTGTCGGGGTTGTCGGCCGTGGCGGCGAAGGAGATCTTCCCGCACCCGGACACGCTGATCACCGGCGTGTTCGCCCCGACGGCGCGGGCCGATCGTGTCCCCGGTGGATTTCGTGTGTCCGGCCGCTGGCAGTGGGGCTCCGGCAGTCAGAACGCCGACTGGATTTTGGGCGGTTGCCTGCTGTACGAGCACGACGAGCCGATGCTCGACCGCCATGGCAGGCCGCGCAGCCACATGCTGGCGATGCCTGCGGACGCGGTGGAAACCCTCGACAACTGGCACGTCTCCGGGCTCTGCGGCACCGGCAGCGTGGACTATGAGGTGCGGGATCTTTTCGTGCCCGAACACCGCGCGGTCGGATTTGCCCCAGGGGAGCACCCGCCCCTGGGACCGCTCTTCAAGTTTCCGAATTTCACGTTTCTCGCGCTGGGCATTGGCGCCGTCTGCCTGGGGATTGCGCGCGCCGCGATCGACGATCTCATGGCGCTCGCCAGCAGCAAGAAACGCGTCGGCTCGAAAACCACCATCGCGCACAAGGCGAGTGCGCAAGCGACGTTGGCCAATGCGGAGGCATCGCTGCGCGGTGCCCGCTTGCTCTACTACGAGACCCTTGGACAGGCCTGGTCTGCGGCGGTACAGGGTGAGCGCGTCACGATCGCGCAGCGCCGCGACGTGCGCCTTGCGACGACGCATGCGGTGCAGGCCTGTCTCGCGGTCGTCGACGATATGTATCACCTCGGGGGCGGCAGCAGCGTCTATCGCGACTCGCCCCTGCAGCGCCACTTTCGCAATATCCATGTGGCGTCGCAGCACATCATGGTCGCGCCCTCGACGCTGGAGACCATCGGTGCCGATCTGTTTGGTGTCGATGTGAATACCAGCATGCTCTGAGCCGTTGCGGCAATCGTTGCCAGGTGGCTCCGCCGCAGGGCATGGTAGGGCGGCAACGAACCCATCGGAGGCGCCATGGATCTGGAACTGAAAGACAAGCGGGTGCTGATATCCGCAGGCTCCCGCGGCCTCGGGCGCGCCTGCGCGGAGCGCTTCCTGGCGGAAGGCGCGAGCGTTGCACTGTTTGCGCGCGATGCTGATTCGCTGGCGCAAACGGTCTCAGAGCTGTCGACCCAGGGAACGGTCATCGGCAAGCCGTGCGATGCGGCTGACTTTGAGGCGGTCGGAGCCTGGGCGGCCTGGGCCATCGAAGAACTTGGGGGTGTCGATGTTGTGGTGTCCAATGCCAGTGCGCTGGGCGGGATTCCGCGTTCCCGGGAAGGCTGGGACGCGAACTACCAGGTCGACCTGCTCTCCGCCGTCGCGCTGTTTGATGCGGCGCTTGCGGGGCTGCGCGCCAGCGGTGGCGGCGCGTTCGTGCAGATGGCCACCATCACGGCGGTGGAGTATCACGGCTTTCCCGGTGGTGGCCTGAGCTATGGCGCGATCAAGGCGGCGCTCGTCAATTACGTCGCGCAGCTGTCCCAGGAGTACATGGGCGAAGGCATTCGTGCGAACTGTGTGTCGCCTGGGCCGATTTATCTCAAGGGCGGCTCCTGGCACAAGATCGAGGAGCGTCTGCCCGACTATTTCGCGACCAATCGAGATCAGCATCCGGCGCAGCGTTTCGGTCGCCCGGAAGAAGTGGCCGATGCGGTTGCCTTTCTCGCCAGCCCGCGCGCGTCCTGGATCAGTGGGCAGAATCTGGTAGTGGACGGGGGTTTTACCCGGCGCGTCGCTTTTTGACCGGTTCCCCGTCTGCGGCTTTGCAGGGGTGCAAGGCGCTCATCGTCGGAGCTGGTATTGGCGGCCTGAGCACCGCGCTGGCGCTCGCGCGGCTGGGCGCCCAGGTCGAGCTGTTTGAGCAGTCGGAGACACTGACCGGCGCCGGAGCAGGCATTCAGCTGTCGCCGAACGCGACCCGGGTGCTGTATTACCTCGGTCTTGAGGAAGCACTCGCGGCGGTCGCCTTCAGACCCGAAGGGATTGAGTTTCGCCACTTCTCGAGCGGTCGCGTGATCAGTGCCAGTGCGCTGGGGAAAGCGGCCACCGCACGATACGGATTTCCTTATCTGCATGTGCACCGCGGCGATCTGTATGCCGTGCTGCTGCGCGCCGCCCAGGCACAGCCCGGCGTACGGATCCACGCCGGAACCCGGATCGAGACGGTCTCACAGAACGCCACAGCGACATGGTTGCGTATTGCCGGCCAGAAGGTGACCGGCGATCTGCTCATCGGTGCTGACGGCATTCGCTCTATGGTTCGCGAGAAGCTGTGGGGCCCGGCAGCGCCGCGCTTCACGGGTAACGTGGCGTGGCGCGCACTGGTCCCGCAGGAGCGCTTGCGGGCGGAACTGATTCGCCCGATGTCCACAGCCTGGTGGGGGCCCGGCGGTCACTTCGTTCACTACTACGTGCGCGGCGGGGCGCTGGTGAATTGCGTCTGCGTGATCGAGAAGCTCGGGTGGGAGGTGGAATCCTGGACCGAGCCCGGAGCGCGCGCGGAGCTGCTGGCGGACTTCTCAGGCTGGCACGACAGCCTGCAGCAGCTCATGCACGCAGCGGAACCGCAGTCGCTGTTCAAGTGGGCGCTGTTCGATCGCGATCCACTGCCGCGCTGGAGCTGCGGCCGCATCTCTCTGCTCGGCGATGCCTGTCATCCGACGTTGCCCTTCATGGCCCAGGGGGCCGCGATGGCGATCGAGGATGCCGCGGTGCTCGCGAGCGCGCTGGCGCAGGGCGATGCCGTCGAGCGGGCGCTCGAATGCTACGAGGCCCTGCGTCGTCCCCGCACGGCGAGCATCCAGCAGGGCTCCCGTCGCAACGCGCGGGTCTTTCACCTCACCGGGGTGCGTGCCTGGCTGCGCGATCGAGCGGTCCGCGTCGCTGGCGCTCGGACCATGGACAAGCTCTACGACTATGACGCGTTGAACGCAGTCGGGCCGCGCTAGGCCGGGCGATTGCTGCGCCCGGCAAAGCGTTCCGCCGGCCGGATCTTCTCGTACTCCGCCAGCACCGGTGCAAACTCCTCGGGCGTGCTCGCGTGGATGATGATGCCGTCTGCACCGGCGTTGAACTGATCGACCCAGCGCTGCGCGCACTGTTTCGCATTGCCGACGGCCGCGGGACGCCAGTGCTCGGGAATGAGAGGCTCGATCGCTTCGAGCTGCGCTGAGGTCGCCACGCTGTCGATGAGTCCGCCAATTCCTGCGACCGCGTCGGCGCTGCGGAAGTTGGCGAGCACCTCAGGATCCCAGCCATTCACCCGCACCAGAAGCTCTCCGTAGCCCGGAATCTGCAGATAGGTGGCCAACCGGGCCACGATGTATTTCAGATAGGTTTCGTCGCTGACATCACAGGCGGTGGCCAGCACCGACCAGTTCTTGACCGTTCCCGGTTCCCGGCCAGCCTGCGCTTCGCCGCGGCGCACGGACGCGACCGCTGCAGCCAGGGCTTCATCGCTCATGAACGTGTGCAGGTGGGTGCCGTCGTACAGGGTGCCGGCGTGCTCGAGGCTTTTCGGGCCGAAGCCGACATAGAGCACGGGCACGACATCATCCAGGTAAGGCGCATTGGCGAGCTGAGGGTACTGACCAAGCGCGCCGTCGTAACCCCGGATGGTCTCGCCCTGGAGCAGGCGCTTGAGGACGTCCATGAACGCCTGTTCCCGCTCGTAGGTGGGGTGGGGCAGGCTCATGGAGCGCCAGTGTCCGGCGTTCCCTTTTGCAAGCCCCAGGGCGAACCGTCCTTCGGACAGGCGATTGAGAGTGCTGCACATTGCAGCGGTCACCGTCGGGTGGCGCTTGTTGAGGTTCGTTGCGGAGCTGCCGATGAAGATGCTCGACGTGGCAGCGGCGATCGCGCCGCAGATGGCGCTGATCTCTTTGTAGTCGGGCCGCTCGGAAATCATGATGTTGCCGATGCCGAGCGCTTCCGCGTCCTGCGCCTGGGCCAGCACTTCCCGAGGCGCGCGCGTGTGGCCGGGCAGCCCGTAGAAGCCGAGCTCGGGAAACTTTGAGCAGTAGTCGGGGTACACAGCCGCGCTCCGGTGTCCGTTGCCCCCCATCTTGCCAGCGGCCCTCACGGCCTGGCCAGCGCTGGCCTGACGGCGCAGGGAGTGCGACCCTAGCCGTTCGAGTGTCCCAGGCCGCACCGCCATGATCGAAGTCAACGAAACCCATGACCCCGCGCTGCGCAGCTGGGTTGCCTCTGCGAATCAGCCTGGGTCAGATTTTCCGATCCAGAACCTGCCCCTGGGCGTATTTCGCCGCCGCGCCTCGGCCGAAGCGTTTCGCGGCGGCGTCGCGATCGGCGACCAGGTGCTCGATCTGGGCGCCATGGCGCAGATGGCGGGCTATGGGGGAGATGAGCTGGTAGCGCTGGCCGCGTGCGCAGAGCATCGACTGAACACCTTCATGAGCCTCGGGCCGCGCTACTGGCACCTGTTGCGGTCGCTGCTGTCCCGCGAACTGCGCAGCGGCGCGGCCGCGGAGGCGACCCTGCAGTCAGCGCTGGTTCCCCAGGACGCGATCGAGTTCGCGCTGCCGGCAACGATCGGCGACTACACGGACTTCTACACATCAATTCATCATGCGACTGCCGTGGGCAAGCAGTTCCGCCCCGATAACCCGCTGCTGCCCAACTATCGCTGGGTTCCCATCGGCTATCACGGTCGCAGTTCTTCCATCGATGTCTCCGGTCAGTCCTTTCCCCGTCCCCGCGGCCAGCTCAAGGCGCCCGATGACGCGGAGCCTCGCGTGGGCCCGTCGCAGCGTATGGATTACGAGCTGGAGGTCGGGATATTCATCGGCGCGGGCAATGCGCTGGGTGAGTCCGTCCCCATCGAGCGGGCCGAGCAGCACGTGTTCGGCCTGTGTCTGTTCAATGACTGGTCCGCTCGCGACATCCAGGGTTGGGAGTACCAACCCCTGGGCCCATTTCTGGCGAAGAACTTCGCCTCCACCGTGTCGCCCTGGATCGTCACCCTGGAAGCGCTGGCCCCCTTCCGCAGTGCCTGGCATCGAGCCGAGGGGGAGCCGCAGCCGCTGCCGTACCTGGACTGTGCCGGCAATCGCGCAGCGGGCGGTATCGATCTGCAGCTGGAAGTTGCGCTCGAGAGCGAGCGGATGCGGTCTGATGGCACACCGCCCGTTGTGTTGGCCCGGTCGAACTTTAACGATTCCTACTGGACCATGGCCCAGATGGTGGCACATCACACGGTCAACGGATGCAACCTGCAGCCCGGGGATCTGTTTGGCAGCGGTACCCAGTCCGGACCCTCGCCCGCACAGGCCGGCTCGCTGCTCGAGCTTTCGCAGGCGGGCCGCGCACCGGTGGCGCTGGGGAACGGCGAACAGCGCGCGTTTTTAGAAGACGGTGATCGCGTGGTGATGCGCGGGCGCTGCGAACGCCCCGGTGCGGCAAGCATCGGCTTCGGCTCCGTGAGCGCAACGCTGCTGCCAGCGAGCATATGAAGCTCTACGGGTACTGGCGCTCCAGCGCGTCCTACCGGGTGCGCATCGCGCTCGCGTACAAAGGCATCGACTATGTGGCCGAACCGGTCAATCTGCTGCAGGGCGCGCAGCGCGAGAGCGACTATCTCGCCCGCAACCCAGCGGGGCTGGTGCCCACGCTGGAGCTCGCTGACGGCACACTGCTGACGCAGTCTGGCGCGATCATCGAGTACCTGGAGGAGACCTGCCCGGCGCCGCCGCTGCTGCCGGAAGCACCGGCGCTGCGCGCCCGGGTTCGGGCCCTGGCCAGCATGATCGGCAGCGACCTGCACCCGCTGAACAATCTGCGCGTGCTGAACTATCTGACCGATGAGATTGGCGCCAGCACAGCGGCGCGAGAGCGCTGGTATCTGCACTGGCTCGCTCAGGGTTTTGCAGCCCTCGAGCCGCAGCTGGATGAGCAGGGCTTTGCCTGCGGGGGCTCGGTCACCCTCGCTGATCTCTATCTGGTCCCGCAGGTGTACAACGCATTGCGCTTCGAGTTCGATCTGGCGCCGTACACGAAAGTCAGTCGTTGCTATGAGCATCTTATCGGGTTGCCGGCGTTCCGCGCCGCTGCACCCGAGCGCCAGCAGGATGCGCCAGCATCGCTTCGGGAACCTCAGGCACCGTCTGCGGACTAACCCTGAGCGTCGCGAACAGGAACCCGCGCCCATGAGGAATCGCCCGAATCTCTTTAAGCCCCTGTGGCTGGGTGTCCTGCTGCTGGTCAGCGGGGCTGCTGCCGCGGCAGCGCCGCACCCTTGTGCCCCGGACGGCGTGGCGGTCGGCGGTTACGACCTGGTCAGCTATCGCTTGGCAGACGGTCCGGTGCGCGGCGATGCCGACTTCACCGCGGAGTATGAAGGCCTGACGTATCGATTTGCGAGCAGCGCTCACCTGTCGCAGTTTCTGGATGAGCCGGAACGTTACCTGCCGCGCTATCGCGGTTGGTGTGCGACGAACCTCGCCTTCGGGCGCCTGGCCTGTCCTGAGTACACGAACTTCAAGATCGAAGATGGTGATCTGCTGTTGTTCGAACATCACGGGTTTACCAACGGCCGCTCGCTGTGGAATAGCGACCCGCTGCACCACCGGGGGCTTGCGGATCGACAGGCCGACCGGCTGCTGCCGTGACCGGCCGCTGGCGGCAACTCAGCCTGGCCCTGAGCCGCGTCCTGCTTATGAGTTCGCTGGCGGTGCACGCCCAGGCGCTGACCCTGGGGGTGCACCCGGAAGAGCCAGCACCCGCTTTGGCTGCGGTCCTGGTTGCCCACAGTGAACCGGCTCTGCCGCTCCAGCAGATGGCCTTTGCAGACCAGAAGAGTCTGCTCGAAGCTCTGCAGGCGGGTCGCATCGACGCGGCACTGATCGAGGCCCCGGCCCAGCCGCTGCCGCGCGTGCGGCTGATCGCCGACCTGTATCCAAGCGTGCTGCACGTGCTCTACCCGGCGGACTGGGGCGCCACCGATCTGCGCACGCTACTGACCCGTGGGTCGGTCTGGGCGGGCGGTGAGGGCAGTATCGGTCGCAAGCTTGTGCGGGAACTGCAGGCGGACTACCAGCTCAGCGACGCCCAGATCTCGCTGCTGCCGGACCCGATCTCCACGCGCCCGGACGTGTGGATGATCTTCGGTGGCATCTTGGGTCGCGACGCACTGCGACGGATGCCCGGCTATCGCCTGTTCGACTTCGAGCCCGGTGCCGGCGCGGCCCGCGAGAGCATTGCCGAAGGGATTGCCCTGCGCCATCCGCAGCTGCACACCATGACCCTGCCGCGTCGCCTGTACCCGTCGCTCGACAGCCCCAAGATCACCACGCTTGCAGTGCACAATCAGCTGGCGGTGCGGGCCGATCTGCCAGAGGCACAGGCCTTCGCGCTGGCCGCGCTCGTCGATCAGGCGCGACAACCGATTGCAGCGGCGTACCCGCTCACCACGCTCGATACGCCCGAGCGCAGCGGTATCGTCCCGCACGCTCTGGTGTCCCATGCGGGCGCGGTGCGCTTTGAGCAGCGCAATGAGCCGAGCTTCCTGGAGCGATACGCGGAGGTGTTCGCCTTCCTCCTGACCGCGCTGGTCGCGCTGGCCAGCGCGCTCGTTGCCATCGCGCGCTATCGCCAGCAGCGTCGCAAAGACCGGCTCGACCGCTTCTTTCAACGCTTGCTTCAGCAACGCGATACGGAGCCGCGCGCCCGGGCCGAGACCATCCGGTCTCTGCAGAGCGATGTCATCGAGCTCGTGGTGCGGGAGCGCATCAGTGCCGACGGCGCGCTGCTCGCGTTTTTGTCCTTGTCCAACCAGCTGCTCGCCGAGGCTGAGCAGGCGGCCACCTGATGCACCTGTCCCGCGCTGCAGCGCTCCCGATGGAACTTCGCCCATGAAACCCACATTGCTCCTGATCACCCTTTTGCTGAGCCTGACCAGCTTGGCTGCCGAGCGTGACCCGATCCCTGCGAGGGCGGCCCCGCAGCTGGGTGGGTACAGCCCTGTGTCCTATTTCACCGAGGGTCGTGCCGAGCCCGGGCGGCTCGAACACGCAGTGGCCTATGAGGGGCGGGTCTACTATCTGACGTCCGCCGCTCAGGTTGAGACGTTTTATCGTGAACCGGACCGTTACCAGGCGCGGTTTCCGGTCTGTCCGTTCAGCCTGACAACCGGTGCGCAGATGGCCATCGACCCGACCAACTTCAAAGTGGTCGGCGATACGCTGTTGCTGTTTCACCGATCCCAGAAAATGGATGGGCTGGCCGCCTGGAATGCCTCAGGGCTCAGCGATGAGGCCCTGATCGAGCGGGCGGACAAGCAGTACCTGCTGTTGCGGTTCTAGGGCTGCGCCGGAGGTTACTCTAAGCCGCCGGCTTCGCCGGGCGCCGCGAATGATCCGGCAGCCATCGGGCGAGTGCCTCGGCCAGCGCGGCCTGGTCGAGGGGTTTGGTCAGATAGTCGTCCATACCCGCCCTTAAAAATCGTTCGCGATCGCCCGTCATGGCGTGTGCGGTCAGCGCGATGATCGGCGTCGCGGTTGCACCCCGGGTGCGCTCTAAAGCCCGGATCTGCTCCGTGGCACCGGGCCCGTCCAGTTCCGGCATGGACACATCCATCAGCACCAGATCGAACGGCTCGCTGCTGATCCGCTCAACGGCCGCCACGCCATTGTCCGCTTCCGTGACCCTCAGTGCCTGCGTTGCTCCCGCCTCGCGCTCCGCCTCGACGATTCGCTCCAGCATTTTTCGCGCGACCTTGCGATTGACCGCATTGTCATCGACCAGCAGGATCGCCAGCTCACCTCGGCCGGTGATCGTCGGCACATCACCAGCATCACGCTTCGCACTAACGCCGGCTGCTTCCCTGGGCGCTGCGCATCGGGGCAGGGCAACGATGGCGCTGAAGCAGGAGCCTTCGCCAAGGGTCGAGGTCACCGTCACCCGCCCTCCCATTGCCTGCATGAGGGATTGGCTGATGGACAGCCCGAGGCCGGTGCCACCAAAGCGGCGAGTTGTTGAGCTCTCTGCCTGAGTGAACTTGGCAAAGATCCGGTCCAGCTTGTTTGCGGCGATCCCGATGCCGCTGTCTTCGACGGAAAAGCAAAGTTCGACCGTTGGGGCGGTGTCCGATGTACCCGAGTCACCCGAACCCGAGGTTGCCACCGCCAGCGTGACCGTGCCGCGCTCCGTAAACTTGATCGCGTTGCTGCCAAAGTTAAGCAGCACCTGTCGGAGCCGGTTGCCGTCGGCGAGTACCCAGGTAGGCACATCCGGTGCCGTGTGCGCGATGAGCTCGATGTTTTTCGCGCGAGCGGGAGTTTCCAGCAGCGCGCCAACGTCCGACAGCAGGCGCGGCACATCCGTCGGCACAGGATCGAGTTCCAGCTTGCCTGCTTCGATCTTTGAGAAATCAAGGACGTCATTGATCACCGAGAGCAGCGCTTCGCCTGATGCATGAATGGTATCTACCAGCGATCGCTGTTCCCGATCGAGTTCCGTCTCGCGCAGCAACTGTGCCATACCCAGCACGCCGTTCATGGGCGTTCTGATCTCGTGACTCATGTTAGCGAGAAACTCCGACTTGGCGGCGCTGGCCGCGATCGCGGCGGCACTCGCCACTTTCAGGCGCGCGCCGGGCCGGCGCAGCAGGTTCGCGAACAGCAGTAGCAGCAGCAGCAGCACGACCACCGCGCCCACGGCCCAGCGTTGCTGCTCGATGACGGAGCGTTGCAGGCGCCCCCGCTGGTCGAGCAGCGCGTTGCGCTCTCGCAGCGTATCCGACTCGGCCTCGTTGATCTTGCGCAGCTCCATCGCGACCTTACGATTTTCCTCCTGAAGGCTGCTCACCTGTTCGTGCAGATAGTCCTTGAGGCTGGCAAAGGCCCCCTCCTGATCGCCCAGGGCAAAGGCGAGCTCAAACTCGAGTTCGCGAATGCGTTGTGCAGAGATCCCGTCCTCGGAGCCCTCCAAAGCCGCCTTGGCCTCCCTCAGATAGGCTTTCGCGGTGGTCAGGTCACCGGAGCGCAGCGCGTGATCCGCGCTCGCCCACTCGAGCCAGACGCGCCGCTCCGCAACGGCATGAACGACGCGCCGGGCCTGCTCCAGACAGGCCGCCTCCTTGGCGGTGGCAGCCATGGTCCGGGCGATCTGTGCGCACAGGCTCTGGACAAAGAATTGCGTCGCTTCCGGTGCCTCCACTGAAGCCTCCTGGCGCAGCTGGTCGGCCGCGCGATCCGCGAGCTCTGGCGCGCCGTTGCGATGCAGCAGGCTGGCGGTATTGAACAGCCAGCGAATCTCCGCGGGCGGCAGCGCGTGACGTTGGCGTATCGCCCTCTCGTCTTCGATGGTGCTGATAAAGCCGTCGAGATCACCGCTGATGCCAAGGGCCAGGCTCTTGGAGGCGTAGTGTGCGATCAGCGCCAGGGGCGATGTACGTTCCGGTTCAATGCGCGATTCCACGCTCGCAATAGCGCCCAGCATCGCTTCCGTATCGCGCTGGCGGTACAGCGGGCCGACACGTGACGCCTGGTAAATCAGGGAGGCATCGGAGCTGGCGGGCACTGCGCGAATCGCATCCGCGAGGACCGCGAGCGCTTCCGGAAAGCGGCCCTCCAGCCAATGGGGGCCGAAGCGTTCGAAGGTCTCGAAGATCCGCTGTTCGGACGGGCTCGATGTCTTGAACAACGTGCTGCGAAAGTGGGCTCGTGCCTCGTCGAAGGCGGCGGCGCTTTCCAGTTCCACCGCATCGTATACGGCGAGCAGTCCTCGCTCGCTGGCGCTGGCGCCTTTGGGCGCGCCGCGTCCCTCCGCCGGTCGGGCCGCGGAAACAGCGGCGGCTTCACGGTCGAGCTGGAGTTGCTCGATCAGGCGTTCTGCTTCCTGGATCCAGTCGTCTGCGTGGGCGGACGCGCCTGCCAGCAGCAAGCACAGACCGCCGGCGATCTGGCGGCAGCCTGATGCGATCAGACGGAGGCTGGACAACATACCTTGCACAATGACTGGCGCGGCAGGGAACGCGCCGCGATGTCAAAGTGTAGGCAAGCGATCAACCCGCACGCCGGTCGGGCGCGCGAATCATCGGACCCGCGTCACACTCCCTGTGTGAGGCGAGCGATGGCCTGGCTGATTTGAGGCCACAGTCCCCGTGGCAGATCGTGCCCCATGCCCTCGATGACCAGTAACTCGCTTCCCGGGATCGCCTCATGTGTGTCGATACCGCCTGCCACCGGCACGAGCGGATCGTCTTTGCCATGGATGATCAGCGACGGCAGGCGCAGCTCGGCCAGTGCTGCTCGGCGGTCCGGTTGCGTAGCGGCCGCAGCCATCTGTCGGGCGACGCCCGCGGGATTTGTGGCACGATCAAAATCGGCGAGTGCGCGTTCCTTGAGCTCCGCCGGGTCTGCGGGGTAGGCGGGGGAGCCAATCACCGCCGCAATCTCGGCAGTGCGCCGAGCGGCGCCCTCGCGGTCCGTGGCGGCCGGCGACATCAGCGCCGCCATGGCTTCCGGTGTTGCGGGCGGCAGATCCCGATTGCCCGTCGTGGACATGATCGAGGTCAGGCTGAGCACACGCTGCGGCTCGTTGATCGCCAGGGTCTGGGCGATCATGCCGCCCAGGGAAGCTCCGCAGATGTGTGCGGCCGACAGCTCGAGACCTTCCATCAGAGCGGCCGTATCCGCGGCCATATCGTCGAGGGTGTAGGGGACCGGCGCCGCTTTGCCCTCCAGCATAGCCGCCATGATCGCGCCCATATCGGGTACGCCGGCGTCCTGGAGATGGCTCGACAGGCCCACGTCGCGATTGTCGAAGCGGATGACCCGGTGGCCGGCGCTGACCAGGTGTTCGCAGAACACCAGGGGCCAGCGGGTCAGCTGGGACCCCAGTCCCATGATCAGGATCAGTGGCCGGCCATCGACAGGTCCGAAGTCCTCGTACTCGATCGTGATCCCGTTGGCCTCAAGGTGTGCCATCGCCGCCTCCTGCGAAAAGCGGAAACCCTAGCGGGGACCGGATCAAAGTGCCAGAGCCACGGTGCACGGCGCGCCAGCGTTTCTATACTCACAGTGAGTTACTGCGAGTACACGCACTTGCGATCTCTATCGGACCTCGACCGCGGGCGGTCGCCGGACCTCGACCGTGGGCGATCGTCGCCGACAGCGCTGACCTATCTGATCGCGGTGCTGGCAGTCGCAGCACTGACCGGCTATGCCGATGCGCTGGGAGTGACCCACAACAAGGTGGTGGCCTTCTGGCCGGCAGCCGGCCTCGATTTATGGCTGGTGTGGCGCTACGGCTGGACCATGGTGCTGCCTATCGCTTTCGGTCACTGGGTCATTGGGTTTCTATTTCTGCCCTATGACACTGCGGTGGGCAGCCTTGGCAACGCTGCTGCTGCATTGTTGGGGGCCAGACTCCTGCGGGAGAGACTGCAGCCCGGGCGCGCGTCCGGGTTAGCCAATCTGTTGTGGATCATTGGTCCAGCAACGCACCTACAGGCGCTGGTGGCCGCGCTGATCGGGGGCGTCTATTTCGCGATCACGCTCGGCCTCAGCGGAAGTGCGGCCCTTGATCTGATTGTGCGTTGGGCGATCTCGGACGTTGCCGGCGCGTTGATCGTGGCCCCGTTGCTTTTCTCATGGAGCATTGAGCGGCTGCGGCCGACGGCCCTGACGCTGCGCAGCCCGGAAGTGCTCGTCAGTCTTGCAGGGACGGTGGTGTTGATCGCCGTGGGTCACCTGCCAATTCCTGTGTTTTCCGAAAGCGGCAAGATCCTGCTTTTGAGCGCGCCACTGCTTCTGTGGCTGGCGGTGCGCCCGGTGTCCTTCGCCGCCATGCTCGGCATGTTGCTCACGTCGCTGGTGGCACTCACCATGGCCATCCAGAACGTGTTCATCGATCTACAGGCGATTCTGGAACTGCAGCTCTTCATCTGCATTTTCCTGGCGAGCGCACAGCTCATGCAGGCGATTCTTGCGCGTCAGGAAGAGCTGAACGATGCCCTGGCGAACCACAGCGAAAGCCTTGAGCAGCGAGTTCGGGAACGCACCCGGGAGGCGGAAGACGCCCGGCAGCGCGCAGAGGCGGCAGACGCCGCCAAGTCCGAGTTTCTTGCCAATACCAGCCACGAGGTCCGTACGCCACTGAATGCCATTCTGGGCATGGCTGAGTTTCTGTCCTTAAGTAATCTGGATGCGGAGCAGCGCCAGCAAACGGAAACCATCCTCTCCGCCGGTCGCAGTCTGATGTCCGTGCTGAACGATGTCATCGACCTGTCCAAAGTTGAGGCCGGAAAGCTCGAGATCGCGCCGCAGGTGATGGGCACTGCGGACTTCTGCCAGCAGATAGACAGCCTGTGGCGACCGGTCGCTGCGGACAAGGGGCTCACCTTCACTTTGGATCGGGCGCCCAGCGTCCCGCCGGTGTTGGCGTTCGATGCGCACCGGCTGTTGCAGTGCACCTCAAACCTGCTGTCCAACGCGATCAAGTTCACTGCTGAAGGAAGCGTTTCCGTTCGCCTGTCTGCGAGCTCCGCCTCGGCTGTGCAGGTGCGGCTACGGGTGTCCGTGCAGGACAGCGGAATCGGAATGAGCCCTGCCGATCAGGCCAAGCTATTCCAACCCTTCGAACAGCTGGATTCCTCGATTACACGTCGCTACGGCGGTACCGGTCTTGGCTTGACCATCACCCGGCGACTGGCGCAACTCATGGGCGGCGATGTCGAGGTATCTAGCGACAAAGGACGGGGCACCACCTTCGTCATCACGATTCTCGCGGCGCGGGCGAGTGCACCGGAAGCTGAGGAACACGCGCCTGTGAGCATCGACGTCGCGCAGCTCCGGCGGCCGCTGGATGTCTTGCTGGTCGAGGACAACCCGGTCAACCGCCTAGTTGCTAAGGGGCACCTGAGGCAGCTCGGCTGGCGCTTCGTGGAGGCGGAAAATGGCGCGCTGGCACTGGAGCAACTGGCGCAGCGGACCTTCGACCTGGTGCTGTGCGACGTCCACATGCCGGTGATGGACGGCATCGCGACCACGCGTGCCATCCGCACCTCCGGCGCACCCTGGGCGACCGTGCCGATCATCGCGTTGACCGCAGATGCGATGGTGGACGATCGCCGGAAGCTGCTGGATATTGGCATGAATGGCTACACCAGCAAGCCGATCGATCGGGCGGCGCTACTTGAGGAGATCGCTCGTGTCCTGGCGGAGACCGAGCATCCCGCGGCGCACGCATCAGCTACCGACGATTCGCTGGCACCTCGCGCACTGATACCGCCAACGCATTGACAGCCAACATCCGGTTCGCCAATTGGTGAACCGCTTCAAGGCGCGACTGCGCCACTACCTCTACCTTCGGTTTCTTCGTTGCCCTGCGATTGGGGCGGGGGACCGTGAGCCAAACCCTGGACTACTATCAGATCCTGCACGTCAGTGAAGACGCGCCGCAGGAGATTATCCGCGCGAGCTACCGCGCGTTGATGCAGGCGTTGCGTGCGCACCCTGACCTTGGTGGCGACACCGAGCAAGCCACTCTGATCAACGAGGCTTACTCAACGCTCAGCAGGCCCGAGCGTCGACGTGTCTATGACGAGCAGCGCAGAGGTCTCGGCGCCCCCGCCACCGCCGCACCGGCACCAGCGCCGCGGGTGACAGTGACCTATCGCGAACAGTCGCGGGGCGTTCTGACCCACTGCCTGTTTTGCGGTGAAGCGTCTCCGGCGGCGCGTGACCTGTCGCCGCATTGTCGCCGCTGTGAGAGCCCACTGGTCACAGACAAGGCACAGATCGGGTCCTTCTCCGGTTCGAGAGCCGTGGATCGGCTGCCCAAACTGCAGCCGTTACAGTTCTGGCTGGGCTGGCCAGGACCGACGGGCGCAGGAGAAACTTGCGATGTCTCGCTGCATGGCATGCGTTTTGGGACCCGGCAGGCGCCCTCGACCGCGCGTGGCCAGCTGATGAAGATCGACAGCGCTCTGTGCAGCGCCGTCGCGCGTGTGGTACGCGTCGATCCTGTTGGTGTACAGCAGGAGGTGGCCGTGGAGTTTCTATGCGTGCGGTTTCGCCGTGCCCTGGGAGGGTTTTTATCGACCCGCGCCTAGGCCGGCGTCATAGCGTCTAAGGGCGTGACCTTCGGGCGCCCTGGACAGAAACAAACGATTGAAGATTCGTTCATCTCCCCTTCACTGAGCGAGATCAGGGTTGGTGTACAGTCTGATGGAAATCTCGCTGCAGATTTGTGGTCACGCCGCAGCGTCACCCAGAAGGGCGCGGAGCGTGCACTGTTGCACCGGAGTTGCCGGAAACCATCAACGCACTTTGGGGGGGAATCATGAACGTTGATCGAGTCCAGCGTCAGTTCGACGAGCGCTACGTGCCGGTACCTGAATCAGGTTGCTGGCTATGGCACCACGAGACCCAACCGGCCCTGCGAACCGCGTGGCTGTTGGAACACGGTGTCAAGCCGCAATCACCCATTGTCGCCGCCTGTGGCTGCGACGGTTGTGTCAATCCAGCACACCTGCGTCAGAGCTGACTGACAATTCCGTCCTAACCGGCGCGCTGGATCGCAAGCCGGTCAGCGACGGGCGCTGCCCTTAAGCAGCGCTTTCCTGGGGCACCTTGCTGACCGGTCGGATCACGAACAGCAGGTCGCCGGCATTCACCTGCGCACCGGTGGCCACATTGACCCGGACGATCTCGTAGTCCTGATCGTCCGGATACAGTGCGCCTTCGTCGGCGTTGAAGCTGGCCAGGCGTAGCGGCGTGAACAGCTTCATGGCTTCCAGCTGGCATAGGATGCTGTCCGTGGCGATTCGCTCGCCCGCGGCCACATAGTCCGGTTCGCCCGGGGAAGGGGTCAGATAGAAGATTCCTGAGGTCGGTGCCAGGACGCGAATCTCGTCACTGCCCTCTATGCGCAGCGACTCGATGCTGGCGCGCTCGCCGCTGCGGCTGTTGTTGCGCTCGATCTCGTCGATCAGTGCCGGCAGTTCTGTGCGGGCAAAGAACTGCTCGAGGAAGCCCGTATCGTAGTTGCCCGACAGGAAGACCTCATCGGCGAGAATCCGTCGCAGCAGCGCGATGTTCGTACACACTCCGTCGATGCGGACGGTCCTCAGATACTCGATCATCCGAGCCGCCGCTGACGCGCGATCCGTGCCATGGACGATGATCTGCGCGATCAGCGAATCGTAGAACGGGGAGACTTCCTTGTCGCTGCCCACAGCAGCAATGATGTCCATATCCGGAGCCGGCGGGAAGTCGCAGTGCAGCACCATCCCCGGGTCAGGCAGGGCGGAGACGCTGCCGTCTGCAGCCAGCACCAGCTTCTCTGCGGTAACCCGAACCTCGATCGCATAGCCGTCGCGCGCCGGTGCCAGGTGCTCGATGGACTCACCCCCGGCGATGCGAAACTGCTCGGCGACGATGTTGATGCCGCTGACCTTCTCCGTAACCGGGTGCTCCACTTGGAGGCGCGTGTTCATCTCCATGAAGTAAACGGCGTCGTTGGCGACGTCGTAGATGTACTCAACCGTCCCAGCGCCAACGTACTCGACATCTTCCGCGATAGCGGCGGTGTGGGCGTACACTTCTTCCTCGAGGCGCTCGGGCAGCAGCGTTGACGCCGACTCCTCGATCACCTTCTGCTTGTTGCGTTGAACGGAGCAATCCCGCAGGCCGAGGATCCGCGTGTTCCCGTGCGTATCCCGCAGCAGCTGTACCTCGATATGGCGCAGTGAGGTGACGAACTTCTCGAGGTAGACGTCACCATTGCCGAAGGCATTGCGCGCTTCGGCGGTGACCTGCCGGAAGAGTTGATGGAACTCAGTGGGCCGCTCCACCACCTGAATGCCCTTGCCGCCACCGCCGTGTACCGCCTTGATCAGCACCGGGTAGCCAATTTCTTCGGCCACTTCGGCGGCCCGGTCAACGTCGGTCAGGATGCCGTGGCTTCCGGGCACAACGGGAACCCCGAGCCGCCGCGCGGTGGAGATCGCATTAGATTTGTTGCCCATGGCCTCCATAGCGGTGACTGGAGGGCCGATGAAGTTGATACCGTGGGTCCGACACAGCTCCGCAAATTGACTGGTTTCCGACAGGAAGCCGATTCCCGGGTGCAGGGAGTCGACGCCTTCGTGCTCGGCCACCCGCACCACCGACAGGCCGTTGAGGTAACTCTCATCAGAGGTGTTGCCACCGATGCACACAACCCGGTCTCCGTCATCGAGCATGTCGACACACACGGATGACATGTCCGGGTCCGACTGCACCAGCACGATGTCGATGTCGAGTTCGTGGGCGACCCGGATCAGCTTCGCAGCTGTGCAACCGCGCGCGTGAATGAGCGTTCGCTTCACGGGTCGGTAGAGCGACTGGGGATCCGGCGCCAGATATTCCCGTGCGGGAACTTTGGGCAGGTCCGCATACAGGCCGTCGGCGACCCGGCCCATGACATCCTCTACCTGATCCGTACCAACAGGGATTGCCGGATCGATATACCGCAGTCGGGCATCCAGATCCGGTGCGAACGGGTGCTGGACGAGACCACGCATGGCACCGGCAGAGGTGCTCAGGTAGTTCGACAGCGTGGCTTCGGAGGGCAGGTTGGCAGGAACGACGATCTGGCCGGCAAACGGCATGTTGGTCCCACTGAAATAGTAGGTTTGCACCAGCGGGTGGGTCACGAAGCTGGCCTGGGCCCCCCCGGTGCAATCGCCAAAGCCGAAAACGATGACCGGTAGCCCCAGATCGCGTACGAAGCGGGTGATACGGTCGTTGGTGATGGCCATGGAAAACAGCGCGCCGGCCCCTTCCTTGGTCTGCATGCCGCCGGATGAGACGAAGCACACCACCGGCAGGTTGGCACGCGCGCATTCCACCAGCAGCTGGCAGAACTTCTCAGCGCTCGCCATATCGAACGCCCCGGCCTGGAACGCCACGTTGGAGATCATGGCGCCGCAGCGCAGGGGGCCGCCGCTACCATTGAAGGTCCCGATCCCGGTAATGACACCGCAGGGTGCGATGCCACGCT
>JBCDIK010000029.1:0-22152 GCA_038749065.1 Pseudomonadota bacterium | reverse complement strand
TCGCATGATCGCGTATTGTGCGGCAGGCGCGGATGGGGGGCGAGCGATGGATCTCGGATTACAGGGCCTGCGGGCGGTCATCCTGGGGGGTAGCCGCGGGATCGGCTGGTACACGGCGGACCTCCTGGCGAGCGAAGGCGCCCAGGTCGCCCTGTGCGCCCGAGGTGCCGATGGCGTTGCCGCGGCGGTGAACTCGCTGCCGGTTGTTGGCCATGGCGAGCACTTTGGCGAAGCCCACGACCTGATGGAGCCGGAGGCACCGGCACGTTTTCTGCGTTCGGCCTGCGAGCACCTCGGCGGGCTCGATCTGCTGATCCACAACGCCAGCGGCTTTGACCAGCGCGGCGATGAGGACGGTTGGCAGCGCAGCTTCCAGATCGACATGATGGCCGGCGTGCGTGCCGTCGAGGCCGGAATCGAGGCGCTGCGCGCGAGCCGAGCACCCAGCATTACGTTTATCGGGTCCATGGCGAGCAAGTTCTATTTCCGGCGGCGCTCGTCCTATGGGCCCGCCAAGGCCGCGATGCGCGCTTACGCCAACGAGCTGGCGCAGAGCTTCGGCCGCGACGGCGTGCGCGCCAACGTCATTAGCCCCGGCGCCGTACATTTCCCTGGAGGTTCCTGGGACCGGGTGAAGGAAGAGCAACCGGAGCTGTACCGCAGCGTCGAGAAGGCCATACCGTTGGGGCGACTCGGCACCGCAGAAGAGATCGCACGCATCGTCGCGTTCGTTGCAAGCCCCGCCGGGAGCTGGATCAATTCAACGCATATCGCCGCTGATGGCGGCCAGGTGGGCGCAGTCGATTAGCGCGATGACGCGCCGTGGACTCAGCGATACTTTTTCTGGCGAATGCCGATGACGGCCGCGATGCCGAGGACGAGGGTGATACCGAGGCCGCTCTGCTCCGGTGCTGAGAAGGGCGCGGCCAGGTACAGATCGGGCGCCGCGAAGGCCAGGGCGGACAGCCCGAGGCCGACAGCGGTGAGAATGAGCTTCAACATGCGTCGCTCCAGCGAGCCATGACAACAGGCTACAGCCTAGGGAGCGCGCCCCCTGTCGCCCATGCGACAGTTGTAGCGCTTCCCCTGATTTTGTGGCGCTGGAGGCGTTCTGCGCCGCGATTTCATGCAAAGCACTCGCACTTTGTTACGAGGCGGCGATTCCTGTTACAAAGCGCTCCGCCGTGGCTTGCGCGAGCGCGGCGCACGGGCTAGAACGCGCCATGACAAACGAGACTGACAGCGCACCGGCCCCTGTAGGTGACGAGGCCGCGAGCGGGGAAGCGGTTGGCGGCCACCGTCACGCCATCGCCTTTGTGTTCGTGACGGTGCTCATTGACATGATCGGCTTCGGCATCGTCATGCCCGTGCTGCCGAGCCTGATCATGGACATCACCGGCGAGTCCCTCAGCGCGGCGGCGGCCTACAGCGGCTTTCTGCTCACGGCCTACGCGGTGCTGCAGTTCCTCTTCGCCCCTCTCATCGGTGGGCTCAGCGACCGTTTCGGCCGTCGCCCGGTCCTGCTGGTCTCCCTCGCCGCCTATGCCGTGAACTATCTCATCGCGGGTTTTGCGACGACGCTGCTCTGGCTCCTGCTGGGCCGCATCATGACTGGCCTCACGAGCGCGACACACGCGACGGCCAACGCGCTCATCGCCGACGTGTCGCCGCCGGAAACCCGGGCGCAGAACTTCGGCTTGATCGGGATGGCCTTTGGTGTCGGTTTCATTCTGGGCCCTGCACTTGGCGGTCTGCTCGGTGAGATCAATCTGCGGCTGCCGTTCTTTGCGGCCGCGGCGCTGGCGGCCATCAACGTGGTGTACGGCGCGCTGATGCTACCGGAGACGCTGCCGCGAGAGCGGCGCCGGGCATTCGACTGGCGCCGGGCGAACCCGCTCGGAGCACTGCTGCGCCTGGCTTCCTTTCCGGCGCTCGCGGTGCTGGCGCTCGCCAGCTTCGTCTACAACATCGGCCACCACGTGTACCCGAGCATCTGGGCGTTCTTCACCCTGGAGCGCTTTGCCTGGAGTAATTTTCAGGTGGGCCTGTCATTGGCCTGTGTGGGCATCGTCATGGCGGTGGTGCAGGGTGGGGTGATCCGCCTGGTCATTCCGCGGCTGGGACTCGCCCGGACCGCGCTCGTGGGATTTGTGGGCAGTGCGCTGGCATTCACCGGCCACGCGTTCGCCTATACCGTGCCCCTGCTCGGATTCTGGTTGCTGGTCTCCGGCTTCACCGGGCTCATCGGGCCCGCGCTGCAGGGCATCATGTCGAACCAGGTGCCGCAGAACGAACAGGGTGAGCTGCAGGGCGTGCTGGCGAGTCTGTCGAGCATCGGCGCGATTATCGGGCCACTGCTGATGACCCAGCTCTTCGCTCGCTATACCGACAGCGATGGGCTGTATTTCGCTGGAGCGCCGTTCCTGGCGGCCACAGTTCTGACGCTGATCGCGATGGTGATCTTCGTGTGGCGCATGCGCCGGGAACTGCGCAATCCGGCGCCGGCCTCTGGTTCCGGCTAGCTGTCCGCCATGCCGATGGAAGCCAGAAACTCGGCCTCTGTCATACGCGGGTGATCGCCCGCAAAGGCATAGCTGTCAGGCTTGGCATCGACGTAGATCTCGCCGCTCATGTGGAACGCGCCCTGGTCGTTGAAGGTGCCGATCCACATCATGGTGTCGCCGGTGTCGCGCATGCGGTAGAACAGGTTGCTACCGCACTCACCGCAAAACCCTCGCTCTGCCCACTCCGACGAGGCAAAGGTGCGGACGGGCGCATCGTCGTTGAACAACACGGAACTTACCCGTGCCGCCATCGCCGGGCTGCCCGACCAGCGGCGACAGGCGCCGCAGTGACAGCTGTGGAAATGGCGCTCAACGCCTTCCGCTTCGAAGGTCACGGCGCCGCACAGGCACTGGCCGCTATCGCTCATGGATCTGCTCCCGCTCGTCGTCGCATCAGCATATACGCGCGAGCAGCGGGGGCTCTACTGACAGCGCTGCTGACAGGGCGGTGTTGAGCGTGCCTTGGGGGTAGCGCGTTGTTCGCGCCGGAAGGTGCCAGTGAAGAGCCCGCCTAAGCCATGCTCGCCAAGCATTCCCATATCGGGCAATGGTCATCGACTGAATGATGCCGGGGGCTCTTCACCCGCAACCGCATGGTATGCCGCTGCGGCAGGGAAGCGAAATGATCCTTGGCTCTAAGGCGTCGCGTCTTTGCTGCGTTTTGATCTGAGTCAGCGCTCGCTCGCGATAGCGTGCTATCACGTTCCCGCGCATGTCCTGCGCGATTCCTTGTTTTTTCACATTCGCCTTCCAATCCCTTTACTATCGGGGGCACTGGAATGATCGGAGCAGTGACGGTCACAAGCAGCATCCAGAGTAACGCCCGGTGCCCCTCGCGGCCCGGACGCCTGCCTCGCCGCCTACCGGCCTGAGCCCGCGATCATCCTCAATCAAACAATGTCGGCCGTGCGCTGGCGCGCCTGGCCGTCGCCAATGATCCGAGGGGGATCCATGAAAAGACTCACCGTGGCCATGGTCTGCGCGACCGTGGCGCTGTGCCTGACTGGCACTGTTCAGGCCGGCGGCCCCAGTGCCAAGCGGCTGTTTACGGCGGAAGAGCTGAAGAACCTGTCTATTCCGGGCATGAGCGCTGAAGCGCAGCAGCGCGCCCTGCAGACCATCGCCCAGGCGCGCGCGGCCAAGGCAGCGCGTGTCGGTGCCCAGAACAAGGTCAGCGGCCTGCTGAGCGCCTTCGCCGCGGATGCGGACGGCAACGCTCAGGCACAGCACCCTCTGATCGAGACCCATGGCAGCCAGATCAGCCTGCGACTGACCCTGGGCGAAATCAGTAAGGTGCACCTCGATGAGCTGCGCGCGGCGGGGCTGCATGTCAGCACCATGGACCCGGAGACCGGCGAGGTGGTGGCGTACTGCCCCGTAGCGGGCCTGCACGGCGCGCTTCCGGGCCTTGCGGCGCTGGCCAACGTGCGGCGTATTGACCCGATGCTTGGCGCGCTGCGCCGGCAGGGCTCCGTGATCAGCGAAGGTGATGCGGGCTCCCGCGCGGATGTGGCCCGGGCGCGCTTCGGCGTGACCGGTGCCGGCGTCAAGCTGTGCGCGATCTCTGACGGCACCGGCGGTAACGTCGAGTCGGCTGCAACGGGCAACCTGCCGATCAACGAAGACGGCACACCGGCGGTCGAGCTGTGCCCCCTCAATGTCGATCAGGGTGCTGAGGGCACCGCCATGCTGGAAATCATGCATGACCTGGCGCCGGGGGCGGAGCTGGGCTTCTGCCCAGCGTTCGGCCCTGATGGCGAACAAGGCCTGGCCAACGCCATCACCTATCTTGCGAAAGACATGGACTGCGACATCATCGTCGACGACGTGGCCTTTCTCACCGAGCCCTTCTTTGAAGATGGCCCCGTGGCCCGCGCGGTCGATCGGGCGTTCTGGGGCGGTGCGCTGTATCTGAGCTCCGCCGGCAACGGGGTGCTCGATCACTACGAGCGGATGTTCTGGGACGTTAACCCGGAAGTGGATATCGCGTTTCCGCTGGTGAATCTGCACGACTGGGGCGCAGCTGCCGGTGGCCCGAGCGACATCGATTGGGCGGGCCTGGTCGCGAGCGGCGGCAACTTCTTTGCGGCCTTCCTGCAGTGGCCGGACAAGTTCGGCGCCTCTGCCAATGACTTCGATCTCTATATCTTTGATGAGTTTGGTTTCCCCGCCGGCGCCGCAGATCCCGATCTGACCGATGCCATCGAGCCTGTTTTCCCGATCGGGGCCAATGGCGTCGACGTGCAGGACGGCAGCGGCAACCCGCTGGAAATCGCCTTTGTGGTCAACAACGTGGATCCTGTTGATCCCTTCGGTGCGATTCGACCGTTCTTCATGGTCGTCGACCGTTTTGCCGGTGAGCCAAAGCTACTGGAGATCAACTTCAACGGGTTCTTTAGCGTCAACGCGCCGGAAGACTACAGCGTCCCGGAAGGCAGCATCTGGGGCCACGCGGCGGCGCTGACCGCGATCTCCGTGGCCGCAACCGGTGCTGTCGCTAACAACGATGGCACCCCGAATCCGAACCTCGACATCATTGAGCCCTTCAGCTCCTGGGGTCCCTCACGCATCTTCTTCAACCGCAAGGGCCGAGCGCGTGAGGGCCTGCGCTGGACGCCGACGCTCACGTCGATTGATGGCGTATCGGTCACCGGTTTCGGTGGCTTCCCGAGCACCTTCTTCGGCACCTCCGCTTCGGCTCCGCACGCCGCGGCGATCGCGGCGCTGATGCTGGAAGCACGGCCGACGCTGAAGCCGCGCGGCCTGCGTTTCCTGCTGAAAGCGGCGTCGAACCCGCGCGGGGCGCCGGGCTTCGACTTCATCTGGGGCAGTGGCCTGCTGAACGCAGAAGATGCCGTGGAGTCTGTGGCGCCCACCCACATGCCCGGCGAGTAAGCGCGCTTAAGCGACGGGCACAGAAGGCGACCTGCGGGTCGCCTTCTTTTTTTCAGTTGCGCGCTTCTTTAGATGAACGTTGCGATCTGCGGTAGCGTCTTCCGCGCAATGTCCGGGACCTGGACTTCCGGCTCGGGATAGCCCACCACCAGCAGCAGGAAGGGTCGTTCCTGTGCACCTCGCCCCAGCACTTCGCGCAGAAAGCCCATGGGCGAGGGGGTATGGGTCAGCGTCGCCAGCCCCGCCTCGTGCAGGGCAGCGATCAGCATGCCGGTGGCGATGCCGACGCTCTCCGTCACGTAGTAGTGCTTCTTCTTTTCGTCCCCCTGCTCGAAGTGCCACTTCTCGCTGAAGATGGCGATCAGCCAGGGCGCATCCTCCAGAAACGGCTTGTGAGCATCGGTCCCGAGAGGCGCCAGATCATCCAGCCAGGCCTGCGAGGCCCGATCCCCGTAGAAGCGTTGCTCCTCGGCTTCGGCGGCCTTGCGAATTTGTGACTTGACCTGCGGATCGGAGATGGCGACAAACTGCCAGGGCTGCTGGTTGGCGCCGCTCGGCGCGCTGGATGCAGCGAGCAGACAGGACTCGATGACCGCCCGGGGGACCGCCTCGGAACTGAAGGCACGCACGCTGCGGCGCCGGTTCAGGCGCTCGCACACAGCGCGCGCCGCGTCGGCCATCTGCTCTGGATCCAGGCGCCGATACTCGTGATAGGGGCGAAAGCCGGAGGCCTCACCCGGCGGTCTGGGGTCGTTCATGGCGCGGACTCTGCTGCGGTGAGTGCGCAGCGTAGGCAGGCTGCCGCTGGGGCTCAAGGGTGCTGATCACCCTTAGCTTTTCCCGATCAATTGCGTACCCTGTCTGGCGTTGCGTTGCGCAGGTGAAGCATGTCGCTCGTTGCCTGGTCCTGGCTGTTCCTGGTTCTCTACATCGCTCTCATGGTCGGCATCGGCCTGGTCGCGCAGCGTCGGGTGGCCCACGCCGATGATTTCGCCACGGCCCGGGGCGCTTACGGACCGGTTTTCCTGGCCTTTGCTTTTGCCGCCTCCACGGCCAGCGGCGCCACCTTTCTCGGCTCGCCGGCGCTCTCCTACGAGTGGGGCTACGCCGCGAACTGGAGCAACTTTCTCTACCCCATGGGGCTCTATTTCGGGGTGCTGATCTGCATGCGCCTGGTCGCGACTGCGGGTAACCGCTTCGGCAACCGCTCGATCCCCGAGTATCTGGGCGATCGCTACCAGTCGGACGGGATCCGCGTGCTCGTGTCGGTCATGTCCCTGGTGCTGTTTTTCTATCTGGCTGGACAACTGGTGAGCGGGCTCGTCATGTTCGAGATTCTGCTCGGCCTGTCACCGGGCTGGGCACTGATCATCACGAGCGCGGTACTGCTCGTGTACGTGGTCCTGGGCGGTGCGCACGCGGATATTCTGACCGATGGCATCCAGGGGTTCATGATGCTGGCCCTGGCTGTGCTGATCATCGTCCTGTTTCTGATGGGGTATGGGCTCGATGGCGGTCTGGCCTCGCTCACCGGCGCGCTGGCGGCACAGGATGAAAATCTCGTCACACCGCTCAACAGCAGCTCGCCGCTGTATCGCTCCTGGTGGTCGATCGTCGCGATCGTGTTCGCCCACATGCCCCTGGGACTGTTGCCACACCTGGGCAACAAGTTGTGGGCGTTGAATGATCGCGGCGGCCAGCCCCAGTTTGTGAAGCTGGCGTTTCTCTTCGGGCTGACCATGGCCATGATCGGCGTGGCCGGGCTGCTGGCCCGGGCGGTGCTGGGCGACGTGCTCTACGCTGAAGGTGCGACGCCGAACGCCGCGCTGCCGATGCTGTTCCTCGAGTTCTTTCCCACCTGGCTTGCGGCCCTGATTGGCGTGGCGGTGCTGTCGGCGATCATGAGTACTGCCGATGGCCTGGTGGTCTCGTCGTCGCAGATCGTCGCCAACGATCTGTACCGGCGAACCTGGATCCCCTGGCAAGTCGGGCGTGGCCACGCCGCGCCCGCGCCGGAGGTGCTGGATCGTCGGGTACTGCTGATCAGCCGGATCGCGACAGTCGTCGTGCTGCTGTTCTGCATGGCGCTCGCCTGGGCAATGCTCGATACCAACATCGCGATCATTGTCTGGATTGGCAACGGTGGCATGATGGCCGCCTTTGCCGGGCCCCTCGTGGTTGGTGCGCTATGGCGCGGGGTCACGCGTTACGGGGCCTATGCCGGTCTGCTGACCGGCTTCGGTGTCTTCGCCCTGCTGATCACCCAGAGTCTCGATCCCGCCTGGTTTCCCGCCGGTGCGGCGCAACGCGCGGTCAGCTGGTTGCATGGCGAAGGCGATAACCCGTACTCGTGCGCAGCGATGGGCGAATTTGCATCGGTGGCGGTGACCGTGGTGGTCTCCAGGCTGACACGGCCTTTGCCGCAGTCCCATCTGGACGGCCTGTTCGGTGGCGGTCAAACCGCCGCGGAGAACGGTTGATGCCACTACCGCCCGCACTGCCGCCAGCCCTTCGCGCGGTGATCGAGCCCTGGCCCAAGCCGGCGCAACGCGTCTTCCGTGCGCTGCGCAGGGTGCTGTTCGAAACCGCGCAGGGTATCGCGGGCGTTGGCCCGGTCACGGAAACGCTCAAATGGGGGGAGCCGGCCTATCTCACCGAAGCGAGCCGCAGCGGCAGCACGGTGCGCCTCGCCTGGCAGGCACGGGAACCCGCTTCGTTTGGGGTCTATTTCAACTGCCAGACCACGCTGGTGGATGATTTCCGCACCCGGTACCCGGAGCTGCCCTTCGTCGGCAACCGGGCCTTGCTGCTGCCGCTGGACACGCCGCTACCGGAAGAGGCGCTGGCGGACTGCTTCGGGGCGGCGCTGACCTACCATTGGCGCAAGCGAAAGACCGAGCGCGCACGGGCAGGCGAACGGCCGGTCAGGCGAGCTGCTCGCGGATCTGACTGAGCGCGCGCGCAAGGCTTTCGCTGCTGGATTCGCCAGCGGTATCGATCACGATCCGCGCCCGATCCCAGGGCTCGTAGTCCCGGTGAATGACGTCCTGCCACGCCGGCAGGACCAGATTGGGAACGTCGGTGGCTCGGGACTCCACGCGGCGGCGATGCTCGTCACGATCGGAGCAGATCACCTCGAGCTCGACGACGGGCACCGCGGCCGCTTGCCCGACAGCGCGCCAGGCGGCCCGGGTGACGTTGATCGGGTTGACGGAATCTGCAACGACCGTCAGACCCAGGGCGAGATTATCGGCGGCGATGGCGTAGGCGGCGGCATAGCCTTCGACCTGCACGTCGATCTGGCTCGCATCGCGCAGGGCCTGCTCGATCGAGTCGATGCGCAGACAGGTCGCGCCGAGCGCGCGCGCAATGCCTCGAGCGAGGGTGCTCTTGCCGCTGGCTGGCAGTCCCGCAAGCACCAGCAGCACGGGGTTGGTGCTCCGACGCGGCCCGGCTAGGGGGCCGCGATCGCGTGCCCGATCATTTTGCCGCCTTCAAAGACGGCTTTGTCGGCCACGTTGCGCTCGTCTACGAAGACGAAATCGAAGGTCTCATCGTTGTTCACATCGCTGTGCAGCATCACGATGAACATGGTGCCCGGCTCCGGCATGGGCACTGTTTGCGCGGTGACCGCGACGTTCTGGTGGGTGCCTCCGGGCAGGTAGGTCGCCCCCGCGTAGATCTCGCCGACGGGTCGGCCGTCCCGGAACGGGTGCAGCACGAGCCAGCCGTTGTGCTCGAGCGTGACCTCGGGAATGGTGAAGATCCGGCCGTTGCGGGTCACGCCGCTGGTCTCAATGCGGTTACGTTCGCCATTGCCCGTCTCGACCCGAGGTGTGGCCGGCTCGGCGGCTGGTGCTGCGGCCACCGCCGGTTGTGGATCGGCAGTGCCCGCACTGACCGGCGCCGGCGTGCTGGCGCAGGCGCTCAGCGCGAGCGCGTTGATCACTGCCATCGCGCCCGCCACTGCGCGAGCCCCCCTTCGAATGCTGTGCTGCATGGCCATCTCCCCGTTGAATGTGCAGCTTCGATGCCCTCTCCGGGGCTGTCAAGATCCGGTGCGCCTAGAGGGTGAGCGGCAGCGCTTCATAGCGGTGCCAGCCGGGCATCCGCTGCAGCCTCAGCTGCGCTTCGGGTACGGCGAGGGCCAGCGTGGGCGCACGTTCCAACAGCACGCGCAGACCGATCTGCGTCTCCATGCGGGCCAGGTGCGCGCCCAGGCAATAGTGAATCCCGTGCCCGAAACCCAGGTGATGATTGGGGGTGCGGTCGACGAGGAACCGTTCCGCATCCGGAAACACCGCAGGATCCCGATTGGCGGCGCCGAGCAGCGGCATGACAGCTGCGCCTTTCGGGATCGTGACCCCGTGCAGCGTCAACGGCTCGCTGAGATAGTTCGCCTTGGTGCTGAGCACCGGTCCCCGGAAGCGCAGGATTTCTTCCACGGCCGGTGCGTCCAGCGTGCGCTCCTCCCTCAGGCGAGCCAGCGCCTGGGGATGTTGCAGCAACGTGAGCACCCCGTTGGTGACCAGGTGCACGGTGGTTTCAAAGCCTGCGACCACGAGCAGGAAGACGAGGGAGACGATCTCGTCTTCGCTCAGCTGATCGCCGGCATCCTCCGCCTGCAGCAGCCGCGTCAGCAGATCATCGCCTGGCTGGTTGCGCTTGTTGCGAACCAGCTCCCGGGTAAAGCGGACGTACTTCGGCATGTCCAGGAACAGCGAGCGCATGATGCGCCAGCCGCTGAATCCTTCGCCGGCCAGGTTAAACAGCCCCTGGAAGCCGGCCATGGCCTCCGGCGGGACGCCGATCAGCTTCTGTATGACCCGGGTCGGAAGCGGTAGCGCGTAGTCCGCAATCAGCTCGAAGCGAGGCTCGCGCAGCGCCTGGTCCAGCAGCTCGTGACAGATCGCCTCGATGTCGCCCTGCAGGGGCGCCATGGCCTGCGGCCGGAACGGCTCCCGAACCAGATTGCGCAGGCGGCGATGATTCGGGTCATCTTCGTTGATCATCATGTTGATCAGCGGCGCGAGCGAGCGCGGTGTCGGAAACGGCAGCCGCCGCCCTCCGGTTGCCCGCGTACGGTTGCGCCAGATCTGCGGGTGCTTCAGGACCGCAGTGCAGTCCTCGTAGCGGGAGACAACCCACAGGGACATGACGCTGATCTTGGCACGGGCGACGGGATGTTCGCTGCGCAGCGTGTCGAAGAGTTCATACTTGTGATCGGTGAAGGTCTGGCCGTCCAGACGCAGCGGCTTGCGCCAGTCCACCAGAGCATTCATAGCCCGAGCGCTGCCTTCGCGAGAATGTTGCGCTGAATCTCGTTGGAGCCGGCGTAAATGGATGCGGCCCGATCGTTCAGGTACTGAGGCATCGCCGTCAGCGCGCTGCCGGGCCCGATCGGCGTCGCCGGGTCCTGCCAGTTGCGGGCCTGTGGCTGATAGGGCAGGCCGTAGTGGTCGACTGCTTCGATGGCCAGCTCTGTGATCTGCTGCTTGAGTTCCATCGCTCTGATCTTCAGCACGGACGACATGGCGCCGGTTGTTCCGCCCGCATCCAGAGCGCCGAAGACCCGGTCCTCGAAGGCGCTCAGCGCCTGCAAAGCGATCCGGGTCGATTGCAGCCGATCGCGGAAGGATGGGTCCGCGGTCAGCGGCGCACGATCACCCTCCAGGCTTGCGGTCATCTCCGTCAGCCGCGCCAGGCGGACGCCCAACCGGGTCGAGTGGCGCCCACCGCGCTCGTGCTGCAGCAGGTACTTGGCGACGGTCCAGCCATCGTTCTCATCCCCGAGCCGACCACTGACCGGTACGCGCACGTTGTCGAAGAAGATCTGGTTCAGCTCGTGCTCGCCGGAGATGGAAATGAGTGGCTTGATGGTGATGCCCGGCAGCTCCAGGTCGAACAGCAAAAAGGTGATCCCGCGCTGAGGCTTGCCGCTGGCATCCGTGCGGACGAGCGCGAAGATCTTGTTTGACCATTGCGCGTGAGTGGTCCAGATCTTGGTGCCGTTGATGATGTACTCATCACCCTGGCGCTCAGCGCGGCACTTGAGGGCTGCAAGGTCCGAGCCGGCGCCGGGCTCGCTGTAACCCTGCGCCCACCAGTCCTCGCCGCTGCGGATCCGGGGAAGGTAGTGCGCCTGCTGCGCTGAGGTACCGAACGCCATGACCACCGGGCCGACCATGCGGGTCGCGTTGGGCGTGATGATCGGCGCATTGGCGAGCGTCAGCTCGCGCTCGAAAAGACGGTGCTCGGCGGTACTCCAGTTGGTGCCGCCCCATTCAACGGGCCACGCCGGCACTGCCCAGCCGCGCTCGTTCAGCTTGCGATGCCAGGCGAGGGCGACCGGCTGCTCGGCGTAGATCCCCGCATCCAGAGCGCCTGCGCGGCGCAGATCGTCTGTCAACGCGGTGCTTAAGAACTCGCGGACCTCAGCGACGAAGTGCTCCTGTGTGCTCAAGCCTGGTGACCCAATGAAAGCCCGGGATGTTCGACAAGGTAGCAGATTCGCGATGCCCGTGACGGCTCTCTCACCAGCGCACGTTAAGCTGGGTGTCGTCCCCCGGGGAGCTTCGCCCGTGCGCTGCCGTATCCTGTCCTGCCTGCTGGGCGTCTGCTTGAGTGCGGTTGCGTCAATCGCGCGGGCGGAGTCCGCCTTACGCTGGCACTGGGAGGATGCCTTCACCGCTGCCGAGCAGACGCTCATCGAAGACTGGCTGCAGCGAGTCCAGCAGGGGGTCATCCGGCTCGTTGGCCCGGTGCCGTATCAGGCGCACGTCCACCTGCATCGCCGCCCGAGCGACCGATCCCCCGTGCCTTGGGCGAATACACGCAAGTACGGTGTGCCGGCGGTGCACTTTTACGTCGATCCATCGCATGGCGCACAGGCGCTGGCCGCGGACTGGACCGCTGCCCATGAGCTGGTGCACTTGCTGTTCCCCTACTTGGGAGAAGACAGTCGCTGGTTCGCCGAGGGCGTTGCCAGCTACCTGCAGTACCAGGTGATGTATCTCAACGGCAAACGCAGCTGGACTGCAACGGTGGACAAGCTGGGTGAGCGGTTCGCCCGCGGTCGCGGATCCAGGCGCGGCCGCGGCCTCTCGATTCCTGAGCATAGCCGGGTGTTGTCCCGCACCCGTGGGCACGTGCGCCTGTACTGGGGCGGCGCGGCCTACTTTCTGCTGGCGGACCAGGCGCTGGCTGAGCAGACCGCGGATCGTGCGCAACCGCTGCGCCTGAACGATCTTATCGGCCGCTATGTGGACTGCTGCTGGAAGCTGTGGGGAGCCGATGCCATGGCGATGATCAGGGCCTTCGATCGCCTGTCGGAAACCGCAGTGTTCCGCGAGACCTTTGAGGCGACCATGATGCCCGAGCGCTTTCCCGATACCGCGGCCGCGGAGCGATGGCTGCGCCTGAATCCGCCGCGGCCGGCGGTGATAGCGGATCAGGTTCGCGCGTTACCGAGCGCTGCGGCGGTGCAGCGCTCAATCCAGCAGCGCCTGATAGACGCGGGCCCGCAGCTCCCGACGGATCGGGTAGGTGGATGAGGGGACGAGCTGGGTGAGGAAGACCGCATAGAGATCTGCCTCGGGATCAATCCAGAAAAACGTACTGGCAGCCCCGCCCCAGTGGTGCTCCCCGGGATGCGTGATGATGTTGGCCTTGACCGGATCCAGTACCACCGCAAACCCCAGGCCGAATCCGATCCCGTCGTAACTGGTCTCACTCCAGACAGGCTGCCCCATGGAGGCCATGTCACCGCCACCGGGAAGCTGATTAGTCCGCATGTAGCGGACGGTGGTGGGACTCAAAAGCATCTGGCCATCGAGTGTGCCCTCGTTCAATAGACACTGGCAGAAGCGCGCGAAGTCACCGGCGGTAGACAACAGGCCGCCGCCGCCGGAGAAGCGCCGGGTGGGTTTGAGAAAGCGGCTGTCCGCTGCCGACTCCTGCAGCTTCAACCCGCCGCGAGTAACCGCTGCAGCTCGCGGCGTGGCCGCGACGTCCGCCATGCCTCCGCCGCTCGCGGGCACGTAACAGGCGGCCAGCCGCGAGTGCTGGCGGTCGGTCGCGGTAAAGCTCGTGTCGTGCATGCCCAGCGGGTCAAAGATCCATTCCTTGAGGCACTGGTCCAGCGGTTGTCCGGACCACAGCTCAACCAGCCGCCCCAGCACGTCTGTGGCCACACTGTAATTCCAGGCGCTGCCAGGCTCGCAGATGAGCGGCAGTGCCGCGAGTGTGTCCACCATCTCCGCCAGGCTGCCGCCGTCGCCTGGAAACTCGATATCCTGCTGCCGGTACGCGCGATCCACTGGGTTGCTGCGCATGAAGCCATAGGTGAGACCTGCCGTGTGTGTGAACAGGTGCTTGATCGTTATCGGCGTTTGCGCCGGCGCGGTGTTGGTGAGGTCGCCACCCTGCCAGACCCGCATGTCACTGAAGGCGGGCAGGAAGCGCGCCACGGGGTCATCGAGCTGAAAACAGCCGCGCTCGTAGCACATCATCGCAGCGACGCTGGTGATCGGCTTGGTCATCGAGAAAATGCGCACGACCGTATCCAGATCGAAGGGGGTCGGCTCCGTCAGCGCCCGCACGCCGGCGTGCGCACTGTAGGCGACCTGGCCGCGTCGCCCGATCAAGACGGAAGCGCCGGCCAGACGCTCGGCGTCCACCTGCGCCTGTAGCCAGTCGCTGATCCGTGTCAGGCGCGGGGTGCTCAGGCCGAGGCTCTCAGGGTTTGCATGGGTGGTCACGGGTCGTCCTCTCCAGATCCGGCGCGACGCGAGCGAGGTTCGCGCAGCAGGGTTTCAAAAAGCGCGTTGAAGCGGGCGGCGCCCACGCTCGAGAGGTGATCATCATCGCTGTAGAGGGGAGTCTCCCCTTGCGTGATGGCACACCAGTCGTCATCGCACAGGTGATTGTGCAGCGGGGCCCACTGCGCTCGCTCATGCGCGCCGGCTTCCAGCATCTGGAGGACCCGGGCATTGCGCTGGTCGAAGGCCGCACGCGGCAGGCGCAGCTCGATATCGCGATGCAGGCGCTGCGCCTTCGCCATGCTGTTGGGCACGATGTGGCCGATTTCCGGGATTGGCCCGAGCACGACCACGCGGCGGTTCAGGGCTTCAAGTTGCTGCAGGGTTGCCTCATAGGCGGCCGCGATCATCGCGTGGTTCTCCTCAAGGCTACCCGCCTCGCGGTCCCGGGTTCGCAGCAGCAGGGTGCGCCCGGACTCACTGCCGTAGGGCGTTCCCTGCGCATAGCGCGGCCAGCGCCCCAGCATCCACACCGTGTGTACTTCCGGATGCTCACGCAACACCGCCAGCACCGCGTCGTTGAACGCCAAACAGATGCCCTGCGGGTCGCGCTGGACGTTGGTCAGATTGAGCAGCGGCGGGCAACCGTTACTGGTCGCGTTCAGCCCGTTTACACCCAGCGCTTGTGCCGCCTCGCGCACGGCAGGCATCAGCGCGCCGGCGTGGGAGTCGCCCCAGACCATAAAGGTGGGTGGCGCGTCGCCAGCGATGCGGCAAAGCCGTTCATAGCTGATGGCTTCTGGCGGTATGCCTTCACAGCGGCGGCGCTCTCGCGGCTTGTCGTCCAGATAGGCCGCGATACGTCGGGTCTCGCTGTCCAGCCTTGCCGGCAGTCCCTCGCTCTCATCGAAGAGTAAGCCCACGGCGATGGCGGTCACCATCACCGCTGCGGTCGCCTGGAACAGCCGCCGCGAGGTCAGGACCCCGTCGCGGCCCCGGAACGGCTGCTCCACGTAGCGCCAGGACAACACGGCGAGCCCGATACCGACCAACACCATCGCCAACGTCTCGGGCAGGGTCGGCGGGCGGATCAGGTAGTGCTTTGCAAACACGATGACCGGCCAGTGCCACAAATAAAGGGAGTAGCTGATGAGCCCGACGAACACCAGCGGCGGTAGTGCCAGCAGGCGCGCGATCAAGCTGTCCCCGAGACGCCCGCTGTGAATCAGCAAGGCGGTGCCGGCACAGGGCAGCAGCGCGCTGAGCCCGGGAAACACCGTCGTGCTGTCAAAGGTGAGCACCGCGTAGGCGATCAGTGCCAGCCCGAGCGCTCCGAGCGCCCCGTCGCCGCGCCCAGCGCGCGACGGTTCCTGCAGATGCGCCAGCGCCAGCAGCGCTCCGAGCAGCAGCTCCCAGGTTCGCGCGGGCAGCAGGTAGAAGGTGGCGGTGGGATAGACGTAGGCCGCGTAGCTGCTCCATAGCAGCGAGGCACCGAACAGGCCTGCCACCGTGAGGGTCAGGCGCGTGGGCCAACGGCGCTTCAGCAGGAGCAGCAATGGTGGAAACAGCAGGTAGAACTGCTCCTCGACCGCGAGGCTCCAGGTGTGGAGGAGCGGTTTCTGCTCCGCGGGCCCTTCGAAGTAGCCGTCTTCGCTGAAAAACAGGAAGTTAGCGCTGAAGAGGCTGGTGGTGGCCACGCTCTGGCCAAAGTCCTCCAGTTCTTCCGGCATCAGCAGCCACCAGGCGGCGACGCTGCACGCCGCGATCAGCGCGAACAGGGCGGGAAACAGTCGCCGTATCCGGCGCTCGTAAAACTGTCGATAGCTGAAAGTGCCCGCGTTGACTTGCGGGGCGATGAGGCTGGTGATCAGGTAGCCGCTGATCACGAAAAACACATCCACGCCGACATAGCCGCCGGAGAAGATGTCGAAGCCCGCGTGAAAGAGCACCACGGGAACGACCGCCACGGCGCGTAGCCCGTCGATATCGCGTCGGTAGCTCAGCGTCGAAGCGGTGGCACTCACGAATGCAGATCGACGCCGACGGGACAGTGATCGCTGCCGGTGACCTCCTGCCAGATGAATGCCTTGCGGACCCGGCGCGCTGCCGAGGGCGAAGCGAACGCGTAGTCAATGCGCCAGCCGACGTTGGCCTCGCGGGCGCCACCAAACTGGCGCCACCAGGAATAGTGGCCGCCTTCGCCCGGGTGCGCGGCGCGAAATGTATCGACCCAGCCGGCGGCGAGCCAGCGGCTCAGCTCGTCGCGCTCCTCCGGCAGGAAGCCACTGGCGCGGCGGTTGCTGCCGGGGCGCGCCAGATCGATGTCCTCGTGCGCTGTGTTGTAGTCCCCGAGCACGAAGACCGGGCCACGGCGCCGCTGGTGCGTGATGCGATCGAAAACGGCGCGGTAGAAATCCATCTTGTAGGGGACTCGGCTATTGTCCCGGTCCCGGCCGCTGCCCTTCGGAAAATACACGCTGGCGATCGCCATGCGGCCAAAGTGAGCCATGATGAAGCGACCTTCCTCATCGAAGCGTGTTTCGCCCAGTCGGGTCTCGACCCGGTCGGGCGGTTCTTTGGCGTAGATCGCCACGCCGCTATAGCCCGGACGCTGCGCCGGGTGGAAGCTCGTGTGCCAGCGGCGCGGCTGGCGCAGCGGCGCATCGAGCTGTTCCGGGAAGGCCCGTACCTCCTGCAGCGCCAAAACGGAGATCCGGCGCCGAGCGAGCACTTGCAGAAACCCCTTGCGGGCGCAGGCGCGCAGGCCGTTGACATTCCAACTGACGATCCGCATGGCGAGGGGTCTGCGAAAAGCGCAAGTATGCGTTGGGGTTGCTCGGCATTCCAGCAACCGACCGCGTCATCACGCGGCGCAGGCGCGCCGCCAACCGCCTCAAGTCTGCGTGCCGGCTGCCGATACACCACCGAAGGATCTTCGACGGCAGACAGGGATGGCACAATCACCAGGCATCGGTAGCGAGCGTTTTCGACTCGGCTTCCGCGACACACTACGCATTCTCGCGCCATACGCGCGGCGCAACTTCATGGAGCAGATCAGCGGGATCTGGTTCATCGTCACCTATCTGCTGCTGTTCCAGATCTTCATTCTGAAGCTGCCGATCGTTTACGCGGTGATGATTGCCGTCGGTATCCTGATCGTCGCTTTCGGACTGATGTTCTTTATGGAGGGCTTGCGACTGGGATTGATGCCGCTGGGTGAGGTGATCGGCAGTGTGCTGCCGCGCAGCAGCGCCATGCCAGTCATCCTGCTGTTCGCATTTCTGCTGGGCGTCGGTGCGACCTTTGCGGAACCGGCGATCGCGGTTCTGAAGGCGGCCGGCTCCGGGGTGCAGGCCGCCGATGCGCCACTGCTGTACAGCCTTCTGAATGACTTTTCCGGTCAGCTCGTGAGCGCGGTTGGCGTCGGCGTCGGGCTGGCCGTCATGCTGGGCGTGCTGCGTTTCTTCCATGCCTGGCCGCTCAAATACCTGGCGATGCCGGCGGTCGCGCTGCTGCTGATGCTGTCCCTCGGTTTTGCCCGGGTCCCGGTGCTCAATGACGTGCTGGGCCTTGCCTGGGACTGTGGCGCGGTCACCACCGGACCGGTCACGGTGCCGCTGGTGCTGGCCCTGGGTATCGGCGTCTGCCGTGTCGTGAGCAGCGGGTCCGGGAGCGGCGGACACTCCGGCTTTGGGATCGTCACTCTGGCGTCCCTGTTTCCGATCCTGGCGGTGCTCCTGCTCGCCCTGTTCCACTATGTGTCACAGGACTACTACGGAGCAGAAGCCTACGCGGGCGCCCCGGTCGTCGCTGCTGCGAACTCGGCCGCTGAGCCGGTACCGGTACGCTCCGGGGAGACACAGGTGCGTCATCCGATCACCGACACGGAGTTTGAGCGCTACCAGCGCACGGGCCAGCTGCCGCCGCGCCATGAGGTGACCTACGATGCTGGCGCCGCCACCCTGCGCGATGGCCGCATTTACCTGGATGCGCCGGCGCTCATCATCAGCAAATCGGATCACCGCCCCGTCACCTTCGTCAGCGCGGAGCGCTGGGATGCGAGCACGCCGCTGGTCGCGCAACTCAAGCAGGCCTGCGTGGAGGCCCTACGGGCCATCGTGCCGCTATGCCTCTTTCTGTATTTCGTGCTGCGCTTTGTGCTGCGGCAGCGCCTGGAGCACGGCCAGGATGTTGCCGTCGGTGTCGCCTTTGCCCTGGCGGGCATGGCGCTCTTCGGGCTCGGGATCGCCCTTGGCCTGACGCCCCTGGGTGGGCAACTCGGCAGCAACATCCCGCTGGCGTTCGCAGAGATCGTGCCCTGGGGGTCAAGTGAGCCGGAGGCTGCGCTGTTCCCTGTGGGTGAGTGGGGCAAAGTTCTTGCGGTGATCTTTGCGTTCTTCCTGGGCTACGGCGCAACACTCGCAGAGCCTGCGCTGAATGCGCTCGGGGACACCGTCGAGCGCATTACGGTCGGTGCGTTTCGCAAGAAGCTGTTGATGCAGAGTGTCGCCATGGGCGTTGGGCTTGGCATCGGCGCCGGCGTGATCAAGATGGCCTATAACCTGCCGCTGATCAGCCTGCTCGCGCCCGCCTACCTGTTCGTGCTCTACCTGACCTGGCGGGCTCCACACAGCTTCGTGAACTTTGGTTGGGATAGCGCGGGAGTCACCACCGGGCCCATCACCGTGCCGCTGGTTCTCGCCATGGGCCTGGGCATTGGTGCCAACGTGCCCGGCGTCAGCGACGGGTTCGGGATTCTCGCGTTGGCCTCCGTGGGGCCCATCATGACCGTGCTTGCGGTTGGGCTCTTCACGCAACGCAGGGAACAGGCCGCGCGCGCCGCAGAAGCGGTCAGCGATGACTCGGATCTGGTTGAAGCAGAGGTGACCGCCTGATGAAAGCAGCCACGCAAAGCTATGCGACCGTATCGGCGATCTCGCCCACACGGAACGCGAACGAGATGATCGACTCGGTCCTCAAGCGCGATGGCGCCAGCGCCCTCGTCTGGAAGGCTCGTGGCACGCTGGTGCGTGACCATTGGCGCAGCCGCTGGTTACCGGCGGTCAGCCCAGCCCGCACGATGGTCCAGATGCTGGTTCCGGAATCCTCGGCCAACGCGGTGGTTACCGATCTGGTGCAGGCGGGTCGCCTGGATCTGCAGGCAACGGGCGCGGTGTTCTCAACACCCTGTCAGCAGCTGCTCACCGGGAGCCGTTTTCGCCTGTGGCCGGACCAGAGCTCGGGCCCACAGCAGGCGCCGGACGCGGTTAAGGATTCGCTGCAGATTATCTTCTGCATCGTGGCGCATGCGGCCGGGGAACGGGTGAGCAAGGCGGCCATGGATGCCGGAGCTCATGGCCCGATCGTCTACTACTGCGAAGGCCGTGGCCTGCGCGATCGACTGGGCTGGCTGCGCATTACCAAGGAGAATGAGAAAGAAGTGCTGTTGGTCATGGCGGACACCGCTGACGTGGACGAGGTGTTCAGCGCGATGGCCAAGGCCGGACAGCTGCACCTGCCCGGGCGCGGCTTCATGTATCGCATGCCGGTCACGGCAGGGCTCTACAATCTGCCCAGCCGGGTCTCTCATCACCATTACGAAGCAAACATGCAGCAGGTGATCAACGCCATTGACCACCTCGCGGGCCATACTCACTGGCGCGATCAGGGTAGCGTGGACCTGGGCGAAGGTCGCGGGGCGGGCATTGATATGCTCGCCCGCTATGGCGCGGTCCTCGAGGATCAGCGTGCCGTGACCGCTTACGTGAGTCGCGATGACTCAGCGGCGGTGATGGAGCTGCTCCTGGATGGCGGCGCGCCCGGGCTCAACGTGCATCATGCGCGTTTTGTCGGCAAGCAGCAGGACGCCGAGCGAATGGGTGCGCTCGTCAACCATGAGTACACGGTCCTGCGCTGTATCACGGAGGCGACGGTTGCCGAAGGGTTGCTCGACACGCTGCAGACGAGCTGTTCTGAACGCGGGGTTGAAGACCTGTGTGTTGTCAGCCAGGAGGTGCCGAAGGTCGCGACCTATGTGCCCGGAACCCGTAACTTCCGGGGCCGTGCTGCCTAAGCAAACCGACGCCGAGTCCCGGTCGGAGACTGACCTAAGACGGGCCGCGAAGGGGTATCCGGGCTAGCGCAACGCGGGTTGCGTTCGAGCCCGGATGATCCTCAGCCGGACAGGGCTGACTCCGTTAGCCCCAGGATTGCCCCGCAGCCCGCTGCTGGTCGACCAGCGCAATCGCAGCCGGCATTGCCACCGGGACCCCGTCTGCGGTGCGGAAGAAGCTGATCTGCTCTGACAACTCGATCGCCTGGCCGCCCATGGCCTGACTGGCGGTGGCCGCCTCTTCGACCAGCGACGAGTTCTGCTGCGTGAGCTCGTCGATCGAGATGATGGCACGATTGACCTCGTCGATGCCGATCGACTGCTCCTGGCTCGCCGTTGCAATCTCGCCAACGATCTCGGTGATCTTCTTCACGCCAGCAACGATGCTGTCCAGCATCTCACCGGACTGGTCCACGAGGCGCGTGCCCTCATCGACCTTGCGACCGCTGTCTTCGATCAGTTCCTTGATTTCCTTGGCTGCCGTCGCGCTGCGGCCGGCGAGATTGCGCACTTCGCTCGCGACCACGGCGAAACCGCGACCCTGCTCGCCGGCTCTGGCCGCTTCGACCGAGGCGTTGAGCGCGAGCAGATTCGTCTGAAACGCGATCTCATCGATGACGCCGATGATATCTGCGATCTGGTTGCTGGCCGTGGAGATCTTGTTCATCGCGTTGACTGCGTCGCGGACGACTTCGCCCCCGCTCTCGGCTTCGCTGCGCGCTTTGAGCACCAGATCGTTCGCGCGAGCGGCATTCTCGGCGTTCTGCCGGACTGTACTGGTCATCTCTTCCATGCTTGTCGCAGTGGATTCAAGGTTTGAGGCCTGCTCTTTGGTGCGCATGCTGAGGTTGACATTGCCCTTGGAGATATCCTCGGCCCCACTACGAACTGAGCTTGACACCGACTGAATGGAGTCCACCACGCCGGTCAGTTTCGCCACCGTCTCGTTGACGTTGTTCTTCAGTCCCAGGAAGGCGCCTTTGTAGTTGCCCTCAATGGTTCTGGTCAGGTCGCCGTTGGCCATGGCGCTCAGCACATCGTTCGCTTCGCTGATGATGCCGTCGGCGATCGCAACGAGTTGGTTCACCGACTCCGACATCATCTTAAGAAAGCCGACCTTGCCTTCGATGGAGATGCGTTGTGACAGGTCGCCTTCAAGAGCAGCGGTGACAACCTCCTTGATCTCATCCTCAACGTCCAGCTGCGTCGTTCTTGCCCATTCTGCAACGGTCCCGATGCGGTTGCCTTCCTGGTCGTGGATAGGGCACGCAATCACCCGCGTCGTTCGTCCGCCGAAGTTCAACTCCGCCTGAAACTCATCCTGGAGCCGGGCTAGCATCGACTCCTGGTGCGCAGGGTTCTTGTGGAATCGGTCAATATTGGTCCCGATCAGTTTTTCGGAATCGAAGTCGGGAAAGTCAGCGCGAATGGCCAGCTGGTTCTGGCGAAAGTAGTCCTTCAGCGCGTCGTTCATGAAGATGATGTTGCGATCGTTGTCGGCCAGCATGATGTTGGCCGACATGCTGGTCAGCGCCTCGTAGTGAATGTCGCTTTCGCTGCCGGTAGCCGATGCATCCGCCGCTAGCTCTGACGCGATAAAGGTGACGTGGGAGAGCGCGTTCCCTTTGCCGAGCACCGGATGGTAGGTGCCCTGAAGCTGCAGTTCCCGCCCGTCTTTGCCCAGACGCGTAAAAGTGCCTGAATGGGCTCGCCCCGTGCCGAGGCCTGCCCAGAACGCGCCATACTCTGGTGCGTCCTGCTCTTCAGTACTGACAAAAATCTGGTGATTGCGGCCCTCAATTTCTGTATTGGTGTAGCCGGT
>JBCDIK010000028.1:0-22460 GCA_038749065.1 Pseudomonadota bacterium | reverse complement strand
GGGTGCGACCAAGATCGCGCTCGGACATCATCTGGACGATGCGGTCGAGACTCTATTCCTGAACATGTTCCAAGGCGGCCGCATGAAGACCATGCCGCCTAAGCTGAAGAGTGATGATGGGCGACACGTCGTCATCCGGCCGCTGTACTACGTTCGGGAGACCTTGCTCGAGCGCTTCGCGACGCAGCAGAGTTACCCGATCATTCCCTGCAACCTGTGCGGCTCGCAGGAGAACCTGATGCGCGTCCAGCTGAAGGCGCTGCTGCGCAGCTGGGATCGGGACCATCCCGGTCGGGTCGAGAACATCGCCCGCGCCATGAGCGCGGTCACGCCTTCGCATCTCGCGGATCCGGCGCTCTACGATTTCGCCGGGCTGCAGCCGGACGATACGCTGCTGCCGCTGCTCGATCTGGGGTAGGGCGTCGTCGTCTGCAGCGCTGCTGATTTAGCCGCCGCTGGCGACCGGCGGCGCTGGCGCCGCAGAGGCGATCCGCTCAGCGGACTCAAGGACCTCCGCCAGTGCTGACTCAAAGGCGTCCGCAAGCTCGGTCAACGCCTGTGTCCCAGACTCGTCAGCGCCTTCCTGGGCCGCGACCAGCGCCAGCTCCAGGGTTTTCGCCGCGCTCTTGAGTCGCGCGGCGCCGAAGCTGCCCGCAACGCCGTGAAGGTTGTGGGTCAGTCGCTCCGCGTCTTCGAGCTCGCCGGCCACCAGGTGGCGGTGGACCCGGTCAGCGGCGTCGCCGTAGTAGCGCCCGAAGTCACCCATGAGCTTGAGCATGAGCTTGAGATTGTCGTTGTGGCCTTTGAGCGCTGCGGCGATGTCGATGCCGGCGACCTCGAGATCGGCGAGGAGCTCCCGCCCCGGCTCAGGCTCCGCAGCAGCGACCACGGCAGGGGCCTCGGCGGGCAGCGCTGCAGTCCCTGGTTCTGCGCCTGGATCGGGCCAGATCTCCGCGAGTTTCAGGAGCAGCTTGTCGAAATCGATGGGCTTGGTGAGGTAGCCGTTGCAGCCTGCGTCCCGCGCCGCCTTCTGCCGCTCTGCGAGCGCATCTGCCGACACCGCGATGATCGGCACCGCCAGCGCCTGCTCGCGCAGGATACGGGTCGCCTGCAGGCCGTCCATCTTCGGCATGTGGATGTCCATGAGGATCGCGTCGTAGCGGTGCTGGGTGGCCAGATCGATGGCCTCGCGCCCATCACCCGCAATATCGACCGTCGCGCCGCCCTGGTTGAGGAACTCAAGCGCAAGCTGCTGGTTGATCGGGTTGTCTTCGGCGACCAGCACTCGCCGCCCGCTCAGCACCAGCGGGTCGCCCTTGCGATCATCTGTGCTGTGCCCGACCTGCTCGGCGCTGCGCCCCAGCTTGACGGTGAAGGTGAAGCAGCTGCCAACCCCGGGGTTGGACTCGAGGGCGATCTCGCCGCCCATGACCTCTACCAGACGTTTGCAAATCGTCAGGCCGAGCCCGGTGCCGCCGTAGCGCCGGGTGATCGACGACTCCGCCTGCTCGAAGGAATTGAACAGCCGCCGCTTCTGCTCGTCATTGACGCCGATGCCGGTGTCTTCGACGTCAATGCGTAGCGTCAGCGTCGGGGTCTGGTCGTGCGGCTGCGAATCGACGATCCGCGCGCGGATCTGGATCCCCCCCTGTTCCGTGAATTTCACGGCGTTGCCGACCAGGTTCACCAGAACCTGTTGCAGACGCAGGGAATCACCGAGCACGCAGCCATGCTCCGGAAAGTCTGGGTGCTCCCCGGTGCGGTCATCCACCGCGAGGTAGAGGCCTTTGCGGCGTATGTCGCCCAGGAACAGGCGCTCGACGTCCGCGAGAGTGCCGCCCAGGTGGAAGTCGCTCTCCTCCAGGGTCAGCTTGCCGGCTTCGATCTTCGAGAAGTCGAGCACGTCGCTGACGAGCGTCAGCAGGTTCTCTGCGGCGCCGCGAATGGCCGTTAGGTAGCCGTGCTGCTTCTCGTTGAGCGGCGTATCGAGGGTGAGCTGCGAGAAGCCCAGAATTGCGTTCATGGGCGTGCGGATCTCGTGGCTCATGTTCGCGAGAAACTCGCTCTTCGCCTTCGTCGCTTCTTCTGCGATCTGACGTTGTTTGTCCGCCTGCTCCCGCTCTTTGCGCTCGGAGATGTCCACCAGTGAGCCGTCGATGAACTCGCCCCGATCTGCGACCTCGTTGATCTGCGCCGTGAGCGACATCCAGAAGACGCGGCCTTCCCGGGTGACCCCTTGCGCTTCAAAGCCTGACACCAGGCGTCGCTCCTCGAGCAGCGAGAGGAACTGACTGGCGGCCTCCCGCGAATAGAAGACGCGATCGAACAGGTCCCGGTACTCTTCCTCGAGGTTCGCGTTGTTGTCGAAGCCCAGGATCTTGCCCAGGGTCGGGTTCGAGCGTAGCAGCTGGCCCGTCGGGCTGATCCGGAACAGGCCCTCGATCGCGTTCTCATAGAGGGCCTGGTATTCGTCCCGCGCGGCATGCAGGTTGGCGTACAGCCGCGCGTTCTCGATCGAGATCGCGGCCTGTGATGCGAGCAGCGAGAGCACTTCCACGCGCTGGTCGGTAAACATGCCCGTCAGCCAGCGGTGCTCCACGTAGAGGACGCCGGTCACCTGGCCCCGGTGCAGGATCGGGACGCACATGACCGACAGCGGCAGGTTCTGGGTGATGTAGGGGTCCTGGGTGAAGACGTCTTCCTGCGTCGCGTCGGCCAGCACCAGCACGTCTTTCGTGCGCGCGACGAACTGGATCACGCTGACCGGCACCTCGTGGCTCATTTCCAGCGGCTCCGGCGGCTGCAGTCGCCGGCTGCCTTCGCCATCGACGTGAGCAATGGCCTCAACGGCCAGCCCGCCGGTATCACCCAGCAGCAACATGGCGGCTTTCTGCCCGCCGGCGTGCTCCAGGGCAAGGCGCAGCAGCTTGCTCAGGACGCGATCCAGCAGGATCTCCCCGGACAGCGTCTGTGCTGCTCGCAGCACGGTGCTGGTGTCCATCGCGCGGTCGGAGAACTCCGTGCTCTCCGCCATACCCGTCAAGGTGCGGCCGTTGACCGGATAGTCGCGCACGGTCAGATCCACGAGGTCGCCAACGTTAAAGCCGGGGGTGGCGCCGGCGCTGGCGCTGGCGGCCAGCATATCCCCGTGATCACGCTCGAGCTGGTTGACCTTGGTCATGGCGCCCCAGCGCAGGTACGCCTGGTGGGCGTTGTGCATGAAGAGCTTTGCGAAGTCGTGCCGTTCCAGCGCCGTGCAGCGTCGGGAGGCGAGCTCGTAGGCCATGCCTTCGTCGTTGGCAAGCCCCAACCGGCGAGCTTCCTTCGCTGCTTTCTCGTAGCACTCGAGCGCCACCGCGGACTGGCCGCGCCGCCATGCCAGCTCGCCGTCGATGATCTGGCTCTTCGGACTCGCAAAACTGGCCCCGTTGGCCGCCCAGTCACGCAGCCGGCGCGCCCAGGCCGTGGTCTCCCGATCCGGCGCGGCCTGCTTGCGCGGCATGCCGCGCGTTGGTGTGCCTGTTTGCTCGGCCTCTTCCTGAGGGCTCGCCGCCGCTTCGTCGGCGCCCAGCCGGGCCAGAGCGGCGGCGAAGGTGTAGGTCATCATGACCGGCATGTGTCGTAGCTGCGGCGCCTGTGCGCGCGCCAGCTCCAGTACCGGAGCTGCGCCTTTGAAGTCGTTGAACAGCACGGCCAGGTACAGCCGCAGGGCGTAGATGTGCGCAGCGCCCAGGCCGTCTTCCCTGCCGATGGCGGGCACAGCGGGCGCTTCCTCATCGCCGCTCATGCCGGCTAGGGTCTTGAGCTGCGCTTCCATGTAGGCGGCGTGGCTGACGCCGGTCACGTGGGGCCCGTCGCTGAAGTGCTTGAGCTGCTTGCGCAGTTCCCGCGCCAGAGCCCCGAGTTCCATACCGCGCAGCAGCGCGTTGGTGCTGTAGAGCGCGCTGGCTTCCGCTGCGAACTCGAAGTCCTGCAGCGCAAAGGCCTTTTCCTGCAGCTCCGCAAGGGACTTGAGCGTCGCGTCCATCGGCTTCGACCAGGGTTCCACGATACCGGCCAGCAGGATGCGAGCGCGCACGGAGAAGGCGTCCTGTGCGAACTGGGTCGCGATCAGACGTGCGCTGTTCGCAAGCTTCAGGGCGCGCTCGCTGAAGCCATCATCCAGGGAGCGCATCGCGGCGTGCGCATAGGCGTAAGCCACCTCGCCGCTGTAGGCGTTGTCGCTGTGCGCTCGTCGGATCACATGCTCCGCGTGCAGCTGATCGTCTGTCGCGTTGCCGGCCCGCAGATGCACGTGCAGCAGCAGGGCGATGAGGCGGAACGACTGCTGGGAACGGGCATCGCTGATCGCCGTCAGCGGTGATTTCAGCGCCTGGGGCATCGTGGCCCGGCTCCGCAGACGGCGCAGGGGCTGCAGCGGGCCGCTGCCGCTGGCGCGGGTCGGGTCGTACCCCAGGGCGCGCAGCGCTTCCTCGGTTTGCGACAGTGCTTCGCCGAGCGCGTTGCGCACCACGAGCGCGCGGATTTCGACTTCGCGCATGGCGCTGGTCGCCTGTTCGGCATGTGCGACCACCCGGCTCAGCTGCTCGAAGTCCCCACACAGGAACGCCGCTTCAGCGGCGCACTGGCATAGCTCCAGGTAGATCGGGGTGCTGTTGGCAGCGCGACCGAAGAACAGGGCGAGCCCGCTGCGACAGTACTTGTATGCCTTCTGAAAAGCGCCCCGGCGCAGCGACTCCCGGGCGGCGAGCAGGTTGTAGTGCGCAAACTCGGCGCGACGCTCGTCGTCCAGACTCAGCAGGTCCGCCGATGCGTTCAGATGATCGACCGTCTTCAGCAGGCTGTTGCCTTCCTGACGGGTCGAGGCGATCAGCGCCCGCGCGATGTCATGATGCAGCTCGCGCTTCTCGACCTCCGGGATGCTCTCGTAGACCGCCTGGGCGATCCGCGGGTGTGAGAATCGATACTCGCTGCCCTCGAGGCCCAGCAGGCCCTGGCGAATCACCGCGCGCAGCGCAACAGCGGCGTCCGCATCGCTGGCATCGGAGATCGTGGCGACCTCGGCCAGGGTAAACCGGTCGCCGAGGCAGGTGCCGATATACAGCGCGCGCCGAGACGTGTCGTTCAGCGCGCCGAGCTGCTGGGCGATCTGATCCGGAGAGTTGCTGCTGAAGTAGTGCTCGCGAATCGCCTCGATGTTCCAGATCCACTCGTGATCGGAGCTGTCATAGCTGATTGCGCCTTCGTGGTGCAGCTCGAAGACCAGATCCAGCAACGGCGCCGGCAGCCCCTCGGTCTTGTCGTGCAGCAGCGCCGCCAGTTCCCGGACCCGCGACTCGCTCTGGCCGAGCATGTCCGAGAGCATCGCGCGCACGTCTTCGCGCGTGAGCGGGCGCAGCGTGACCGTGCTTGTTTTCGTGGCGATTCGCGGTGACCCGAATACCTCCGGGTCCGTGCCCTCATCGCCGCCCAGTACCAGCAGCAGGTGGCGCAGCTCCAAAGCGGTGTTCAGCAACTCGTCCGTCACCGGGGCTCGCAGCTGATCAATTCCCTCGATCACCAGGCAGACGGGCAGCGGCGCGAGCGCCGAAGCCAGCTCCTTCACCCCCTGGCTCAGCATGCCGCTGGGTGAGATGTTGGGCGTCGGCACGAAGCTGGTCAGCTCCGGTACGAACGGCACGAGCGCGGCGACGTGATCACTCGATAGACGCTGCAGGCGGTCGATCAGATCGCCAACGACGTCGCCATCCAGCGACAGCGCCTGGCGCAACACCGGGCGCAATAGCTCCAGCCAGAGCTCTTCCGCATCCTTGACGTCCTGCTGGCTGTAGCCCGGGTTCGTGACCCGGGTGCGCGCCACCAGCAGACCGCCTTCGCCTGCCTGCTGGGCGATGGCGCTGCAGAACGACGAGGTGCTGATGCCGTCGACGCCGTTGACACGTAGAAACGAGACCTCCCCATCGCGGGCTCGCTGCAGGTTGTCCTGCAGGCGCTTGAGCTCCGCGTCGCGACCGTAAACGCGCTTTGGCAGCGAGAGCTGGCCGGGCGCGTCGGTCTGGCCGAGGCGGAACGGGACAACGTTGGCCTGGTCCCGCCCTTCCACGATGTCGTCGGCGACACTGGCGGCACTCTGGTAGCGGTCTTCGGGCTGCTTGGCGAGCAACTTGGCGACGATGTCCGAGACCCAGGACGGCGTTCGCTGCGAAACCTCGGTCAGCGGTGCGGGCTGGCTTGCGATGTGGGCGTGGATCAGCTCCAGAGGATCGCTGGCGGAGAAGGGCGCCTGGCCACTGAAGAGCTCATAGAGCGTTGCGCCGAGGGAGTACAGATCGGTGCGGTAGTCGACGATGCGATTAACGCGCCCTGTTTGCTCCGGCGAGATGTAGGGCAGGGTGCCTGCAAGCATCCCGCTGGCATCCGTCTGCGGCTGCCCACGCTCGGCGAAGGTGGCCAGCGCGAAATCGATAATGTGCACGTTCAGCGCATCGTCGATGATCAGGTTGCCCGGATTGAGATCGCGGTGTACGACCCCCTCGTCATGGACGGATTGCAGTGCCACCGCGATGTTGGCGGCGATGGTGATTGCCGCCTGCGTGTCCACCGGGCCGTCGCGCAGGCGGTTGCGCAGGGACTCGCCGCCGCAGTCCTCGATGATGAGCTGATGGTTTTCGCGGTCGTACTCGATCGCGCGACACACATAGGGGCTGGTCAGCGACTGCACCACGTTAAACTCGTGGTAGTACCGGTTGATCGCCTGAGGGGTCTGCGCTGAGGCCTTCAGCGATTTGACGATGACCGGCACACCCTGCCGCTCAGCACGGACGACCAGCGTGGCCGAGCTCTCGTAAAGCGTCTGTCGGTTTTCGTGCTGCGGCACCTGCGAGCCTCTGGGCCTTTGCACCTGAAACCCCGGGAGTTCGGGGGTCTCAAGGCCTGCGATTCGTCTGCAGTCTCCCCGCCGCGGTCAAGCCGCGAGGGCGTTATGCAACTTCCGGGGTGAACAGATAGCCGGTTCCGTGGATCGTTGCGATGATCTTGGCGTTGGCGGCCCGCTCGCCCAGCTTCTTCCGGAGTTGGCCAACCAGCACATCGATATAGCGGTCGTCCGGAAACCACTCTCGGTTGCGGATCCGATTCATCAGCTGGTCCCGGTTCATGACCTCGCCAGCCTTTTCCATGAAGGCGAGCAGCAGCTGATACTCACCGGCGGAGAGCTGCTTCATCTCGCCATCCGGTGACTGCAGCTCGCGCTTGTTCAAATCCAAGGTCCAGCCATCGAAGCGGCGGATATGGTTCTTGCGTCGCTGGCTCTGCTGGATGTGGACCCGACGCAGCAGGTTGCGCGCCCGGCTCAGCAGCTCGCGAGGGTCGAAGGGCTTGGTGACGTAGTCGTCAGCGCCGCTCTCGAGGCCCAGGATGCGGTCGATCTGTTCCTGCTTGCTGGTGACGAGAATGACGCCGACGTCAGACTGGGTGCGGATCTCGCGGGTCAGCGTGAGGCCGTCTTTGCCAGGCAGCTTGATGTCCAGCAGCACCAGAGTGATCTCGTTGTCATCCAGCAGCTTCTGAACTTCGTCGCCCTGGCCCGTATGCGATACCTTGAAGCCTTCCTCTTCGAAGTAGGAGACCAGTTGCTCGCGGGTAATCGGCTCATCTTCAACGATGAGGATGTGGTCCTGCTCAGCCATAGCGCGTCGGGGTTCCCTGTCCTGGTGGAACGGTTTGCGTCGGTAGTAATGCACCGCGGCGAGCAAAATTTCAAGCAACGTGTCCTCCTGTGCCGCGAACTTGCGCGCCCCATCACGTAAAGTGCTCTGCCATGATCAAGGTTTCCTGGAACGAGCTGTCAGACGCCGCGTTGCTGGGTGTCATCGACGACTTTGTGCTCCGCGAAGGCACCGATTACGGCAATACAGAGGTGCCGCTGGCGACCAAACGCGAGCAGGTCCGCCGTCAGCTGGAGCAGGGAACCGCCGCGATCTGGTTTGACCCCCACACCAGCACGGTCACCCTGCGGGCCGTCGATGAGTCCGCGGATCCTTAGCTGGCCGGCAAGCGCTCGCCCGACGCGGCCACGCCGATGGCAGGCGCTGCAGAACCGCCCCATGCGTTTGTCTCGATTAACGCACATCCCCTTCGGCTTAAGCGCAGCATAGTTGCTTATGCGGCGGCGGAGCCCGTCAATTTTCTGACTTTCTAGAGCCAGGTCACGGACCAGGGACCTGCCACCGTCAAAATCCCGCTGAGGTTCAGGACAAACCAAGACGGGACAGGTATGCCCTCGGTCATTGCCACACTGCGAATGCTGGCGCACTGCGCCCGGCAGGCCGCGCGCGCAACGCGCGACATTCGCGTGTGCGCGGGCCGGCCGCGGCGGCCCCACAGCCGTGACGGGGTGATGCTGCTCGCGGCCTGGGTCTGGTCCTGTGCGGCGCTGGGTGCCGGCACGGAGGCCGGGCGCAGCGTGGTGAATCGTGCAGAGCTGCGCTACCAGATGGCCGGTGGTACCGCCCTCGATGCCAGCAGCGAAGTCCGCACCCCGGTCGACGAGTTGCTCGATGTCACCGTCGTCAGTGTCCTGAGCGGCGCCGTTGCCGTGACCTCGCCCGCCAGCGACGCGGTGCTCGAGTTCGTGGTGACCAACACCGGCAACGGCACCGAGCCGTTCCGGCTTGCGGCGCTGGATGTTCTGGCCGGCGACGACTTTGACCCGGACGTGATCACCGTCTATCTCGAGTCGAACGGCGCCCCGGGCCTGCAGATCGGTCCCGGTGGCGATGCGGAGTACATCACCGGCAGCAATGACCCGGTGCTGGCCCCGGACGGTACCCAGCGGGTGTACGTCGCCAGCACCATTCCCGCAGGCCTCGCCCAGAATGCGCTGGGCACCGCAACGCTGCGCGCGGTTGCCGACACGATCGTGCGCGCCAGCGGCACAGCGGATCCCCAGGCGGCAGCGTTCCCGCTGCCCGGTGCGACCTTCGCCGGCCTTGGCGATCCCGCTGACGGCGGTGGCAATGTCGATGCGGTGGTCGGCAATGCCCATGATCGCGCGAACCTCCTGCTCGAGGCGACGGCCGCCTATCAGGTCAGCGCCGCGGTTGTTGATCTGGCCAAGCGCGTGCTGCGGGTCGAAGACCCAGGTGGGGGCACGGAGATCCGCACCGGCTCCATCCTGACCTATCAGATTGCGGTCAGCGTGACCGGCACCGGCAGCGCCGACGGGATTGTCATCACGGACCCCCTGCCAGCAGAGCTCGACTACCGGCCGGGCACCCTGTCCGTCACCGCGCTGGCGCCCGGAGAGGAAATCGATGACGACTTTCTGCCGGCGGGCGCCGACAATACCGGGTACGACGCCAGCAGCCGCACGCTGACCGCCCGCCTGGGCAGCCAGCCGGCGGGTGCGGCGGCCATAGCCATTGAGTTTCAAGCGACGGTCCGCTAGCCGGAAGCTGCGGTACCCACGGAGGAAGACATGAATCTGTTCAAGGCCGGCCCCCAACGTTGCGCTCGCCATCTGTGCACGGCAGCGATGCTGCTGGTGCTCGCACCGGTAGCGCTCGCCCAGGTCACCCTTACGAATTCCGTCAAGAAGGTCGAGACCTTCGTCGATGACGCCGGCGTGCCGCAGCGGCGCCTGGTCGACGTCAGTAGCGTCGTGCCTGGAGACGAGCTGCGCTACACCATCACCTTTACCAACGAGGGCGCCGACAGTGTCGATGCCGGGAGCATTGTGATCACCAACCCCATTCCTGAAGACACGGAGTATCTGGACGGAACGGCGTTCGGCTCGGGCACGGAGATCACGTTCTCTACCGATGCCGGCGAGCGCTTCGATGATCCAGACGCACTGAGCCTGGCTCGCGGCGGCACCACGGTGCCGGCCATGGCGCGCGATTACACCACGATCAGGTGGGTGTTCGCGCCGCAGCTCAAGCCGGGCGAAACCAGTTTCGTGTCTTTCAACGTGCGCCTGAAGTAGAGCCAGAAGAGCAAGGCCGATGCGCGCGAACCGTGATGTCCCCAAGAAGCAGCCCACCAAGAGGTTGCCGGGACGCCGTGCCATGACGCAGTCACAGCTAGGGGGGGAACCCTGGTTAGTCATGAAAGGAAAATCACATGCAGTACGCAAGACGCATCGGCCAAGGGGTTCTCGCGACCCTGACGCTGCTCTGCGTTTCGAGCGTTTGGGCGGCGGGAACGTCGGTCAATACGCCCGTTACGAACAGTGTGACTTTGAACTTTACGGTCAACGGCACTGCCCAGACCGATAACGCCGAAGTCACCTTCAATGTCGACCGCAAGCTCGTGGTCGACGTCACCACCACCGATGCCGACTGGGTCACCGTGGTGCCCGGGCAATCGGTCACCAGCGGCGCCTCCGGCATTGCCGCGGCCAACTTCACCGTCTCGAACCTCTCGAACGACTCGGTCAATCTGGTCCTGGGCCTGATCGATCAGGACGGCACTCAGGTGACCGGTTTCGCGACGGTCGGTGGTGCTTTCGCGACGGCTCCGGCGAACGTGGTCGTCGCGATCGACGACGGCGGTGGCAGCGCCAACGGCGCGTTCGATGACGGCAGCGATACGGAGCTGACGCCGAACGCCAATGGCGTCTACGTGTTGCCCGCCGCATTGACCGAAGATCAGACCGTGCCGATCGTGGTCGCGATTTCCGTCGACGGCGGTGAGGTCAACGATGTCTATCGCGCCTACACGCTGGTCGCGGCCGTCGCCGATGGCGCCAACGCGCCGCTGCAGACCGACGACAGCGGCAACGTGGCACCGGCCTCCGGCGCGACCGCAACCAATGTCGCGAACGGCCTGAACACGGTGGAAACCGTGTGGGCGGACGCCAGCAGCGCCAACGCCGAGGATGAGCAGTTCGACTTCTTCAGCACGACGGCTGGCCTGGGCGCCTCCGACGCTGCGGCCGATGGCCAGAGCGCCGATGCTTCCGGCTTCGTGACCGGTGTCGCGCTCGGTCTCGCCAAGTACGCCGAGGTCATCTACGACCCGGTCAGCGGCAATCGCTACGACGCGGACCGCACGACCGTGCTGGCCGATCCGAAAGCGATTCCCGGGGCGGTGATCATGTACGTGCTCGGTATCGCCAACGACAACGCCGCGCTGGCCGCGAACGGCGTCAGCCTGGGCGACACCCTTCCCACGGAAGTGACCGCGGGCAACCAGACCGGTGATCCCGGGATTGTGATTCCGCTGAACGCCACCTTTACGGTGGGTGCGGGCTCGCAGACCTTCAACCTTGGTCCCGTCTCGGATCTGGATGTGGTGTCTTTCGACCCCTGTTCGGCACCGACCTCGGCACCGGCCTATGTGGGTGGTCCGCCGCCGACGGCCTTGAGTGGTGATATCGGAAACTGCGCAGCTTCTGATACCGCCTTCATCGTCTACTTCGTGACGCTCGACTAGCGACCCGAAGCCAGACCATGCCTTCCAGGGCACGCGCAGATGGAACTCGCGCGCGCATGGTGCTTTGGCACCGTGCGCGCGCTGCCGTGCGCCCGACGGAAACGTCGGGCGTTTTTGCGTTGTGGCTCTGGAGTGCCGTGGCGTTGCTCACCCTGGCGGCAAACGCGCAGGCGATTGCCCCCGATACCCCGATCGTGAATCGCGCCAGTGCCGACTATCAGGTCGGCGCGACCGCATTCACGGCCGACGCCCAGAGCACCGTCATTTCTGCCTCGGCGACAGGCAACCAGTCGCCTACAGATATTGAGCTCAGCGACAACCGCTTCCCCGGGGGCACACCCGGCGCGGTGGTTGGCACCCTGACAACCACAGATCCGGACGCTGCGGATACCCACAGCTATACAGTCGACGATCCACGTTTTGAAGTGGTCGACGGTGAGCTGCGGCTGCGCGCCGGTGAGTCCCTGCCCCTGGGCAGCAGCGTCACCCTGACCGTCACCACCACAGACCCTGGTGGCCTCGCCTACAGTGAGGCCTTCACGCTGACTGCGACGCCGCCCGGTGCCGCCAGTGGCGACGGTGCCAGTGTCGCCTTCTACCAGCGTGCGCCGGAGCAGGGTGGGGCCGCGATGCTCGACCTCGCGACCGTGAGTTGCCGCAGCAACGGTGCCTTTGCACCGCTGCCGCCGCCGGCAACGCTGCGCGATGGTCCCCTTGCGGTTCCCGGCCCCCTGGCCGCGGTCCCGGCCCAGTCCCTCAAGGCCGGCGAGCCGGCGCTGCTGGAGGTTCTCGATCCCAGCGCCAACGCGGACAGCGCGGTGCGCGAGCAGCTCCAGCTGACCGTGAGCACCGATGGCGGCGATGAGGAAACGTTGCTCGCGATCGAGACCGCCGCAGATAGCGGCCGCTTTTTCAGCTACATCGAGACCGTGTCCGGCACGCCGATCGTCGGCGACTGTCGCCTGAGCGTGGCGACCAGTGCCACGCTCGAGGCCCGTTATGTCGACGCGGCGGATGCGGGCGATATCGCGATCGCCGCCGTGCTGGTGGATCCGCTCGGCGTGATCTTCGACGGCGCCAGCGGGCGCCTCATCGATGGTGCCCGGGTCACGCTGATCGATGCGGCCACCGGCGCCCCGGCGACGGTCCTCGGTGATGACGGCATGGCTGCTTACCCGTCGACGGTGATCAGCGGCGCGCCGGTCACCGATAGCGCGGGCGTCGTGTACCCGGGCACACCGGGTGCCTTCCGCTTCCCCTTCGTCGCGCCCGGTGACTATCGACTGCAGATCGAGCCTCCCAATCGGTTCCGCTTCCCCAGCGCCGCCGAGGATGCGGCGCTGCAGCTGTTGCCCGGTGGGCCCTTCGCGCTCGGCACGGCGAGCCGGGGCGAGGTCTTCGCGGTGCCCGTGGGACCCGCAGTCCGGGTGGATGTCCCCCTCGACCTGGCCGAGATCGAGCCCACGCCAGCGACCCTGTCCACCGCGCGCCACGACAGCCTGGCTCAAGATGGTGCTGCGCTGCCGGTCGCGCCCGGTTTCTGCCTGGTGGAGGACGCGGCGTTGCCGGCGCCGCCGGCGATCAGCGTCGGGGGCGATGCCCTGAGCCTGCCCGCGGTGCTGGACCTGGCGCCGAGCAGTCGCTTCCAGCGGGGCGGCTCAGTCTTTCTGGAGCTCGTCGACCGGGATCAGGACCTCGATCCCTTTGCCGCGGATTCGGTCACGGTGCGCGTGGCACCGGAGAGCGGTGGCGACGAGGAAACCGTGATTCTGCGCGAAACCGGCGCCAGTACGGGGATCTTCACCGGTTACCTCGCGACGTTGCCTGCTGACACTGGCGCGCCTGGCGATTGTGCCCTGGCCGCGCCGGCAGGCGCGCAGTTCGAAGCCGTTTACAGCGATCCCGACGACGCTGGCGATACCGCGATGGCCAGTGCGCAGCTCGATCCGGCATTCCGGCTGTTCTCCAGCGGCAACGGAGCGCTGGTCGACGGGTTGGCGGTCACACTGATCGATGCGCTCACCGGGCTGCCGGCAACCAGCGCGGTGTTCGCCGCCGACGGCGTAACCGGGTTCCCGGCCACGGTGACCGTGGGCGGTGTCGCCCGTGACAGTGCCGGCAACACGCTGACCTTCGCGCCGGGCAGCTTCCGCTTCCCGGTGATCCGTCCGGGGACCTACCGGCTACGCGTTGAAGGGGGCGCCGCCTATCGCTATCCATCGACGGTTTCCGATGGGGTGATCGCCGCCTTGCCCGGCGGTCCTTTCGAGCTGCGCGATGGCTCCCGCAACGATGTCTTCGAGGTGCGCGCCGGCAGCGCCCCCGGCTTCGATGTGCCGCTGGATCCGCTGCTCGGTGATCTGACGGTCGTGAAGGAAGTCTCCCGGGAAACCGCTGCCGTCGGCGATTTCCTGCAGTACCGGATCTCCGTGCGCAATGGTGCCAGCGGTGCCGCCGTCACGGGCGCGGTGCTCGATGATCTGCTGCCCCGCGGGTTGCGCTATGTCGATGGCACGGCGCGCTTTGATTCGCTGGGCCCGGCGCCGCTGACCGTCGCCGCCGATGCGCGCTCGCTGCAGGTGCCCCTGCCGGCGATCGCGCCCGGTGAGAGCCTGTCGTTGCGGTACGTGGTGGAGGTGGCGGCCGGTACGCCCCTGGGGCGTGCACGCAACCTCGCGCGGTTGTCCGGCCCCGGCACCGCGCAGGCCAACACTGCCGCTGTGGACGTCGAGATCCGCGACGACCTGATCAGCGAAGATACCTTCATCCTCGGCCGCGTCACCCACGGCGGCTGTGCCGATCCGCGCGAGCGGCCGGGACAGCCGGGGGTCCGTGTGCAGCTCGAAGACGGGCGCTTCGCGATCACCGATGCGGAGGGCAAGTATCACTTCGAAGGCGTGACCGCAGGGACGCACGTTGTTCAGGTCGATGAGATCACCGTGCCCGCCGGCCACGAGTTGGTCGCCTGCGACGACGACAGCCGGGCTGCGGGCCGTGCCCGGGCACGGTTTGTCGATGTCGCGCCGGGCAGCCTGTGGCGGGCGGATTTTCAGCTTCAGCGCACCGCGAGCGCCCGCGCCGAGCTGACCAGCCGCCTGCAGGCGAGCGCTGCCGACGGCTTCGTGCGCTACGAGCTGCGGCTGAGTGCCGGCAGCGTGCCGCTGACCGGGACCCGGGCGACGGTCATGCTATCCGAACATCTGGTGCTGGATCCCGGTTCCGTGACCATCGACGGTCAGCCGGTTGCCGATCCGGAAGGTGCGGACCGAGGCGCTCTGACCTTCCGTCTGCCGGACTCTGAGCAGGCCTTCGATACGGTGATCCGCTTTGCGACCTTGCCGACCAACACCAGCGCGCAGCTCCAGACCCGTGCGGTGCTGACGGCGCGGGCGGCGACCGGCCCGGTGCGAGTACCGGTCGTGGAGGCAGTCCTGAGTCTCGACTGGCCGCAAAGCCTGGTCGAGATCGCCCGGGACCGGCTGCGTCGGGCGCGCGCGCCGGTCGCGCCGGTCTCGCCCAGCGCGCCGGTCTCGCCCAGCGCGCCGGTCGCGACCGGCGGGGCAGAAGCCGTTGGCCTGCCGCCATCGGCGCGCCCGATGTCGGGCACGGGGGGGATCGCAGAAGCGCCCAGCGCAGCGCCTCTCGCGCTGCGCGCCGGTGTCTACGAGCCGAGCCGCGACGGCATCCACGCCGACAGCGGAGTTGCCAGTATCGAGGTGGAGACGCCGCAGCTCGAGCGGGCAGCGCCCTATGTCATCCCGGATGTGGCCGAAGCCCAGGCGCCCACCTTCGACCGCAGCTGGCTGGCGAGCCAGGATCCCGGCTTCGAGCTGGTGTGGCCGCCAGAGGAGTTCAACCCGCGCATTCCGTCCATTGCAGTCGCGGTGAAGCATCGCCCGGGCGACCGGCCGCTGCTGCAGGTCGATGGCGCTCTGGTCAACAGCCTTGCGTTCGAGGGCACGGTCAGTGATCGCAAGCGTGGCGTTGCCGTCAGCTACTGGCAGAACGTTCCCATCAGCGAAACGGACAGCGAGCTGCGGGTTACGGCCGGCGATGTCAGCCTGGCGCGCACCGTTCACTTCGGCAGCGCGCCCATCGATGTGGAGCTGGTACCGGAAGCCTCGCACCTGGTCGCCGACGGGGTCACCCCACCGCTGGTGGCGATTCGCCTGTTCGATCGCAGCGGTCGCCCGGCGCGCCCCGGCCTGACCGGTGAGTATGGTCTGGCGCCGCCCTATGCGCCCTTTGAAGCCAACCCGGCACTGCGCGCGCTGCGCGGCGAGAGCAACCGTGGCCAGGGCCTGAATCGTTACCGGGTGCGCCAGGATGGCATTGCCTATATCCAGCTCGAGCCGACGACCGTGGCCGGCGAGGTGGTGCTGAATTTCGAGTTTGACGCGCTGCGCTCGCGTACCCTGCGCCCGCTGCTGGTGCCCGGGCAGCGCGACTGGATCATGATCGGCCTGGTGGAAGGCACGCTGGGCCTGAACGACCGGGGTGGCAATCGGGCGGCGATCGACCGCAGTGATCTCGCGGAATCGGTGTTGCGCGACGGTCGCGTGGCGTTTTACGCCAAAGGCACGGTGCGCGGGGACTGGCTGCTGACCGCAGCCTACGACACGGACAAGGAAACGCAGCGCCGCCTGCGTCAGCAGATCGACCCGAACCGGTTTTACACGCTTTACGGCGACGGCAGTGAGCAGCGCTTCGACGCCGAGAGCCAGCGCAAGCTCTACCTCAAGATCGAGAAGGCGCAGTTCAGTGCGCTGTTCGGTGATTTCGAGACGGCATTGAACCGGACCGAGTTCACCCGCTACGCGCGGGCGTTGAATGGCCTGCAGGCGCAGTACCGCAGCAAGCGACTGCGGGTGGATGCCTTCGGCAGCGAGACCGGCCAGGGTTTCGTTCGCGACGAGTTGCCCGGTGACGGGACCTCCGGAATCTACCGCCTGAGCCGCCAGCGCCTGGTCATCAACAGCGAGCAGGTCAGCCTCCTGACCCGGGACCGGTTCCGGCAGAACGAGGAGCGCTCGCGCAAGGCGCTGGTGCGCTATCTGGACTACACCATCGACTACGATCGCGGCACGCTGCTGTTCAAGCAGCCGGTCTTCAGCCAGGACTTTCGGCTCAACCCGGTGTTCATCGAGGTGACCTACGAGGTCGAGCCCGATGGCCGCGGTGACGATCTGCTCGCAGGGACCCGGGTCGCGCTGCGCCTGGACGAAGAGGAGGGCGAGGTTGCCCTGACCTATGTCTATGACGACAGCCTCGGCAGCGACGCGCAGCTCTACGGGGCCGATCTCAACTGGGAGCTGCGGCCGGGCACGCGACTACGGGCGGAGTTGGCGCAGACGCGCACGCGTCTGGGCACCGGTGATGCGTACCTGTTCGAGCTCGAGCGCTCGAGCGCGGCGCTCGCCGGCACGCTGTTCTACCGGGAGCAGGATGCCCGTTTCGGCCTGGGCCAGCAGAGCGTGTTCGCCGGCGCCCTGCGCAGCTATGGGGCGACCGGCGAGTACCGGCTCAGCGAGCACTGGCTGCTGCGTGGCGAAGCCTTCGAGCAGCGCGACCTGTCCAGTGGTGGTCGCCGCCAGGTCGTGAGCGCCGAAGGCGAATTCGCGCAGGGCAATCAGCGTTACCGGGCCGGTGCTCGCAGCATCCGCGAGACACTGCCTGGCGGTGAGCGCCGCAGCAGCGATCAGCTCATCGGCGGGCTCAGCCGGCGCCTGCTGGGCAATCGGCTGACGCTCCGCGGCGACGCCGAGCTTGCACTCGGTGGCGGCGGTGACGATGCCGGTGCCGATTACCCGAGCCGTGTCATCCTGGGTGCCGAGTACGACGTGCGGCCGGGGATTACAATCATCGGCGAACAGGAGCTGACCTTCGCCGACGAGCGCGATACGCAGGACACGCGCTTCGGCCTGCGGGCCCGGCCATGGCCTGGGGCGGATTTCAATACGGCGCTCGAGCGTGAGCTCACGGAGAACGGGCAGCGCGTGTTTGCGACCACCGGCCTCGTTCAGCAGTGGCGCGTCAATGATCACTGGTTCCTCGACTTCGGCGCGGATCGCGTCCAGACCCTGCGCCGGGATGGCGATCCGCTGCAGCCGCTGGCGACCTTCCGGCCGGTGAATCAGCCTGCGTCCGGCAGCCTGCAGCAGGACTTCACGGCGTTCTTTACCGGCGTTGGCTATCGGCGCGACCAGTGGGATCTGTCGTCCCGGCTGGAGTTCCACACCGGGGACCTGTCGGATCGCTGGAACTGGCTCGCCGGTGCCAACCGCCAGCAGAGCGATGGTCGGATCCTCTCCGGCAGCCTGTCGGTGCTGAACGAGTCCCTGGCCGATGGTGGGCGCCAGGACAGCACGGACCTGCGGCTGGGCTACGCGTTCCGGCCAGTTTCGTCCCGCTGGCTCCTGCTGAACCGACTGGATCTGAACTTCGCGGCGGCACAGAGCCTCAGCTTCGACACCAGCACCCGCAAGCTCGTGAATAACTTCCACGCGAACTATCGCAACGCCGGCACGGATCAACTGTCCCTGCAGCTCGGCCTGAAGTACGTGCAGGATCAGTTCGACGGCGAGCGCTTCAACGGCGCCACGGCGCTGGCCGGCGTCGAGTATCGCCGCGATCTGGGCCGCCGCTTCGACATCGGGGCCCGGGCGGCGGCGCTGAAATCCTTCGACGCCGGCACCGCGCGCTACAGCGCCGGGCTGTCCCTCGGGGTCTCGCCGTTCGATAACAGCTGGTTCACGCTCGGCTACAACTTTGTCGGCTTCACCGACGAGGATTTTGCCGACGCCGAGTTCACGGCCCGAGGCCCGTATCTCAAGCTGCGCCTGCGGCTGGATCAGGACCTGATCCGACGATTCACCAGCCCGGTTGCCCCCGATAATCCGCTACGCTAAGGTCCGGCGCCGCGCGGCCTGCATCGGTCCGCGCCCAGCCGCTGCGAGTTTTTCATGATCCATCTCTCCGCCGAGCCCGTCACCCACCTGTGTCGAGGCCTGCGCCCAGGTCCCTGTGCGTGGATGAGCTTGTCGTGCCTGCTGCTGGTCGCAGGGCCGGCACTGAAGGCCCAGGCGCAGGCGAAGGGCGCGCTTACCGGCAGCGCTGAACCGATCGAGGAGCTGCTGGTCACCGCTCCGCGCAGCCTGATCGACCGCACCGGCAGCACCGGCAGCAGCGCCCTGATCGACGCAGCAGCCATCGAGCGCAGCGGCGCGCTGCACCCGAACGAGTTAGCGGTGCAGGTCCCGGGTGTGTGGGTCTCCCGCGGCAGCGGCCAGGAGCATCTCACCGCCATTCGCTCGGCGGTCCTCACCGGCCCGGGCGCCTGTGGCGCGTTCGCGATTTTGGAGGACGGCCTGCCGATCCGCCCGAGCGGCTTCTGCAATGTGAACAACCTGTTCGAGCTCAACACGGTGCAGGCGGCGGGGGTCGAAGTGTTTCGCGGGCCGGCCAGCGCTGTGCTCGGGGGCAATGCGCTGCGCGGCGCCATCAACAGCATCAGCCCGGTGCCGACGAGCACCTCCCTGCGCGTGGAAGGCGGGGCCTATGACTACTACCGGGTGAGTGCGACCGCTGCGCTGAACTTCGGCGACCAGTCGCTGGGCCTGGCCGTGCACGGCGACCATAGCAATGGCTACCGGGACGCGACCGGCTACGGGCAGCAGCGCGCGAATCTCGGGCACCGTATGCGGGTCGGCAACTGGCAGGTGCTGACCACGCTCAGCGCGTCCAATCTGAACCAGGAGACCGGCGGTTTTGTCTTGGGGGATGATGCCTACGAGGTAGGCGGCCTGCGGCGCAGCAACCCGAACCCGGAGGCTTACCGCGATGCCTGGTCCGTGCGCCTGGCCAGTCACTGGCAACGCGGCGATACGGTCATCACGCCCTACGCGCGGCGCTCACGCATGACCTTCCTGCAACACTTCCTGCCCGGGCAGCCGCTGGAGCAGAACGAGCAGAACAGCGCCGGTGTGCTCTTTCGGCAGGGCTTCGAGCGCGGCGCATTGCGCGGCAGCTTCGGCGCGCAGTTTGAAATCCTGCGTGGCTCGCTGTTCGAAGATCAGGACGGGCCGACCCAGGGATCCGCGTTTCTGGTTGAGACCCGCCCGGCCGGGATTCACTACGACTACGAGGTCGACGGGCTCATGGGTGCGGCCTTCTACGACCTCAACTGGCAGTTCGCGGAGCGCTGGCGCCTTGTTCACAGCGCGCGGCTTGAACAGCTTCGCTACGACTACGACAACCGCTTCCTCGTAGGCAACACCCGCGCTGACGGCACCACCTGCGGCTTTGGTGGCTGTCGTTACACGCGGCCGGCGGATCGGGACGATCGCTTTACCGATCTGGCCGGGCGCCTCGGCATTCTGCGGACCCTGGGTCGCGGTGAAGCCTATCTGCAGGTTGGCAGTGGATTTCGGGCGCCGCAGATTACCGAGCTTTATCGCCTGCAGAACGGACAACTGGTGACCGATCTCGACAGCGAGCAGATCCTGTCTGCCGAGCTCGGCTACCGCGATGAGCACCTCAGTGTGGCACTGTTCCGGCAGCGCACGCGCAATCTGATCTTTCGCGACGCCGATGGCTTCAACGTCAGCGACGGCCGGACCCGGGCGCTCGGAATTGAGGCCAGCGTCCGGCAGCGGCTGGGCGCCCATCGCCTTGAACTGGTCGCAAGCTACGCGCGGCATGAGTACGACGCCGACATTCAGGCAGGTTTCGAGCAGATCGAATCCGGTGACGAAGTCGATACGGCGCCGCGCTGGCTGGGCAGTGCCCGCTGGGGTTGGCAGCTCGCGCCGGGTCTCGACTCGGAGCTGGAGCTGGTGCATGTGGGTTCGCATCAGATCAATGCCTCTAACACAGCGAGTTATCCCGGACACTGGCTCGTGAACTGGCGCGCCGAGTACCGGATCAACGACGCCCTGACGGTGTTCGGGCGGGTGCATAACCTGCTCGATGAGCGCTACGCCGAGCGGGCGGACTTCGCCTTTGGCAATGAGCGCTACTTCCCCGGCATGCCGCGGCAGCTCTATCTGGGCGTGAGCTGGCGGCCCGCGGGCGGATAGCGATGCTGTGAGCCAGGGCGCCGCCGGCCGCGCTGGCCCTGGGCTATGATGCAGGCCGCGCTGTTGCAGGATGCCCCGTGCCGACTTCTGATCCCTCTGCTGAATCCACCACCGATCCAGGCCGTAGCGCGCCCGTCGCCCCGCTGCCCAGCGCCGTGACTGGCACCCGTGACGGGACTCCGGCGCACGCGCCGCGCAGCATTCGCACGCGCCATGCGCAGGTTAGTCCCCGAGGCACCCTGGAGCTGCTGTCCCGACGGGAGCTGGAAGCGCTCAGTGACACGGCGCACCCGCGTGCGCTGTTCCGATTGTTTCGCAACTGCGCGCTGGCGGTGCTCAACACCGGCAGTGAATCCGACGATGCGGCGTTGGTCTTTGAGGCGTTCAAGGACTTTGACATACAGATCAAACGGCGGACCCGGGGGCTCAAGCTCGTCATCCGCAACGCGCCGGAATCTGCCTTCGTCGATGGCAATATGATCGAGGGGATTCGGCAGCATCTGTTCTCGGTGCTGCGTGACATCGTCTACATCGGCACGGAAGTTCACAGCAGTGCCCGGTTCGACTTGAGCAGCGGCGCCGGGATCACCGATGCGGTCTTCCACATCCTGAAGCAGGCGCGGGTTCTGCAGCCCGATCTGCGCCCGAACCTGATCGTCTGCTGGGGCGGACATTCGATTGCGCGCCACGAGTACGAGTACACCAAAGAAGTTGGCTATCACCTGGGCCTGCGTGGCTTTGACATTTGCACTGGCTGCGGGCCCGGCGCCATGAAGGGGCCCATGAAGGGCGCGGCGGTCGGACACGCCAAGCAACGGCGCGGCGGCGCCCGCTACATCGGGCTCACGGAGCCCGGGATCATCGCCGCGGAGTCGCCCAACCCCATGGTGAGCCAGCTGGTGATCATGCCGGATATTGAAAAGCGTCTGGAAGCGTTCCTGCGCCTGGGCCATGGCATCGTCGTGTTTCCCGGCGGGGTCGGGACGGCCGAGGAGATACTCTACCTGCTCGGCGTGCTGCTCGACCCGGCCAACGATGGCCAGGCGCTGCCCCTGATCTTTACCGGGCCGCCGGAATCGGCGGGGTACTGGGAGCAGATGGATGCCTTTCTGCGCCTGACCCTCGGCGAGGCGGTTGCCGAGCGCTACCGCGTGATCGTCGGCGATGCGGCGAAGGTCGGGCGGGTCATGGGTGATGCGTTGCGCACAGTCCGCAAGCAGCGCCGGCGCGATGGAGACGCTTACTACTTCAACTGGCTGCTGAAGATTCCGCCGGCTCATCAGCATCCTTTCGAAGTGACCCATGAGAGCGTCGCCGCCCTGCGCTTGAGCCAGGAGATGCCCGTGCACGAGCTGGCCGTACAGCTAAGGCAAGCGTTCTCCGCGATCGTTGCGGGGAACGTCAAGGCGGACGGCATTCGCCGCATCGAGCGCTTCGGCCCGCTCACCCTCAACAGCGACCGCGGCATCGCGCGAGCGCTCGATGCACTGCTGCGAGCGTTCGTCGCCGAGGGCCGGATGAAACTCGCCAGCGCCCAGTACGAGCCCTGCTATCGGGTGGTGGGGAGCTGACCATGGCGTCCCTGCTGACGGTGCGCGAGTTCGGCGCGCGGCGCGGCAGCAGCTGGCTGTTTACGAACCTCCAGTTTCAGCTCGATCCCGGCGACTGTCTGGCCCTCACCGGGCCGAACGGCTGTGGCAAGACCACTTTGCTGCGCAGCTTGGCCGGGCTCTTCCAAGACACCCGGGGCGAGTGCGAGGCTCAGCCGAGTGCCTATCTGGGCCATCGTGCCGGTGTGCCGCGACTGCTGTCCGTTGTGGATGGCCTGCGCTGGTATGCCCGGCTACTCGGCAGCACCGCGCGTCACCGCGCCCCGCGCGCGCAGGTCGGCCTGCGCGGCTATGAGCACGCGCGGCCGGCAGCGCTGTCCGCGGGGCAGCAGCGCCG
>JBCDIK010000027.1:0-23717 GCA_038749065.1 Pseudomonadota bacterium | reverse complement strand
GCACGTAGAGCTGTTCAAAGGTCTCATACAGCAAGGGTTCATCGGTGGTGTCTCCTTGGTGGACGTCAAATGGCTCCCATTGCAGGGTGCGGTCTGCGAGGATGCCACTGGGTATCTCCGTGGTGTCGAGATCGCCGAAGATGAGCTCCTGGTGCGCGTCCATGCGGCCGAAGCCACCAAGTCCGACTGCGAGATGCGCAGCTTCAAGCACAACGTCAAATGGTTCGCGCTGCCGCTGCGCCTGGCCCTGGGCGTGCGCGGACCGCGGCAACCGGTGCCGGGCATGTACTTTGCGGGCGAAGTGGCCGAAGTCGGCGCTTCGGTAACAGGCTTCGCGCAAGGGGACGCGGTGTTCGGCTGCACGGGCATGGGCCGCGGTGCCTACGCGGAGTACGTCAAGCTGCCCGCGCGCGCCGCGCTGGCGGCCAAGCCGGAAGCGATGAGCTACGCGGACGCCGCCGCCGTGCCGCTTGGCGGGCTCAACGCGCTGCACTTCATGCAGCAGGCGCAGCTGCGGCGCGGCGAAGAGATCCTGATCAACGGCGCCGGCGGCAGCATCGGCGTGCACGCGGTGCAGATTGCCCGGGCCATGGGCGCGCGGGTGACCGCCGTCGACTGTGCGCGCAAGGCCGACCTGGTGACCGCCTACGGCGCTGCGCGCTTCATCGACTACGAGCGCGAGAACTTTACCGAGGCCCGGCAGCGCTACGACGTGATCTTCGACATGGTGCCGGGCAGCTCCGTGCGCCGCTGCACGAAGCTGCTGAACTCCGGTGGCCGCTATCTGGCCGGGAACCCGCGGCTGCGAACCATGCTCGGCTGCCTGTGGCTGAATCGGCACCGCGACAAGATGGCGTCCTTTGCCTTCGCGCCGGAGACCCGGGGCGCGCTCGCCAAACTCGCCGGCATGGCCAATCGCGGCGAACTCACCAGCATCGTGGATACGGTGTATCCCATGGCTGACGCCGTCACCGCGCACCGGCGGGTGGACGAGGAAGACCGGCTCGGCGCCATCGTCATCGACATGACCGCCTAGCCGACCTCGCTCGAGGACGCGTCCTCCTCGTAGCGCAGCAGATCCCCCGGCTGGCACTCGAGCACCTCGCAGATCCGCGCCAGGGTGGCAAAGCGTACGCCCTTAACCTTGCCGGTCCGCAGCAGCGACAGGTTCTGTTCGCTGATGCCGATGGCAGCCGCCAGTTCCTTGCCTTTGATGCGTCTCTGCGCAAGTACGACGTCCAGGTCTACGCGGATCGCCATCCTCAGACGAACTGCCGGTTTTCCTGCTGCAGGCGCGCGCCCTCGACCAGCAGATCACTGAGCACCCACAGCACGAGGCCAACGGCGATGGCCTTCACCTCGTTGCTGCCGAAGGACAGGGACAGGAAAGCTTCCCCCGGTGGGTGATTCATGGACAGCAGGAGGCTCGCGAGCCCGACATACAGCGGCATGGCACAGGCCTGCAGCAGCAGCAGGCCGGAGAAGCGCTTCAGATCGCGGCTGTTGGCACCGTTGAACAGCTCCCCGGCGGCGAAGTTAAGGAAGGCGCGGCGCAGGAAATACAGGCCAAGCGCGCCGATCGCGAGGTACGCGACCATGAGCGCCCACAGGCCATACCACTGGGACTCCGTCACCGTAGCCCACTGCACCGGCAGGTCCCATTCGTCGCGAGCCAGATTGGCAAAGGCCTCGAGGTTCGCAAGCCCGTAGAGCGCCGCCAGCGGCAGGAGGATCAGCAGGGCAGTCGCGCCCCAGGCGATGGTGAGAGACAGTCGACGAGTCATGCGCAGCCCATTGATTCCATGTTTTACACAGATATATTATCGTAAAACATTAATTTTGGAAGCCCTCGATGTCGTTGCGTCACCGCCTTGCACCCTGCCTCTTCACGCTGCTGCTGGTCCCGGTCGCCGCCCAGGCGTTGTCCCTCGCCCAGCTCAAGCAGATCTGCCGCCAGGCCGGCAGCGACTGTGCCCAGCTACCCATGGCGCAGGCCTACGTCGGCGGCGCGCTGGATCTGGTGGCGATGCTCGATGAGGAAACAGAGTACCTGGGACCGCTGTACTGCCGCGCGCCCCAGGACCTGTTCGATGTGCCGGCCATCATCGGCCACCTGCTCGAGCTCGACGCGTCCTGGCAAGAAAAGAACGCCATGCTCGGCGTGATCGACTATCTGGAGCGCAACGGCGGTTGCGCGCAGACACAGCGGCGCACTAAGCGGTACTAGAGCGTCCGCAGCTGCTCCGCCAGGGTTCGCTGATCCGCGGCAAAGCGCTCGATGCCGTCGTGCAGGCGATCGGCGGCCATCGCGTTCGCTTGCAGAGCCGCAGCGAAGCGTGACTCGTCTTTGAGGGTTTCGTCCGCGACGAGCGCGGATTCCGCTTCCGTCAGCGTGACCGGCCCGCGCTGCAGCGGCACCGCCAGCTCGCCGGGGTCCGCCGCGAGGCCCTCGAGCAGGTCGGGGCTGATGGTCAGCAGGTCGATACCCGCCAGCGCCTCGATCTGCCCCTGATTGCGGAAGCTCGCCCCCATGACCACCGTCTCGTAGCCGCACGCGTTGTAGAAGCGGAAGATGCGCTGCACCGAGGCGACGCCGGGATCATCCGCGGGCGCGAAGCCGTCGACGCCCTGCGCCTTTTTGAAGTAGTCGGTGATCCGGCCGACGAAGGGCGAGATCAGGTAGGCGCCGGCATCGGCGCAGGCGAGCGCCTGCTCGAGGCTGAACAGCAGGGTCATGTTGCACTGGATCCCCGCGCGCTCGAGCTGCTCTGCGGCGCGAATGCCTTCCCAGGTGGCAGCGATCTTGATGAGCACGCGCTCCGTGCCAACGCCGTGCGCGGCGTAGCGCTCGATCAGACGATGGGCCGCAGCGACGGTGGCGGCGGTGTCATAGGACAGGGCCGCGCTGACCTCCGTGGACACGCGCCCGGGAATCACCTTCAGGATCTCCAACCCCGCCAGCACAGAGAGGGACTCGATGGCGCTGTCGATCGGGTCGATGCCGGGGACGGTCTCGCTTGCGAGCGCGGCGTCGATGAGCGGCCGGTAGGTGTCCGAGGCGGCGGCCTTGAGCAGCAGTGACGGATTCGTGGTCGCATCCTGCGGCGCGTAGGCCTTGATGGCATCGAGATCGCCGGTATCGGCCACCACGGTGGTGACGGCACGAAGCTGGTCGAGTTTGCTGGGCATAGTGATCCCTAGGGACTGCGGCGCTCGCAATTAGACCGTCTTTTCCCACGCCTCAGCAATGGTTGAGTGTATGGGCCGGCGGCCCGTGCTGGTGCACGCCAAGTCAGCGTGATGCGCGGCAGCCCAAGGCAGCGCTAAGAGGTGGTCGAAGGGGCGGCACCTAAAGGTGCTAACAGAAAATTCCCATGCGCCGCCGCGATCGGCTTGTCGCGCCGCTCCTGCCACAGCTCCACGCGCACATTCGCGGCGCGACGGCCGGCGCGGGTGATGTCGGCGCGGCCGTACACGTCCTGCGGCAGGCCCGAGCGCAGGTAATCGATCGACAGATCGATGGTCTTCGGCAACCGCTCGAGTTCGCTCGCACGCAAGAGCTGGAGCACCGCGGTCAGTTCGAGCATGGAGCCGAGCACGCCGCCATGGATCGCCGGCAGATCCGTGTTGCCGATCAGGTCGTCGCGAAAGGGCAGCACCGTGGTCAGCTCATCGCCCTTGCTGTCGATGCGCAGGTTCAGAAAGCGCGCATAGGGGATAGCGTCCGCCACCGCCTGCAGATTGCTGGCCTGGCCGGCGGCGCGCAGTTCTTCGAGCAGTTTCATGCTTTACGCTCGCTGGGGGTGCCGAGCATAAAGGCGCCGACCGCATTGGCGACCGGCTGCTCGATGGTGTCCGTGTACGCCGTCGCGCGCACGAAGGCCACGTTGCGGGTGAGCTTGTAGCAGTAGGCCTGCGCGTAGAGATCCTTGCCCGACTCCGCGGGGCCCATGTAATCGATGCGCAGGTCCAGCGTGGCGATGGCGCCCTCCTCGTCACGGCCCACCTGCATGCGCGCCAGGTGCACCGCGCGGCCGCAGGCGTTGTCGAGCATGGCGGTGATGACGCCGCCGTGGATCACGCCGCTATCCGGATCGCCAACCAGATGTTCCGCCCAGGGTGCCCGCACCGTCAGCTTGCCATCGGTCTCGTCGATGAACTCGAAGCCGAGCGCCTGCGCAAAGGGCGGTGTGAAGCTGAAGGGATCGAACGCCACGATCAGTCCAGCATGGCCTGGTCGCCCTTCTTCTCGAGCCAGCTGCGGCGATCGCCCGCGCGCTTTTTCGACAACAGCATGTCCATCATCTCGCGGGTGCGGGTCTCCGAGTCCATGGTCAGGCGCACCAGGCGCCGCGTGTTGGGATCCATCGTGGTCTCCCGCAGCTGCATCGGGTTCATCTCGCCGAGCCCCTTGAAGCGCTGCACCGAGGGCGTTGCGCGCTTTTTCTCGGCCTCGATGCGATTAAGGATCGCGGCTTTCTCCGCCTCATCGAGCGCGTAGAACTTTTCCTTGCCGACATCGATGCGGTACAGCGGCGGCATGGCCACGTACACGTGCCCGGCCTCGACCAGCGCCTTGAAGTGCTGCACGAACAGCGCACATAGGAGCGTCGCGATGTGCAGCCCGTCCGAGTCCGCATCGGCGAGAATGCAGATCTTGCCGTAGCGCAGGCCTTCTAAGTTGCTGGAGCCAGGGTCGACGCCGATGGCGAGCGCGATGTCGTGCACTTCCTGGGAGCCGAGCACCTGCGAGGAGTCGACCTCCCAGGTGTTGAGGATCTTGCCGCGCAGCGGCATGACCGCCTGAAACTGCCGATCGCGCGCCTGCTTGGCGCTGCCGCCGGCGGAGTCGCCTTCCACCAGGAACAGCTCCGAGCGCTCCGCGTCCTGCCCGGAGCAGTCCGCCAGTTTGCCGGGCAGCGCCGGGCCCGCGGTGACCTTCTTGCGGGTGACCTGCTTGGCCGCGCGCACGCGCTTCTGCGCGTTGCTGATCGCGATCTCGGCGATCTTCTCGCCTTCCTGCGGGTGCTCGTTCAGCCACAGGCTGAAGGCATCCTTGGCGACGCTGCCAATGAAGGCCACGGCCTCGCGGGAAGACAGGCGCTCCTTGGTCTGCCCGGCGAACTGTGGGTCGGCCATCTTGGCGGACAGCACATAGGTGCACTGTGCCCACAGGTCTTCCGCCGTCAGCTTGATGCCCCGGGGCATGAGATCGCGGAACTCGATGAACTCCTTGAGCGCTTCCGTCAGGCCATAGCGCAGGCCGTTCACGTGCGTGCCGCCCTGCGCCGTCGGAATCAGGTTGACGTAGCTCTCGGTGACGGCTTCGCCACCATCGACCACCCACTGCAGCGCCCAGTCAACGGCTTCCTGCTGCCCTTCGGCGCTGTGCATGAACGGCTCCGCGGGCACCAGCTCAGCGCCGGCGAGCGCGGTCTGCAGGTAGCCCTTGAGGCCATCTTCGTAGAACCAGCTTTCGGACTGATCGTCCTTGCCCTCGACGGTCAGGCTGACGCGCAGGTTCGGGCACAGCACGGCCTTGGCGCGCAGCAGATGCTTGAGCTGCGGGATGGAAACGTTGGCGGAGTCGAAGTAGCCGGCGTCGGGCTTGAAGCGCACGCAGGTGCCGGTGTTGCGCTTGCCAACGGTGTCGATGGGCTTGAGCTTGCCCGCCGGCTTGCCCTGCTTGTACTTCTGGTAGTGCAGCTTGCCGTCGCGCTTGACCTCGACCTCGAGCCATTCGGACAGGGCGTTGACCACGGACACGCCGACGCCGTGCAGACCACCGCTGAAGGTGTAGTTATCGTTGTCGAACTTGCCGCCGGCGTGGAGTTTGGTGAGGATGAGCTCAACGCCGCTGATCTTGTGTTGCGGGTGGATGTCGACCGGCATGCCGCGGCCGTCGTCCATCACTTCGATGACGCCGTTCTTGAGCAGCGCCACCTCGATCTCCCGGGCGTGGCCGGCGAGCGCCTCGTCGACGCTGTTATCGATCACCTCCTGCACCAGATGGTTCGGGCGCGTGGTGTCCGTGTACATGCCCGGGCGCCGGCGCACGGGCTCGAGGCCCGTGAGGACCTGCAGCGATTGAGCGGAATATTTGGCTTCGGCCATGGTGTTCCCGGGGGCTGTCCTGTCGCGTTGCGGACCGCCAGGTTCGCGCGTTACTGCAAGCGATCCACCTGCGTGCGCAGACGATCACCCTGTTCATCCAGAAACAGCCAGCGCCAGCCCGGTGGGCGCGCATCGAGCGCAAAGCGCGCAGAGTGCGGGGCAAACTGAAAGCAGGTGGAGGGGGTGCCAAGTACGGCGCAGTCCCCGACCATACGCTCGACCTGCTGGTGCACGTGGCCGTAGACCACCGCCCGCAGCGCCGGCTGTTTCGCCAGCCATTCTAGCAGCGATGCGCCGTTCGCCGGGCAGTCTTTATCGAGCCACGGGGCACCGACGGGCACCAGCGGGTGGTGCAACGCCAGCAGCAGCGGGCCCGTGGCCGCCGCGACGCGCGCGCGCAGCGCTGCCAGCAGCGCCTCATCGAGCTGCCCGCCGGGCTCGCCATCGCGATGCGAGTCGATCGCCAGCAGTTCCCAGTGGCCGACAGCGACGCTTGCGCAGTGCGGCGCCGGCGCCGTGACATCGGCGGCGCTGAACACGGCGCGCAGGGCATCGCCCAGATCATGATTGCCCGGCAACGCAACCACCGGTCCGTCATAGTGCCGGCGCACCAGGCGCACAAAGCGCTCGTAGCCGGGCGCACCGCAGTCATGGGCAAGATCGCCGGTCGCGAGCAGCAGATCGGGGCAGCGCTGCGCGAGCGCCTGTTTCAGAACGGCTTCAAGCGTCTGCGCCGTATCGGTGTCGAGGAGCTGTGCACCGGGCTCCGCGAGCAGGTGCATGTCGCTGATCTGCAGAACGGTGGGCACGCGCCCGGGGGCTAGCGCTCGCTGAGCGCGACGGGCAGTTCGACGATCTGGCCGCGCTGCAGGCATACCGCCAGCAGCTCGCTGAGCAGGCGATTGACCTGGGCCTTCTCGTCCGGCTGATGCATGTCTGGATTCGGGTAGTCGTACACCGCCTTGAAGTCCCGGGCGTGCTGATAGGCGACGACCTCGGCACAGGTCGCATCGTGGTACAGGCGGATGGTGATCTGCGGCTGCCGCAGCCAGCTCGAGTTGGCGAGCTCGCGTTGCGTCAACGCGATGAGCGTGGTGTAGGGCGCACGCTCCAGGACCGCCAGCTCGATGCGCACCGCCTGGGCCCCCAGCTCGATCGCGAACTCGCGACCATCTTCCTCGCGCAGATCGGGGAACAGCTTGAGCAGACGCACGTAGTTCGCGTCGCACTCCGCCATGTGCGCGGGGAGGTTAATGCTGTAGCGCTTGTGCGGCATATTCCCTGTCGTTGCCTGGCCCCATCGTGGTGGCCGTTCCTGAATGGTCCGGTGCCTGCCAATCTCTCGGAGATCGCCGGCGGGACAATATATCAGGGTCCGCCGAGGCGCGCGTGGACCGAAGTATCGGTCTGACCGCCCACCCGCGCGGGGGCCAACAGGGGTGTGAAACGGGACCGATCGCACGTTTTATAGCCGCCGCGAACCACAGGCATCTCACCAACACTCTGGTAGCATCCGCTTTTGCTTTGTGAATTCACCAGCCGTTCACCCACCCTGGCCCACGCCGCGGGCGCTCGCTGGAACGCTGCCACAGGATTGCTGCGATGTCTCACCCTGACCTTCTGTTACGCCGTGCACCCACGGCACTGCGCGCTGCCCAGCGCGTTCTGGGGCGCGCCGCCGTGAAGGGGCTGGCTCTGACCGGACTGCTGCTGAGCGCGACGGCTGCCCTGGCTGCCGAAGCGACGCCGGAGAACGACTCAGTGGCGGTCGCCGACGCGAGCGCGAGCAATGCGGAGGCCGTCAATCTGCTGGCGGCGTACCTCGACGCCAAGGACAATGATCCGGTGCTCGGGCAGGCGGTCGCCAGCTACAAGGCCACCCGCGCGCGAGTGCCCCAGGCCCGTGCCGGGCTGTTGCCCGCCATCACCGGCAACGCCAGCACCGCCTGGAACGAGCAGAGCTTCCCGCTGCCTCCGGTGCAGGACACCAACCCGACCAGCCCGACCTTCGGTCAGTTCGGACGCATCCCGGACCTCGAGTTCAACGAGCGCCAGTGGAACGTCGAGCTGAACCAGCCCGTGCTGAATATGGAGAGCTGGTTCACCTACACCAGCAGCAAGGCCAACCTGACCGCCGCAGAGTGGGAGCTCGCGGCCACGGAGCAGGCACTGGTGCTGCGGGTGGTGGAAGCCTATCTCAACGTCCTGCGCATTCAGGATCAGCTCGATTCCACCGTGGCCGAAGAGGCGGCGGTGCAGCGCCAGCTCGAGCAGGTGCAGCAGCGCTTCGACGTTGGCCTGGTGGCCATCACCGACGTGCTGGAAAGCCAGGCGGTCTTCGACAACGCGGTCGCGCAGCGTATTCAGGCCGTCGGCGACCACGACATCTTCTTCGAGACGCTGAGCACGCTGACTGGCGAGCGCTACGCCGCCCTCGGGCGCCTGGAAGAAACCCTGCCGGTCGTCAATCCTGATCCCATCGATGAACAGGAGTGGGTGAACCGCGCGCTGGGCACCAACTTCGCCATTCGCAGCGTGCAGTCGCAGCTCGCGGCGGCACGCCGCACGGTGCGGGCTCGCCGTGCAGCACATTTACCGACGGTCAGCGTCGGCGCGCGGCTGAGTCACTTCGTCAGCGGCGGTCAGACCGTTTTCGGTAGCGGCATCAAGATCGATACCACCGTTTACAGCGCCTCGGTCAATCTGCCGATCTTCCAGGGCGGCGCCATTCGCGCCCGCGCCAAGGAAGCCGTCGCCCTGGCCGAGCAGACGCGCGAGTCGCTGCTGGAGCAGCAGCTCACGGTCGAGCGCGACACGCGCAACCTGTACCGCACCGTCGCGACCAACGTGGTGCGCGTCGGCGCTCGGCTCAAGGCGATCAAATCGGCACAGTCCGCGCTGGAAGCGACGGAGACCGGTTATGAGGTCGGCACTCGCAACATCGTCGACGTGCTGCAGGCGCAGCAGCGGCTGTACCGCTCGCAGTTCGACTACGCCGATAGCCGCTACGCCTATGTCAACGCGCTCATGGCGCTCAAGCAGGTCTCCGGCGTGCTGTCAGAAGCCGATCTCAACGAGCTGAACGGCTTCGTGACCGGCAAGGACGCGGTGACGCGGGTCAAGAACGCCAGCCTCTACGAGCTGCCGCCCAGCCCCTGATCCTCCGCGGGCGCCTGCCCTTGCGTTGGCGCCTGCGGGTCTCCCGGCAGCCGCTGGCGGATCAGCTCGAACAGCCGCGCCTGCGCACCGCCCTGAGTCTCGACCACTTGCCTCGCGCGTTCGCCCAGGGCCTGCGCGTAGGCGCGATCATCAAAGCAGCGCTGTAGCGCATCCGTCAGCGACGCCGCGTCCTCGACGGACAGGAGCGCGTCGGCCTCGGCAAAGGCCGCGCACACCGCTTCAAAGTTGCGTCGCGAGGGGCCCATGAGCACCGGCGCTGCGCACAGCGCCGGCTCGATCGGGTTGTGGCCGCCGTGGTCGATGAGTGAGCCGCCGACGAAGGCCGCTTCCCCCAGGCCGTAGAGCACCCCGAGCTGACCCATGGTGTCGCTGACAAGCACATCCACGGTATCCGGCAAGGTGCCGCTGTGCTGTGACTGCAGAACGGCGTTCAGCTCGAGGGACTGCGCGAGCGCCACAAGCTCCGGGGCGCGCACCGGGTGCCGCGGCACGAGCACCAGCAGCGCCAGCGGAGCGTTGGCCCGCAGGGCACGCTGCGCCTTCAGCAGCGGCTCGTCTTCGCCCGGGTGCGTGCTCGCGCCCAGCCACAGCCAGCGACCGGTCACGCCCAGGGTCTCGTGCAGCCGCTGCACCTGTGCGCCGTAGTCCTCGGGCAAGCGGTGATCGAACTTGAGGTTACCGGCCACGGTCACCGCCTCCGGCGCCGCGCCAAGCGCGATGAAGCGGTCCCGGTGCGCCGCTTCCTGGCAGGCGATCGCCTGCAGCTGACCGAGCATGCGGCGCGTGAGACTGCCCAGGCGCGCGTAGCCTTTCGCCGAGCGCTCCGACAGCCGCGCATTGATCAGTAGCGCAGGCACCTGGCGTCGGTGCGCCTGATCAATGAGATTCGGCCACAGCTCCGTCTCCATGAGCACCAGCAGCCGCGGCGCCACCGCGTCGTAGAAGGCGGTGACGCCCTTTAAGAAATCGTAGGGCGCATAGCAGTGGTGCACGCGATCGCCAAGGCGCTGGGTGACCTGCGCCGAGCCCGTCGGTGTCATGGTGGTCACCAGCACCGGATGCTGCGGCGCCGCCGCGAGCACCTGCTCGATGAGTGGCACGGCGGCAATGGTCTCGCCGGCGGACACCGTGTGGAACCACAGGCAGCCCGTCGGAATTTCCGCCGGCACCGCGCCGAAGCGCTCCTTGATGCGCTCGCCGTAAGCCGGCTCGCGCTGCGCGCGACGCTTCAGGCGAGCGCGCACCAGCGGCGCGGCCAGGGTGAGTATGAATGGGTAGAGCCGCTGCCACATGCGCGCAGCCTGCGGGCGCGGCGCAGGCGGGTCAACCGATCCACCTTGCTTGCGGATTCACCGCAAGCTGCCTAGGGTCGCGGAATGAACGCCCCTGCAGACGATGCCGCGCCGATGCTGGACGCCCTGGTGGTGGGCGGCGGCGTAGCCGGGCTCTGGGCCCTGGCGCGGCTGACCACCGCCGGCCACGACGCGGCGCTGCTGGAGCGGGATGCCCTGGGCTGCCGCCAGACCCTGGCCTCCCAGGGCATGGTGCACGGCGGCCTGAAGTACGCGCTGCGCGGCCAGCTGACCGGCGCTTCGGAAGCGATCAGCGCCATGCCCGACCGTTGGCGCGCGTGCCTCGCCGGGCGCGGCGAAGTCGACCTGCAGGGCCTTGCGCCGCTATCCGAGCACTACTATCTGTTCGCCCGCGCCTCGACCCTCGGGCGACTGACCAGCTTCTTCGCCAGCAAAACCCTGCGCGGGCGGATCGACAAGCTGTCACCGGCAAACTACCCGGAGAGCTTCCGCCACCCAGGCTTCGAGGGCGTGGTGTATCAGCTGAACGATTTCGTGCTGCATACGCCGACGCTCCTTGAGCACCTGCGCGCGCCGCGGGCCGCGCGTATCTATCAGGGCGCGCTGACCGGGGACGCCATCGAACTCGCTGAGGATGCGGTGACGGTGCGCCTGGACGGCCAGACCCTGCGCGCGCGGCGGCTGATCCTGACCGCCGGGAGCGGGACCGGCCCGCTGCTGGAAGCGCTCGGCGTGGCGCAGCCGCGCATGCAGCGGCGTCCCCTGCACCAGATCCTGGTTCGCGCGCCCGACCTGCCCCCGCTGTATGCACACTGCCTGACCGCGGTCACGCGCGCGGAGCCGCGGCTCACCATCACCAGCCACCGCGAAGACGATCAGTGGCTGTGGTACCTGGGCGGCGCCCTGGCCACCGGCGGCGTCGAGCGCAGCGAGGCGGAACAGGCTGATTTTGCGGCGCAGGAGCTGCGCGCCTGCGTGCCCTGGCTCGACTGGGCGCGGGCGCGCTACACCAGCCTGCGCATCGACCGCGCGGAGCCGGAGCAGGTCAGCAGCCAGCGCCCGGACGAAGCCTTCGTGAGCGCCGTCGGCCCGGTGCTGATCGGTTGGCCCACCAAGCTGAGCCTCGTGCCCGACCTGGGTGATCGACTCATGGCGGCCATGCCCGCTCCCGCCAGAGCAGGCGCTGTCGCGGGCAGCGCGCTGCCGCTGCCGGCCGCCGCTGTCGCCGCGGAGCCCTGGCTGTGAGCGCGACCCCGACCCTGACGGTGCCGCAGGTGCCCCTTGGCCGCACCGGCCTGACCGTGGGTCGGCTGGCGCTCGGGACAGTGAAGTTCGGGCGCACGGAAGGTGTGAAATACCCGGAACCCTTCGAGCTGCCGGACGACGAGGCGCTGGCGACGCTGCTCGATACCGCGCACGACCTGGGCATCAACCTGCTCGACACCGCGCCCGCCTACGGCAGCAGCGAAAAGCGTCTGGGGCAGCTCCTCGCTGGCGAGCGCGACCGCTGGCTGCTGTGCACGAAAGTCGGCGAGCGCTTTGAAGGCGGCGAATCCAGCTACGACTTCAGCGCCAGCGCTGTGGCCCGCAGCGTGACCCGCAGCCTCGAGGCGCTGCGCGTGGATCGGCTCGACCTGGTACTCATTCACTCCGACGGCGATGACCTGACGATCCTCGAAAGCCATCGCACGCTCGACGTGCTGTTGGCGCTCAAGGGCGACGGGCTGATTCGCGCGGTCGGCATGTCGCACAAGACCCTCGCTGGCGGCGAACGTGCCATCGAGCTCGGAGCTGACGTGCTCATGACCACCTACAACCGGCAGGACACGTCCATGGCCCCGCTGCTGGCGCGCTGCGCGCAGGCCGGCGTGGGCGTGCTCATCAAGAAAGCGCTCGCAAGCGGCCACGACGGGGCGCGTGCGCTGGCAGAGGTCGCCAACACCCCGGGCGCGGACTGCATCGTGGTCGGCACCATCAACCCGGCGCATCTGCGGGCCAACGCGGCGCTGGTGGCGGACAACCCATGATCAGTGCCGAACATGCCCAGCTCATGGGCCGCTACAACGCCTGGCAGAACGAGCGGTGCTACGCCGCCGCGGACGGCCTGACGGACGCCCAGCGGCGGCAGGATCAGCAGGCGTTTTTCGGCTCCCTGCACGGCACGCTCGCACACATCCTCTGGGCCGACCGGGTGTGGCTGCATCGCTTTGCCGGCACGCCGGCGACGATCGCGGCGGACGCGCAGGGCCTGGGACCTGCCTACACAGACTGGGACAGGCTACAGGCCGAGCGCCGGACGTTCGACACCACCATCAATGACTGGGCGGCCACGCTGAGCGACGACTGGCTCGCCGCGGACTTCACCTGGACCAACGTGGCCGGCACGCGCAGCGCCACGCAGCCGGCCTGGCGGCTGGTCGCGCACCTGTTCAACCACCAGACCCATCACCGGGGCCAGGCGCACGCGCTCCTCACTGGCTTCGGCGCAGCCACGGAAGACACGGACCTGTTACTGCTGCCGTCCTGAGCCGCGACCGGGCGGCTGACACTGAATGGCACCGACCTACTTGCGCTGCACCAGCCGCCGCTGCAGGGCGCTCGGGAGCCGGTTCATGACAGACGACCAGAGGCGATTGAACCTTCCGCAGACGACGATTCGCCGGCCCTCCATGACAGCAGCGTACCCTTCTGCAGCAACCTCGTCTGCTGCTTGCCACATGTATTTCGGCAGTCTGGAGACGCGTTTCCGTACGCCCATGACGTCGTGAAATTCGGTGTAGGTAAAGCCCGGACAGATCGCGCTGCAGTGAATACCACGAGGCCTGAACTCGTAGTCCACTGCAAGCGACATGTCGTTGATGTAACGCTTGATCGCGCCGTATAGGCTGCCCGGCGTCGCAGGCATGACCGCCGCCAGAGAGGAGACATTGATGATTCTTCCAAATCGATTCTCTGCCATGCCCGGGAGGAATCGATAACACAGCTCAAAGTAGCTGGTCAGCATGACCTGCTGCATCTGTAGATGATCTTGAAAGGGAACGTCGAGCAGTCCGCCATTCAATGCGTAGCCGGCATTATTAACGAGCGCATCGACATGAATGCCTTCCGCTGATAGTTGGCTTGCAAGGCGGTCGCCTGCATCCGATTCAGCCAGGTCCAGCGGCATGATGTTCACCTCGACCGCGTGAGCAGCAGTCACACGGTTGGCAACCTCACCGAGCTTTTCTTCTCTACGTGCGACCAGGACCAGGTTGTAGCCATGACGCCCGAACTCATGAGCGAAGGCGGCGCCGATGCCGGCAGAGGCGCCTGTGATCAGGGCAGTGCGTGAAATCGTGTTCATTCGGCGGCCGCCGCGGATTGGCCCGGGACTTCCAGCGAGGCCTGGGCCGCGATGCCGCTCAACAGGGTACGGATCATCAGGTCAAACGCCTCCGGCGCGCTGATGCGCTGATGCGTTCGAAGCAATGCTTCAAGCTGCGGATGACGCACGGCCGAGCGATCAATAGCGTTCCAGAAATCCTGCAGGACAGCGTCGCCGCGGGTACCGGCATAAAACGCTTTGCGTAACACGTGATCAAAGGTTGCGTTAACCAAAAGGCGATGAAAGAGGATGCTCTCGGAGGGCGGCACGCCCGCGTCTGCAAAGCACTGGAGGCCTGCTTCAGTGAAGGCTAACTGCCTCTTTGATACCGCTGAGGTGATCGCTGCGCGCTTGCTCAGGACCGGAATATCCTCGAAAGACTCGCGCAGCAGATTCAGCGCTTGGCAATACCATTCATGCCAGCCGAGTTCGGTATCGGGTAAGGACGGTTCAACCGGCCAGCATTCGGCGGCCACAAGTTCAACCAGGTGTTCGGCGGAGTCGACGTAGCGATACAGGGCCTGGCCGGCAACACCGAGTTTTTTGCCGACAGCCCGAAGCGTGATGTCCTCAGGCGCAAAGGTTTTTGCAGCGGCCACAATTTTCTCAAGCGTGAGCGGCTCCCGCGCTGGCCGACGCGCCGATGGCTCAGGCCGTGGCATGGTGTGCCCTGCGATCGAACCGGCGTGACACTTCGCCGAGACCTTTCTGGGAATCCGGCGGCGATACGTTTCCTGCGGCCAATGGCACCCACACTTACCCGTGGAACAAAGATGAGCTTCCCCATCACCGGGCCGAGGCGATGTCGGCTCGCCGCCACCCGAGACCCAAAGTTACACGTGTAACTCCGAATGAGCAACTGTCTCGTTCTAGCGTTCCTGCTCGGCAATGCGGTTGACGATCGCGGTGGTGGAGCAATCATCCACCAGACTCAGCACCGCAACGGTGCCGCCATAGCCGCGCACGATGTCGGCGCCGACCACTTCGTCCGCGCCGTAATCGCCGCCCTTGACCAGGATGTCCGGCTGCAGCGCTTCGAGCAGCGGCTCCGGCGTGTCCTCGCTGAAGCCGACCACCCAATCGACGGCGGCCAGGCCGGCGAGCACCTTGAGGCGCCGATCGAGGGGATTCACCGGGCGCCCGGGGCCTTTCAGGCGAGTGACCGAGTCATCGTCGTTCACCGCCACCAGCAGCCGGTGACCGAGGGCCTTGGCCTCTTCGAGGTAGGCGACGTGCCCGGCGTGCAGGATGTCGAAGCAGCCGTTGGTGAACACGATGCGCTCGCCCGCCTGCTTCGCGCGCGCCACCGCGGTGGCGAGTTGGCCACGGGACAGCACGCCGGCGCGAGACGCGGCGCCGCCGCTCAAGGCGTTAGCGAGTTCCGGCCCGGTGATGGCCACGGTGCCCGAGCGCGACACGGCCAGGGCGCTGGCGGCGTTCGCCACCTCGGCGCAGTCGGCGGCCGGCCAACCCAGGGCGGTGGTGACGGCCAGCGCCGCGGCGGCCGTGTCGCCGGCGCCGGTCACGTCGAACACGTCCACCGGGCGCGCGGGAATGTGGCGCTCTTCGCCGGCGGCGCTGATCACGGTCATGCCCTTGCCGCCCTGGGTGACCACCAGCGCATCGAGCTGCGCCTCGCGCGAGAGCGTCGTGCCCCGGGCCACGAGGTCCGCGTGCCCTTCCGGCTGACCCACCGCGCGGGCGAACTCGTGAATGTTGGGCTTTAAGATCGCTGCGCCTGCATAGCGCGTGAGCGGCTTGTGCTTGGGATCGACCACCACCGGCACAGCGGCGTCCTGCGCCGCGGCAATCAGCGCCTCCGGCGCCGCGATCGCGCCTTTGTCGTAGTCCTGCAGCACCAGCACCCGGGCCCCGGCCAGGTGCGCCTGAACCTTCTGTTGCAGCGCGTCAGCAAGTGCCGCCGGGACCGATGCTTCGAAGTCGGCGCGCAGCAACTGCTGCTGCTGGCTGACGATGCGTAGCTTGACGATAGTGGCCCAGTCATCGGCGCGCAGAAAGTCGCACTCGACACCGGCGGCGGTCAGGCGCGCTTCCAGTGCTCGACCCGCCTCGTCATCGCCGACCACGCCAATGAGCGTGCAAGCCGCGCCCATGCTGACGATGTTGAGCGCGGTGTTGGCGGCGCCACCGGGGCGGTCCTCGGTGTGATCCACATCCACCACCGGCACCGGCGCCTCCTGAGAGACCCGTTCCGCCGCGCCAAACCAGTAGCGATCGAGCATGAGGTCGCCAACGACAAGGCAACGCACGTCGCGCAGCGAGGGCAGCTGCAGAGGCTGGGCGGGGGCCGCAGGCATGAACAGATCCGGCAGATGGAAACCGGGCGCAGGGTAGCACAGCGTGTAAACTCCCGGCCCCATGACGGCGACCGATCCCAACGCGCCGCGGCGCCGGCAGCGGAAGCCGCCGCCGCACCGCCTCGCGCCCAGCCAGTGGCCGACCTGGCTCGCCATCGGCATCGCCTGGCTGATCGCGCGCCTGCCGCTGACCGCGCAGCGGCGTCTCGGGCTGAGTCTGGGCAAAGCGACCTGGCACCTGGCACGCAGCCGCCGGCGCATCGCCGAGCGCAACATCGCGCTGTGCTTTCCGGAGCTGTCCGCCGCCGAGCAGACGGCGCTCGCGCGGGACAGCGTCGAGCAGATCACCCTGGGCACCGTGGAGCTGGCCAACGCCTGGCTGAACCCCAAGCGCGACGTCCGCCGCTACTGCACGGTCAGCGGGGTAGAACATCTGCATGCGGCCCAGGCGCTCGGCAAGGGCGTGGTGCTGATCGGCGGACACTACGCGGTCATGGACATCATCGCCCAGACCCTGTCGGATATCGGCGGCATCGACCTCATGTACCGGCGCAACAAGCAGCCGGCCTGGGAGTGGCTGCAGAGCTATGGCCGCGGCCACTACTTCGAGCACATCCACGAGCGTGAGGAGACCCGCAGCATCCTGCGCGCCCTCAAGCGGGGCCGCACCATCTGGTATGCAGCTGACCAGGACTACGGCGCCAAGCACTCGGTGTTCGCGCCCTTCTACGGGGTGCCCGCGGCAACCATCACCGCTACAGCGCGCTTCGCCCGCCTCAACGGCTCACCGGTGCTGCTGCTCGCCCAGCATCGCAGCCGCGAGGGCCTGGGCTGGCACCTGCACTTCACGCCCCCCGTTGCCGACTTTCCCAGCGGCGACGACGTGGCCGATGCCACCCGACTCAACGCGCTGCTTCAGAAGCAGATCGACAAGGATCGAGCGCAATACCTGTGGGTGCACAAGCGCTTCAAGACGCGCCCGCTCGGGGAGCCGTCGCTGTACAAATAGCGGTATGATGCCGCCCCTCCAAAGCCGCCAGACGCTGCCCTTACCGTGATCATTCTGGGACTCTCCGGCGCGCTCAATCACGACCCTTCCGCGGCGCTCGTCATCGACGGCGAAATTGTCGCCGCTGCGGAAGAAGAGCGCTTTATCCGCGACAAGCACGCCAAGAACCGCATGCCACTCGAGGCCGCGCGCTTCTGCCTGGCAGACGCCGGGGTCAAGGCCACGGACGTGGACGTCATCGCCTTTCCCTACGCGCCCATCCCCCTCACCCGAGCGGATCGCTGGCACTACGCGCGCCGCTACTGGTACGCCCCGGATCGCGGGCTCGATGCGCTGTTCAACGGCAATCGCCGCTTCCGCCGCAATCGCACGCGGGTGACGGAAGCCGGCACCGCCATTGGCATCGACTGGCAGCGCACGGAGTTTGTGCCCGTCGAGCACCACCTGTCCCACGCTTCGAGCGCTTATCACTTAAGCGGCTTCGACGAGAAAACGGCGATCATGGGCGTGGACGGCAAGGGCGAGTACGCCACCACCTTCTTCGGCTACGGCGAGGGCGGGCGTATTCACAAGATCAAGGAGTTCTTTGATCCGGATTCGCTCTCCGGCGTGTACGGCGCCATGACCGAGTACCTGGGCTTCGAGATGCTCGACGGCGAGTACAAGGTCATGGGCATGGCGCCCTATGGCGATGCCAGCAAGTACGATCTGAATCGGCTGATCGCGCCCGACGGCAAAGGCTTCAAGGTCGCAACGGACCTGGTGAACACCGTCGGTCTGCGGCGCCACAAAGCTAACGGCCAGGGCTACTACTTCTCCGACAAGCTGATCGACTGGCTCGGTCCCATGCGCGAGGGCGACATCGCCGATGAGCCCTACATCCACTACGCCGCGTCCATGCAGCAGCTGTTCGAGGACTGGTGCCTGAAGCTCATGGAGACCTACCTGGGCGATGTTCTGCGGGAGACCGGGCGCCTGGCCTTTGCCGGCGGCGGCGCGCTGAACGTCAAGCTCAATCAGCACATCGTCGCCCTGCCGCACGTCAAAGAGCTGTTCGTGCAGCCCGCATCCGGCGACTCGGGTACGGCCCTCGGCGCCGCGACCTATGTCGCCAAAGAACGCGGCGAGACGCTGTCGCGCATGGAACACGTGTATCTCGGCCCCAGCTACAGCAACGAGCGCTGCCTCGAGTCCATCGAAGGCCGGCGCGAGCCGCTTGTGTACCGCAAGCTCGACGACGTGACGGAAACCGTGGCCGATCTGCTCACCGCCGGCAACCCGGTCGCCTGGTTCCACGGGCGCATGGAGTTCGGGCCCCGGGCGCTCGGCGGGCGCAGCATCTTAGGCTGCCCGAACGCCGACGGCATTGCCGACCGCATCAACGAGCAGATCAAGTTCCGCGAGCGCTGGCGGCCCTTCTGCCCGAGCGTGATCGATGAAGACGCTGCCTCGATCATCCAGACCGAGCACCCGGCGCCGTTCATGACCATTACCTTCGACGTGGCGGAAGCGTGGAAAACGCGCATCCCCGAGGTCGTGCACGAAGACGGTACCGCGCGCGTACAGATCGTGCGCGAGGCGCACAGCCCGCGCTACTACGCGCTGCTGAAAGCCATGAAGGCGCGCACCGGCAACGGCGTGGTGCTGAACACGTCCCTCAACCGCCGTGGCGAGCCCATGGTCTGCTCACCCGATGACGCCCTGAACATGTTCTTCGGCTCCGACCTTGAGTACCTGGTGCTCGAGGACTACCTGGTGACCAAGGTGGACCGCGCCGCTTGAGCGAATCGCCAAAGCCCCGCGGGCTGCTACAGATCTGCCCGAACGACAAACCGCCGTTCCTGGCGCTGTGCGCGAGCTACGCGCAGGCCGCAGCGCTCATCGACGTGCCCTGCGAGACCCTGTTCCTGTCGCCCACGAGCGCCGAGCCCGGCGCGGAGGGCGCGCTGAACCGCGCCCGGCAAACGGCCGAGACCGAAGCGGTGCTGGGCGTTGAACCGCCGCGCTATCTGAACCAGGACGCCGGCAGTCACCGGCGCGACGGCCAGGCCATTGCCGAGCGGCGCAGCTTCGATACGCCCGCGTTGGTGCTCTGCCACCGCTACCGGGCCTACCGGGCGGCGCGCGCGGCAGGGCTGCCGGCCGCGCGCACCATCGCTGTGGCCCACGAGTTCGGCTGGATGCAGCGCTGGCAGCGGCGCCTCGACTATCGACTGCACGGGCGCGAGGTACGCTTCGCCGGGGTCTCGCCAGCGGTGGTGCAGGAACTCGGGCAGGTGACCGGCAACGCGCTGCTATTGCCCAACCTCATCGACTGGGCGGCGGTGGAGCAGACCGCGCTCGATCGCGAGACCGCGCGAGCGCGGCTGGGCATCGAGCCGGGGCGCTTCTGCATCGGCGTCGTCGGTCGCCTGCACCCGAAGAAGCGCCCGATGCTCGCGCTCGAAGCGTTCCGCACCCTGGCCCAGGAGGGCCGCAGCGCAGAGCTGCTGTTCATCGGCGACGGCGAGCTGCTGCCTTCGCTGAAGGCCGAGGCCGCTGAGCAGCCGGTCCGGTTCGCGGGCTTTCAACCCGATGCGCGGACGCTGCTGCGCGGGCTCGATTGCCTGCTCATGACCAGCTCCGAGGCGGAGGCGTTCGGCATGGTTGCGCTCGAAGCGCTCACGCTGGGCGTGCCGGTCGCGGCGCCGCGGGTGCCCGGCATCGAGAGCGTCCTCGGCGAGCTCGGGTTTTACGGCGATGCGGAGGCGACGCCGCTCAGCATGAGCCGGGCCATCATGCAGGCCATGATGCTGACCGGACAGCCGAGCATTCGCAGTTTCCGCAGCGCCGCGCGGGCACGGGTGCGGCACCAGTTCTCCGTGGCCGCCGCGGCGCGCCGCCTGCGGCGCCTGCTCACGCCACCCTAGGAAGCCAACTTAGGCATCCGCCTTAAGCCGCGCGCGCAGGCGCGCCCCGATCTCCGACTCTGCCGGCCAGTTGGCGCAGAAGCGCGCGCGGTCGCGCGCATAGCCGCTGCGGGCCGAGCGCAGGCTATCGAGATCGATCAGATACAGCTGCGCGTCGTGCAGCAGCCAGTTGGTCGCCTTGCAGTCGCCGTGCACCAGGCGCGCTGCGGCCAGGGCCCCGAACAGCTCGGTGATCTGATCGAGCAGCGCCTCGGTCAGCGGCGCGTCCTTGAAGTGCGCGAGCAGATCGACGGTCCCGAGATCCTCCGTGACCAGATAGGCGACATCGCGCAGGCCAGCGCGCCGCGTCTCCAGCAGCGCGATCGGCGTCGCCGTCGGCAGCCGCAGGAACTGCAGCAGATGGCCGTTGCGCCAGGAGCGCTCCGCGCGGGAGCTGCTGCGCAGGCTCTGCCGCAGCCGGTGCGACAGGCTCTTGATGTTGTAGCGCTTGACGATGCGCGAGACGCCGTCGATGGTCACGCGCATGACCGTGGCGGTGTTGCCCGCCTTCAGCACTACGGAGTGGTCCAGGCAAGCCTCCGGGTCCCGCGCAAAGGCGGTCAGCTCCGGCCCCAGCGCCTCGCGCAGTGCGACGAAGCGCCGCTGCGGCGCCTCGAAGGCGGCGAAGGCTGTGCAGTCGCGCATCGTTTTGCTCAGGTAGCGGCTGACCCGCTCCGCGCGCGCGCGGTCGACGGCCAACGGGAGCTGCTGCGCCAGCAGCAACGCATCCTCGCTGTCGGTCGCGATGTGCGCACTGTGGCAGTAGCGCATCAGACGCCCGGGCAGATGGATGTCCGCGGTCGGCGGGAGCTGCGCGAAGAACACCGCGAGGTTGTCGCGGTAGGGGGCCGCCACCCGCCCTTCGCCACTCAAGGCGCGAATGCCGTCCGGGTCCACCAGCCACACCCGCTCGCCGTCGTAGAGAAAGTTCGCGAGGTGCATGTCGCTCTGCAGCAACGCCGCGGCGTGCAGCAGGCCGATGGCGTCGATGGTGGCATCGATCGCCGCGGGATCGTCTTCGTCCACGGGCGTCGCCTCAAGCCAGCGGTACAGGCAAGCGGTGTCGCTGTGCGCCAGTCGCTCGGGCGTCGGCAGGCGCGCCGCGGCCAGCCGCTCGTACCCGGCGTGCTCCCGGGCCGCGTAGCCGACGGCACCGGCGCCGTAGAACAGTTTCAACAGCACGGGTCCCGCCGCGGGCTGATCGGCGTCGACATCCAAGGCCACGGCGCGCGCCGCCAGGCGCCGCTGCGGCAGCAGGCGCAGCAGCGCGTCGACCCGGAAGCAGCGCTCGCCCTCGCCGAAGTCGACATCGAGCGTGAAGGGCGGCGCGAGCTCGCGGCCGGCGCGCAGCAGATCGTCGCTGCTGTAGTGGGGCAGCTCGCTCATCGCCGGGCCAGGGTCGCTGCTCGATCGCGCACGGCGCGCCACAGAGCGCCCTCCTCGCGCAGGATCTCGCGCAGCGGGCGCTGCCGGTAGCGGCGCAGAAAGCGCAGCTGGCTGCGCAGCGTGAGCTGTGCCGGCGGCACGGAGAACAACAGCGCGCCGAGGTCGCGCACCAGGTAGCGGTTGGGAATGCGCGCAAAGCGCCGCGCCCGGTGCAGGTCGATCACCGTGAGCGCGGGCTTGTCGGCGAGCGTGCCGTCCTCGAGCCAGAGATGGCAGATGTAGTAGTCACGGTGAATGAACCCGGCACCGTGGAAGGCGCGGGTAAAGTCCGCCACAGCGGTGACCAGGCGATGCCGCTCGAGGCCCGTGAGCGGGCGCGTGTCGGCCAGGTCTTCTAAGGTCGTGTGGCCGGTGATCTCATCGGTCAGCACGAAGGACTCGATGTCCGCCGGGGACCGGCCGCGCGCGGCGAACGCCGCAACCACCGGCGCGCGAATCCCGAGCTGCGCCAGCGACCGGCAGGCATCAAACTCGTTGCGCGCTGAGACCACTGGCGCCTTAAAGGTCAGCCAGTTCTTGAACAGCTCGCCCCAGCCGACGCCGCCGTGCAGCTTCAGATAGAACGCCTTGCCTGCGAGTTCCACCCGGGTCGTGCGCCGACGCGCCACAGCGCGGGCGTCGACCCCTGGCAGGGCCGGAAGCACGGCAAAGGGGGCGCGCCCGTCGAGCGCGCTCGCCACGTCCTCGCGCAGCCAGACGTCGTCGACGGACGCCTCCGGGGCCCCGTCAGGCTCTGAGTTGGCAGGCTCTGCGTTAACAGGCAAAGAAGTGCTCCTCGATGCCGGCCAGAAACTGTTCCGGCATGTTGAACCGGTTGGCCTCGTTCGCAAAGGCCAGGCCCGCCTGGCTGTAGCGCTCGCGCAGGGCCGGGTCTTCGAGCAGCGCCGCCACGCGGGCGTCCAGGGCACCCTGGGCGAAGGGCTCGGGCAGCACCTCGCCGCCGCCGGCCTCGGTCACGTAGTGCGAAAAACCACAGCTGGCGGTGGTGATGACCGGCAGGCCGGCGATGAGCGCTTCGAGCAGCACGATCCCGCCGCTCTCGAGCACCGCGGGATGCACCATGAGATCGGCGCCCTGCAGAAAGCGGGGAATGTCATCGCGCCCGCTGAAGATCTGCAGCTTGTCGCCGACCCCGCTCTCGTCGGCGAGGCTTTCGAAGGTGCGCGCGTTGTCCTGCCCGACGACGATCAGCCGGCAGCGCTCGCGCAGCGCCGGCGGCAGAGCGGCGAGCGCGAGAATCGTGCGATCCACGCCCTTGGTCACGAACCCGGAGCCGACCTGCAGCAGCAACAGCGCATCGTCCGCGTAGCCGAAGTCCCGGCGAAAGGCCGCGCGCACCGTCTGCCAGTCTTCGCCACGACGGCGATCGGCACCGACACTGGGGGGCAGCAACGACATGCGCTCGGACGGCGTCACGTAGTGGCGCACGAACTCCTCGCGCTGGGTCTGCGTGATCAGGAAGATGCGCGTCTTCGCCTCAGCAGCGAACACGGCGCGCTCGAACTCCGAAAACAGCCGATAGCGGCTCGTGCGCCGGTAGTATGCGGGGCGCAGCGCCTGCGCCTTCTCTTCATAGCAGGCATCCGCCGCGTAGTAGGCGTCGAGCCCGGGCATCTTGTTGAAGCCGATGACGCAGTCCACGGGGAACCGGGCCAGATGCTCGGCCATGGCGGCGGCGAACTGTCGGTAGCGCACGTGGTTGAGCACGCCGGGCACGGCCGGCAGCTCCAGGTGAAAGGCGGGATCCCGGGCCAGCGCATCGTCGAGCTCCGCTTCCCAGCTCAGGGTATAGACGCGCACCCGATAGCCCTGGGCGAGCGCCAGACGCGCCACCTGCAGAAAGTCGCGCTGCAGGCCACCGTAGGGGAAATACTTGAACAGGGCGAAGGCCAAGGTCCGCGGCCGTTGCGTTGCGAACCGCTCGAGCAGGTCGGCAGCGGTCTCCGCCAGGCGAAAGATCTGCGGATCCTCCGCCAGCGCCCGGCCGCGCGCGGACCAGCCAGCGCGAGCCTCGCTCGTGAGGAT